>CAMNFV010000046.1 GCA_946537515.1 uncultured Ruminococcus sp. | reverse complement strand
TGAGCGGCTTTCTGCTTGACAAACCGAAGCCGATATGCTATAATACAGTTACAATTTAATAGGTATGCAGCTCCGCATTCAGAGCGGATCAGAGGGAAGCGCGGTGAAAATCCGCCGCAACAGCCATTACCGTCAAAGCCGGAATACTTGCTGCATACATACAGCGGTCAGAGCCGCGGAATACCGCGCTCACATTTTTGGGTATGAAAAATGCACCGTCGGAAAGCCCCGTACAGAATTGTATGGCAGGGCTTTGTGATGCTGCGCACTTTCAGCCCGATGCGGGCGGGAAAGCAGCGCTTTTTTTATGTGCTGATGAGGAAACAGTCATGGAGAAAAACGGAAAAGATCAGGCGATTGCAATGCTTCTGGAAAAGCAGGCATCGCTGCGGGAAAGCGGGACAGACAGATTGCCGCAGCGGCGTGATTTTTCCGATTCCGAGATCGTTTTGATCAAGGCACATCTCGGCGCATTTCCGCGCGCGCTTGAAGCAGCAGGGCTGAAGCCGCCGCGTGATCCTGCACATCTGCAAATGCAGCAGGAAAAACGGATCCGCACAAAACAGCGCCGCACCGCTGCAAAAATCGACAGGCAGAATGCCGGCAGCATTCCGTCCCGCAAACATGAAGGAGAAGAAGAGTCATGAAAGCAAAGATCACAGGTATTTTGCTCTCCGCAGCCGTCCTGGCACAGCTCGGACTGCCGCTCATTTCCGCATCTGCCGCAGATACGATCACGGTCGATGTCACGATCAGCAACGCAGGCACGCTGACTGTCCCTGCAAAGCCTGTTACGGTTTCCGACCGGAACGGCGACGGTAAATTCGATATCGACGAAACGCTGTATGCAGCCCACGAGGCGTTCTTTGAGGGCGGTGCGGCAGCCGGTTATCTCTCCAAGCAGACCGACTGGGGTCTGAGCATTGATAAGCTCTGGGGCGTCACCAACGGCGGCAGCTACGGCTACTATGTCAACAATCAGTTTTCTATGGGCCTGACCGATGAGGTAAAGGCCGGTGATTACGTTGCAGCATTTGTCTATAAAGATGCTGCAAAATACAGCGATTGCTACAGCTTCTTCGATCAGAAGCAGATCAAGGATGCAAAGCAGGGCGATGAAGTGGAGCTCAAGCTGAGCAAGTTTGTATTCGGCGCAGACGGTACTGCAAAGGCAGTTCCGGCAGCCGGTGCTGATATCACGATCGGCGGCGAAAAGACCGCCTTCAAGACCGATGAAAACGGCGCTGTCAAGGTTAAGCTTGACAAGGCAGGCGATCTGCTGATCAGCGCAGTCTCCGATACGGATACACTCGTTCCGCCCGTACTGCTCGCAGCAGTTTCCGCCGCAGAAACCGCAGCGCCGGAAACCACAAGCACAACGGCTGAAACCACCACAACCACAGCAGGCACCACCACGACCGGAAAGGGCACGCCCGCTGTCACAACGACCGCAGCCAAGAGCAGCAGCACTTCCACGACCGCAGCAAAAACCGGTGAATCCGCTGCGATCCCGGCGCTCGCGCTGACCGCGGTGCTCGCAAGCGGAGCAGCATTTGCACTCCGCCGCCGCAATGACTGACCGTAAACGGAAATATGCAGCCGGATTTGCCGCTCTGATGATTCTTCTGGGCGGCATCCGGCTGTTTTTTCCGCTTTCCGCAGCCGCCTTTGACGATCAGATTCCGGTTTATGCCGAAGAATTGCTGGAATCCGTCAGCGGCGGGGATGTGCAGGGCTGGCTCAATGAAACGCTCCCCGCGCAGATCGGTCTGAGTGCGCCGGATTGGTATACGATGATCCTGTCGGCACGCGGCGGCTATGACCATTCGGCATACAGCAATGCATTGCAGAATTATCTTGCATCGGAGACTGTCTCCTCTGCAACAACACGGGAACGCATGGCGCTGGCGGTGACGGCCTGTGAACCGGCTCCCCCGGCTGTCTGCACGGAGCTGCTCGATCAGAGTGCCGGTGAAATGGGCATCATGAGCTGGATTTTCGCGCTGCATCTTGTCAATAACGGCGTGCAGTCCGAAAAGCATACACCTGCATCGCTGGTTTCGGAGCTGGTGAATTGCCAGGCTCCGGACGGCGGCTGGTCGCTGCAGGGGACCTTTGGGGATACGGATGTCACAGCAATGACTTTGCAGGCGCTCGCACCGTATCAGAATACGCCCGAAGCATCCGGCGCGATTGAAGCAGGCGTGAATTTCCTCGCTGATACGCAGCTTTCGAGCGGCGCATATCAAAGCTTCGGAACAGAAAACGCCGAGAGTACGGCACAGGTCTGGATCGCACTTTCCGCCCTCGGAATCGACGCGCTCTCGGACACCCGTTTCATTGCATCCGGGAATACGCTCCTGGACGGCATTCTGCAATTCCGGACAGCAGACGGCAGATTTGCCCATACCTTCGGCGGGGAAGTCAGCGATATGGCAACGGTCCAGGTCTATGAGGCATTGACTGCGGCGGAATTGCAGCAGCAGAGCCGGAATCTGCTGCTGTTTCACGGCGAGGCACCCGCACTTGTGACCGAGCCGCCTGCGAAAGAAACAACCGCACCGCATGAATCATCTGCGCAGCGAACAGCGGAATCAGAAGCATCTTCCGCGGCACAGACATCATCCGGCAAAAGCACAACTTCCGCACCCGCAGCGCAGACGACCGCATTCCGGACATCAGAATCCGCAGCAAATGCGCGCGAAACCGTCAGCAGTACGACCGCTGCGACGACAGCCTCTGTCCCGGAGCAGATCCATACAACCGAACCGCCCGCCGATCCGCGCAGCGATACGGAGAAATATCCCTACCGCATTCCGCTGACGGCAGCAGCCGGGATTCTGTTCGGCGGCGCCGCGGTCATCTGCTTTGTGCGCAAACGCCGCAGCCCGAAAACCTATCTGACGCTCCTGTTCGGCTTTGCTGCCGCAGCGGCGCTGATCTGGCTGATCAAAATTGAATCCCCTGCGCAGTTTTATCAGAATGAGGCACGCACAGGCGGCGGCACGGTGACAATGGGCATCCGCTGCGATGTGATCTGCGGTCTGCCGGGCAGCGAAAAATTCCCCGCTGACGGCGAGATTATGCCGCTGACCGAATTTGCGATCTCTCCCGATGAAAACGCGCTCGATCTGCTCTATGACGCCGTCAAGGCATACGGGCTGCAAATCGAAGTGGACGGCGTTTCCGGCGATTCGGTCAATACGGCCTATGTCTGCGGCATCGCGTCGCTTTATGAATTCGACTTCGGCGATCTCTCCGGCTGGACGTATACGGTCAACGGCGAGCGTCCGTCCGTCGGATGCGGCGCCTGTCCGGTGCATGACGGCGACCGGATCATGTGGCTCTATACGATCAATCTATAATAACACAAAGCCGCTGAAATGTGCGTAATTGCTTCATTTCAGCGGCTTTTGATTTCTATAGTCCATATTTTTTCCTGATACGGGAGAGCTTGTCGCCGATCGGCTTGCGCAGCACGATGAGAAACAGCAGATTGGAAACTGCATACAGACAGGTCAGCGGGACAGCAGTCGAGATCGCCGCCGCATATTCCGCCAGCGTGAATTCCTTGTATGTCCAGACAGTCGTCCAGATATCGAGCAGCATCGAATACGCAACGCCGGAGAGCATTCCGTAGATGTAAAGCAGCAGCGGCGAACGCTGCAGGGGCTTCGCAAGGATGCCGGCAAACAGCCCGATCAGTCCCCAGGCCAGCATCTGAAACGGCGTCCAGGGGCCCTGTCCCATGACAAAATTTGAGAGCACCGCCGAGAGCGCTCCGACGAGAAAACCGGCTTCGGGCCCGAGATACATCGCGGAAAGCACCGTCAGCGCGGTGATCGGCTTAATGAGCGGCAGCAGCCGCCCGAGCACTGAAAGCGCCGTCATCACGGAAACGAGGATCATTCTGCGCGTGCCGAGATCGCGGCGTTCAAATCCCGCGAGGAAGAGCAGCAGCGCCAGCAGCACCATGATGAAGCTGACAAGCGCGTAATACTGCGACTGAATGCCGAGCGGCAGCAGCAGCACCAGCGCAGGCATGACCGCAAAGGGCAGCGCAATGCGCAGCATTCTGCGGATATTTTCAGATCGGATCACGAACATGCGCGCCCCCCTTTCGGTTACATCATTGCAATCGCATCCGCTGTCGGAATACACGCGGCATAACGCCGGTTCCAGATGAATGCATTATAGTAGTGATAACTCTGCGCGCCGGTCAGGTGTGCATTGTCAGTTGTGGTATTCGCATATGCCGGAACAATGATCCGGAAGCCGTGCTCAAAGCCGCATTTCACCGCAGCATCCACACAATATTCCGTTTGCAGTCCCGTGATCATCAGCGTATTTTCGCCGCATCTGCGCAGATATTCGGTCAGACCGGAATCGCGGAACGGACTGTTGACCTGCTTATCAAATACGCGCTCGCCGGGAAGCGGCGAAAACGGTGCTGCAATTTCAAATCCCGGATTCCCGGGCGAGAGCGGTTCACCGGCACCGTCATCATGCCGGATGAAAATGACCTCGGTTCCTGTCCGGCGCGCCGATTCAATCAGCCGTGTGAGATTCGCCGTGAAGGTATCATATGCATAAAGTGCAGGCGTAAAAACCGCATTCTGCACATCAATCACAAGCAATTTCATGTGTTTTCTCCGTTTCCGTTCGCACGCTGCACGATCTGCTCTACGGTCACAGTCTGCGTATAATACCCGCGTGAAATGCGGCTTGCAGCGGTCGTATAGAACGCATTTTCCGAGAAAAATCTTGTCGGAATATCCGCAGAAATCAGCGCGCCGCGGGATAAAAATCCGCAGCGGTCTGCATGACAGGCCGCAAATTCGATATCATGCGTCACGAGCAGGATTGTGACGCCCTGCGCCTGCAAACCGTGCAGCACAGCCGCAAACCGCGCCTTTGACTGCGCATCCAGCCCCTTCGTCGGCTCATCGAGCAGCAGCAGCCGCGGTTTCGTCAGCATGACCTTTGCCAGCGCAAGCAGCTGCTGTTCTCCGCCGCTGAGGTCATAGGGATGCTGCTGCATCAGCGGTTCCAGATCAAAAGGAAAATCCGCGAGCATCTCCCGATAATGCTTATCGGTTTCGGCAAGTTCTTCCGCAGCGGTATTGCAGAGGAAAACCGTCTGCACGTCCTGCGGCAGCAGCGAGACACATCCCTGATGCAGACTGCGGTGCTTGTAATCTCCGATCGGCTTCCCGAAGATGCTGATTTTTCCGGTATAGCAGCGCAGGATCCCCGACAGCACAGAGAGCACGGTTGATTTTCCCGCGCCGTTTCCGCCGATCAGGCAGTAGAGCTCCCCTGTCTGAACAGTAAAGCTCAGATCCTGCAAAATATCCCGCCCGTTTCGTTCATAGCGGAAGTATGCCCCCCTGACCTGTACTGCATCTTCAGTCTGTGCAGGGGATTCCGTTTCATCGGGGATGACTGTTTCCGGCGGCAGCAGCGGCATCATCCGGTTCCGCGCCTCACAGACAGAGAGCGGGCAGCCGCAGTCCGGATGCAGCGCATGATAGAGCCGCACTGCTGCGGGCATTCCGGCAAGTACCGGCGCATCCGGCGGGAGCTTTGACAGCAGATCACGCGGTGCATCCTGCATTGTAACCGTTCCGTGCTCCATGAGCAGCAGCTGCGAACAGAGCGGAATGACCTCTTCCAGCCGGTGCTCCGCAATCAGGATCGTCACAGAAAAATCCTGATTGAGACGGTGCAGCGTCGTCAGGAAATCCGCCGCGGCAATCGGATCCAGCTGCGCAGTCGGTTCATCGAGCAGCAGGAGCTTCGGCTGCATGATCATGACGCTTGCAAGATTGAGCAGCTGCTTCTGTCCGCCGGAGAGTGTCGCCGGATCGCGGTCGAGCCAGGATTCCATACCGAAATATGATGCAATTTCTGCGATTCTGCGCCGCATGATCTCAGGCGGCGTCTGCATGTTTTCCAGCCCGAATGCAAGCTCATGCCAAACCTTATCCGTCACGATCTGCTGCTCAGGATGCTGCATGACAAAGCCGATCTCGGCGGCGGCGGTTCGCGCATCGAGGTCCGCAATCGGCTTCCCGCAGAATGTCACGCTTCCCTGCTGTGTACAAAGCGGCGTCAGTTCGCGCTTGAGCATCCGCAGCAGCGTGGTTTTTCCGCAGCCGGTCGCGCCGCAGATGACCGCAAAATCCCCCTGTTCCAGCCGAAAGGAAACATCCGTCAGCACCGGCGCATCGCATTCCGGAAATGTGACTGTCAGATCTCTGACCGCAAGCGCTTCCATGTCCATGTCTCCTTTCCCTCGTGAATGACCGGCAGCAATGCCAGCAGCCCGTAAGCCGTGAGTACCGATATCAGCGGCAGCCGATACGGCGCGGGTTCACAGACCGGATAAAACTGCCAGTCCGTGGCGCCGGAAGCGATCCCCGCAATCACCGCACCGCCGAGTAAAACGGAAGCGGCCAGCAGAATAAAATCGCCTGTATGCCAGCGAAAAAATGTGAAGCTGCTGCGTTTTCCGGAACCATATCCGCGTGCAGACATACTGTTTGCGGTGATGATGCCGTTTTCGAGCGCCCATGTCAGGAGAATCGAAAAAATGCGCAATTCTCCGCGGATATCGTCGATCAGATGCCCCTCACGATACAGCCCGACCGCTTTCTGCGAGAGCCGGATCTTCTGCATCTGCTGCCGGAACAGCGTCAGATTGCGCACCGCCATTGAAAAGACAAGCGCCAGCTTCGGGGAGAGATACCGGAATAAGTAAAACAGCTTTTCGCTGGTCATAAGATCGGAAAAGCTGCGGAACCAATAAAGCACCGCCGCGAGCCGGATGCCGGTCACAGCGCCGTAGAAGAGTGCTTCGGCGGTATAAGCGCGCTGATTGATGAAAAACAGCACGGTCGTTCCGTGCTGATTCCAGAACGGGTTGAGCAGCGCAAAGATCACCGGCATCCCGATCGCACCAATATGGAAACCGACGTGTTTGCTGCCGTTTCGCATGATAAAAAAGCAAATTGCACAGAGCAGCGAAAGCCCGAGCAGCACCGGCTCCATGCAAAAAATCGTGATGCAGGCCGTCAGCATCAGATGAACGGTGACGGCTGCCGGATTCATGTTTTCAAAATCCCGCAAGGCTTTGCTCCTTTCCGTCCGAATTTAAGGAAGCGATGATTAAATCGGTATCTCCGATGGATCAAAAACGGGGACATGTCCCTTTGGAATTCCACTTTTAGAATAATAATGCAAATACGTGATTTTCATATTGGCTCTTAAAATGGGATTCCAAAGGGCTAGTAGCCCTTAAGCAGGGGTTTGGGGACAGAGTCCCCATAAAAAATCCGCCGGAGGCACTTTAATCAGTATTACCTTAAAGTGATTTCACAAATTGCTGAATTGCCCGCTTGCATTGCAGATAAGCAGCACAGTCCGCGGGATCGAGCGCTGCTTCCGGCATCTGCGCCTGCATCTGCGCATAGAGCCTGCAAACAGCAGGATATACATCGTTCCATGTATCGTCAGCGATTGCCGGAGCAGATTTCTGCGCGTTCTGAATTTCAAGCAAATACGCAGCTTTCGGCGGTTCGTCGTTGAGATCGGTGATCGTGCATTCCGCATCGCTCAGCGGCCGTTCTCTGACCGTAAACCGCAGAAACGGCGGCAGCAGCATTTCATTTTCACTTGATTTGCGATAGCTGTCCAGCATCTCCGAGAATACGATCCGCGGCACACCGGCAGGCACATGATACGTCAGCAACACGATCTCCTGCTTGTCGCCGTATGCCGGAAGAAAGCCGTCAATCGAAGTCGAAGTAAATGCGCAGGTCATCCCCTTTTGCAGACAGACCTGAAAATCGCGGGCACGCTCCACGCGATAGCCGGTCATGCTGCACGTCCCCGCGCCTTTTTCCGCAGCGGAATGCAGCGCTGCATAGAGCGCCCTGAGCCGATTGCAGTCGCGGAGCATTTCCGGATTGAGCTGTTTGCCCTCGCGTACCCGCGTATATTCCGTCGCAAGATCGTCATAAAGCAGCGCATTGAGTGTCACGTATGCGTGCGTATCGCCCCAAAACGGATCGCTGCTGTCGCATTCCGGAATATCGCCCTCATAGAATTTGACCGCACGCAGTTCACCGGGTGTCAGCATCTGTTTCATACAGCCGCACCGCCTTCTGATCCTGCCCCGGCAAACTCCTTTTGCAGAATCGCATAGATGTAAAAATCATTGTATTGCGCCGGATCATTTTTATCCGGAAACAGTTCCTTATGGAATGCTTCCCTGCGCATTCCGAGCCGTTCTGCAAGATGCACGGATTTTTCGTTTCTGCTGTCAATTTCAGCGATCACTCTGCGCACATTGCATTGCGTGAATCCATATTGCAGAAAGCCGCGCAGACTCTCCGAAGCATAGCCTTTGCCCTGAAAAGCGGCATGGAATGTATACCCGAGTTCATAGGTCCCGGCATTGCGCTTTGCAAACCAGATCTTCCCGATGACTTTCCCGTTCAGGAGCACCGCAAAGAACTCCTCACTATGCGCAAATTTCGCCGCTTCCTGCACACAGGCCTCTTTCGTAAAGGTCGGATACGGCTCAAAGAATGTCACATCGGGATCCGTCAGGATCTCCGCAAGATCATTATAATCTTCCGGCAGAAACTTCCCGACGGAAAGCCGCTCTGTTTCAAACAGTATGTTTCTCATGCTTTGCTCCGTTCAATCAAAACTCCGGCTGCGGATCGCATTGTTCATGATAAAAATCGAGCGTCGGAAAATGCATCCCGAGCTGATGCAGCAGATATTGTTCGGTATATTCCCCGAACGCATCGGCGCTGCGCCCTTTCAGCCGGAACTGAAACAGCCGGTCAAATTCGGAAAACACAACATGTCTTGCCGCGAGCAGCACCGCCTGCGGAACATCCCGGTCCTTGGAATCGGGCATCGCCCTGCATTCACGGCAGACAAAATCCGCAAACCGGATCCGCAGGATCGGATGCTTCGGCAGATAGGTCATGCATTCCTGACAGCAGACGAGATTCGGCATCATACCGATCTCCGTCATGAGCCGCAGTTCAAAGATCGCCTTGACCAGCGGGACCGGCCTGGAATGCTCCGAGAGATGATGCAGCGCAAGCAAATACAGCCGCAAAAGCTGCGGCTGCGGCTGATTTGTCACAGTTCTGCGGATGAGCTCTGCAAAATAAGATGCGAGCGCCAGCGCATCGAGATCATTCCGGATCCCGAAAAAGAGATTCAGCGAAACGGCGCTGTCGAGAAAGAGCCTGTCCCCGCTGCATCGCAGACAGAATTCGCCGTAAGAAAAGAGCTGCGTAACGGCCGCATATTTGCTGCCGGGTTTCCGCGCAGACCGCACCCGCACCGTGCGGATGCCGTCCTCGGTAAAGAGCTCAATGATCTTATCGGCATCCTGAAAGGCTGTCTCCCGGATGACCAGTCCCTTGATATTCAGATGCGTCTGCATAGTTCCCGTCCTCATGGATACAGCAGGCGCGGTATTCGAGATAATCCGCGACGCTGCCGCTCTGACAGAACGCATCCCAGCGCTGCTGCCGGGATCTCATCGCCATTCTGTCGGTCAGATAAGCATTTTGATTCCGCATATGCAAGCCTCCTTTTGCGGTTAGCATATGCGGAATCAGCGTAAAGTATCATGGTAAATTTTACTGATTGAAATTCAGTCCGAATTGTTCAATCATCATATCGCGGTTGCGCCAGTCCTCCTTGACCTTGACCCATGTCTGGAGATTGACCTGGATCCGGAAGAACTTTTCGAGCTCCCGTCTGGCATTCGCGCCGACCTTTTTGAGCATGGAACCGTTCTTGCCGATGATCATGCGCTTATGCGATTCTTTTTCGCAGTAGATCAATACCGAGATATTGAGGATATCCTTATCCTCCCGCTCCGAGAACGATTCGGTGACAACCGCGACACCGTGCGGCACTTCATCCTGCAAAAGATAAAGCAGCTGCTCCCGGACGATCTCCGAAGCAAGCACTCTCTCCGGCTGATCGGTGATCATATCCTCGGGGAAATAATGCGGGCCTTCCACGGCGCGGCTGAGCAGTTCATCCAGCACAGCCTGTACGCCGTCATTGCGCGTCACGGAAACCGGAATGATCGCCGCCGGATGCCAGCGGTTCTCGGCCTCAACAAGCAGCGGCGCGAGCGCCGTTTTCTCTTTGAGCAGGTCGATCTTATTATAAAGGAAGATGACCGGTGTGCCCTGCTTTGTGAGATTATCGAGCATGATCTGCTCCTGCTCACCGAGCGGCTTTGTACAGTCCTGCATGAAGATAACGCAGTCGATCTCGGAGACTGCTTCCTTCGCAGCTTTCAGCATCTGGTCGCCGAGCTTTGTGCGTGCGCGGTGCAGGCCGGGCGTATCGGTAAAGACCAGCTGCGTCTGCCCGATATTACGGATGCCGGTAATGCGTGTGCGCGTGGTCTGCGGCTTCGGGCTGACAGAGGCGATCTTCTCGCCGATCAGCGCATTGAGCAGCGAGGATTTTCCGGCATTGGTATGCCCGGCGATCGCTGCGAACAGAATTTTCGTCTTGCCGTTTTCCTGCATGGATTATTCCTGATCCTCCGGTACGATATAGCTGGTATCTCTGGAGAAGCCGAGCTTTTCGAGCACAGATTCTTCCTTCTCGCGCATCTGTCTCTGCTCCAGCGAAGATTTTTCATGATCGTATCCGAGCAGATGCAGCATAGAGTGAACCGTCAGGAACGCGACCTCGCGCTCCAGAACATGTCCGTACATTTTCGCCTGCTTGACCGCCATTTCCATGGAGATGACAATATCGCCGAGCAGGACAAAGCCGTTCTCGGTGTTGATTTCGAGGTGATCGCCCTCGCAGAGCGGGAAGGAGAGCACATCGGTCTCCATATCCTTATTGCGGTACTGTGCATTGAGCTTGCGGATCTCCTCATTGTTGACGAAGGAGACGCTGACCTCGGTATCGTGACCGAAGCCCTCCGTTGTCAGCACCGCCTGACAGCAGCGGCGGATCAGCAGGCGGATTCCGACCGGAATCTTCACCTCATGCTGTGTATCTTTGATGTAAACCTTCAGCTTAGCCATTTTTGTTTCTTTTCCTTTCATGGTGATTTTGTGTATTTTTATGCTCGTAATTCGCGTAGGCGGTGATGATATCCTGCACAAGTCTGTGGCGGACAACATCCTTTTCCGAGAACTGGTGAATCACGATGTCATCGACAGTTTTGAGCACGCGCATCGCCTCAATCAGACCGGAGCGGCGCGGATCGGGGAGATCAATCTGGGTAATATCGCCGGTGATGACCATTTTACTGCCCTCACCGAGTCTTGTCAGGAACATTTTGATCTGCTCAGACGTCGTATTCTGTGCTTCATCGAGGATGATGAAGGCATGGTCGAGCGTTCTGCCGCGCATGTAGGCCAGCGGAGCGATCTCGATAATATTCTTCTCAAGATCACGCTCGACGGCTTCCGCACCGAGCATCTCAAAGAGTGCATCATAGAGCGGACGCAAATAGGGATCGACTTTATCCTGCAGGTCTCCGGGGAGAAAGCCGAGCTTCTCGCCTGCTTCGACGGCAGGCCGCGTGAGAATGATGCGGCTGATCTCATGGCTTTTGAGTGCCTTGACAGCCATCGCGACGGCGAGATAGGTTTTGCCGGTACCGGCAGGCCCGATGCCGAGTACAATAGTATTTGCAGCGATTGCATCGAGATATTTTTTCTGTCCGACTGTTCTCGGACGGATCGGTTTGCCGGAGAGCGTGACGCTGACGGCATCCGCGGTCAGAGTTTTGACTTCTTCGGCGGCATCATCGGCGACCATTGAGACAACATAGCGCACGCTCTGCTCATTGATGCCGGTGCCCTTACGGGTGTTTTCCAGCAGCACATCCATCGCCTCGGCGGCTTTGCGGATATTCTCCTCCGGTCCTGTGATCTTGACACCGGTGCCGCGGTTGACGATGACGACCTGAAACTTCTTTTGAATGAGGTTCAGGTTTGAGTCGTAGCTGCCGAAAACAGCCGCGATCTCATCGGGATTTGCTGCATTCCAAATCAGTTCTGCCATGTGTTTTTTTGAATCTGCTCCTTTGTGATAAGCTGCTTTCCGCAGGACCGTTCACCGGCCGCAGAAAGCGCATGATAAATTCTATGTCTATTATATCACAAACAAAAGAAAAATGGAATAGTTTTAGGATAATTTCACAAAAATTTCACTGCTTTTCCCGATAACCCCCTCAAAAACATAGTTGATTTTCAGCGATATGCCCAAATCGGAGCGGGAAAATTCAGCCTTTTTGCTGATAAGCGTGTCATCAGCGTGAAAATTTTGCACATACCGTGCCGCCGATTCCTCCAGCATGGAACGGATTTCGTCCTCCGAAAAAACGGTGATCGCAGTCTCCTGAACGGTGTACCGGCAGCGGATGAGCGCGAGCGGCAGACGCCTCTGAAACAGATACAGCGGCTCCGAATCCTCCTCATAGATCAGATTTGCATCCGGTTCCGGCCGTGCAAAGCCGAGCGTCAGCGGGATCCGTCTGCCGAATACGGAAAGGACGGTCTCCGTCCGCGTCCGGGCGCGCACGGGAATTTCAGAGACAAACGGCAGCGTCTGCTCAAAGGTATCGAAATAAGTGCCTGTGACGATGCCCTCTGCGTGGTAGTATTTGCAGATACCGAATGCATCCGTCTGTGCGCCGGTGATGAGCAGTTCGCCCGCGTGAACGGTATCCCCGATCTGCTTCACGGCAAATCCCCTGCGGATATCCATGCCGGTGATCTGTGCAGTTTCGGCCGCAATGACATTGCAGGGGATCCGGCGGTCATGCATCTCCGGCGGCAGCCGTTCCTCTGTCAGATCGACGATCAGCCGGCCGCCCTCATGCCGCATGGTAATCCATTCGATATCATGCACCGCAAGCCGCATCTGCTGTTCGAGATATTGATACGGCAGATCGCGGAACGGTACGCCGTAAGAGACACCGAGTTCCGCGAGTGCCCGGATGATCTCCTTTTCGGGGATGCGCTGATTCCCGGTGATCTCAATGCTCCGGACAGCGGCATTGCACCACCAGAGAAACCATGCGCCGCAGACGGCCCCGAGCAGGAATCCGCACCGTTTCCGGAATGGCGCGAGCCGGAATCGCAGACCGCGGCGAGCTGTAATTGAAAGTTTGATTTCATGATATTCCGCAAGCGCTTCCAGCATCTTCACCGCACCGGCGGATGTCTGCGCCGTCAATACCCCGCCGCTGATCTGCTGTCCGCGGCAGGCGACACCGTTTCTGCGGAGCGCATCCCGGAACGCCGCAAGCTGCTCCCCGGCAGCAGTAAACCGAATATAAGCCATAGCCGCCTCACAATCCGCCGTCAAATTCGATCGCACGGATCTCGCCGCAGATATGCAGTCCCTCTTTGCTGTAATCCGAGGCGGAGAGTCCGTGTCCCCAGACAGCGGCGCGGTGGCGGCTTCCCGGCTGATGCCCGCCGAGCTCAAAGAGCATGAGCATATCGCTGCATTCGAGCAGACGGCGGCAGCGGTCGATATAGAGGTCGGAATTGCCGCAGAGTTCCATGCGGTCTAAAAACATTGCAGGCTGTTGCATCGTGATCGCACCCTTTCATATTGAGCATAGAACGGCGTTTTGTATTTGCTTTATGAGAATATGCGCAGCAACGTGAAAAAATGCCGCCGCATTCTGTGTATATAATTGTATATGGAAAAAGAAACATACCGCAGAACAAGCCCGCATACGATATATAAAACCGCCGGAAAGGAGCCCGCCATGACGCAAGCCGTACACCGCATTCCCGTTCGCACAGCAGGCGCCGCCATTCTTTTGCTGACTGTATTTTTCCTGACAGCTGTCCATGCAGAGGCCGCGGCCGCAATCACGGCGGAGCGGCTGCGGCTCTGTCTGGAAACGCTGATCCCCTCATTATTCGGGTGCATGGCAGCGTCGAATCTGCTGATTGATTCCGGCGCGGCAGCATGGCTCGGTTCAAGGCTTACGCGGCTTGCGCGGCTGCTGCATCTGCCGCCGGAGCTGCTGACGGTGTTTCTCATCAGTCAGATCGCGGGCTATCCGGTCGGGACGCTGCTGCTCTGCCGGATGACCGCGGCGCAGCGGCTCTCAACAGATGCCGCCGGACGTTTCGCCTGCATCTGTTACGGCGGCGGTCCTGCCTTTCTGGTCGGATTCGCAGGTGCCCGGATGTTCGGCAGCGCGCCGCTCGGCTGGATGATGCTCGGCGGCTGTATGCTCTCGAATCTGCTCCTGCTGCGCCTGTTTTCGCATTCCCCTGCTCATGATGATTTTCCCGCACCGGCCGTCCGGATTTCTGCGGATACGCTTCCGCGTGCGGTATCCGGCGCAATGCGCAGTCTGTGCATGATCTGCGGCATGGTGCTGTTCTTCGGGCAGCTGATGCTCCTCTGCGACCTGACCGGGATCACATCGGCGCTCATCCGGCTCGGAGCAGGAATCGGAATCCCCGCACAGACCGTCCGTGCGCTGACGGCAGCAGTCTCGGATGTAACGCAGCTGCCGATGCTGTTCAGCTGCGGATTGTCCTTCCGGATGCTGGCCGCGCTCTCTGCGGCGCTGCTTTCCTTTGGTGGATTATGTGTCCAGCTGCAATGTACCGCGCTTTCCGGCGGCATCGTCCGGCTGAAGGCACTGCTGCTGATCCGGCTTGCCGCCGCCTGCATCACATTTTTGATTCTGTACGCAGCAGCTGGATTATTCGATGATTCCGATGCTGTCTCCGTTCTGGCACAGCCCGCCGCCGTATCGCGCACCGGTTCTCCGATTCCGGCAATCCTA
Organism: uncultured Ruminococcus sp.; assembly: GCA_946537515.1. Taxonomy (GTDB): domain Bacteria; phylum Bacillota; class Clostridia; order Oscillospirales; family Ruminococcaceae; genus Firm-04. The sequence goes on along the minus strand of CAMNFV010000046.1, from coordinate 2,060 downwards.
ATTTTTTGTTCCGGATTTCCATTTCTTCTAAAAAAGGACTAGACAAACTCAAAAAAATATGTTATAATGGAGAAAACACATGGGCAAAGTGCGCGGAATCGACGGGATTCTGCGGCCATGCCGATTTGAACGAGGTGACCAATATGGGACTTTTTGATGTATTCTCCAAAGGCGGAAAGTATTTTGGAAAGGCGATTGAACCGAAATGTGAATATTGTGAGCACGGCAAGCGTGCAAGCGACGGCAATAAGGTACTATGTACAAAAAAAGGCATGGTAGACGCCGGATACCATTGTACGAAGTTCCTGTATTCGCCGCTCAAGCGTATACCGGTCAAGCAGCTCGAACGTGTCGGCTGGCTCGAAGGTGATTACGAAGAAAAGGATTTTGCAGCGATCCAGAAGAAGAAGGAAGAGGAAGCAAAGGCTGCTGCCGCGGAAGCTGCAAAAGCTGCTGCACCGAAGCCTGCCGCACCTGCTCCGAAACCCGCTGCACCGAAGCCTGCCGTAACCGTTCCGCCGGTTGCGCCTTCCGCTCCGAAGCCCGCTGCACCTGTATCTCCGGTGACTGCGGCCGCGCCGAAGCCTGCCGCACCGGTTCCGCCGGTCACACCTGCTGCACCGAAACCGGCTGCCGGCGGTGATCTGGCATCTCTTGCAGCAATGGCAGAGGCTGCCGGTGAATACAATCCGGAGCCTGCACCTGCGGAAGAAGCACCGCAGGATAACAATGGCATGAATGCGTTGAGCAGCATGTAAAAAAGGGATGAGAAAAACCACGGTCAAGCAGCCTGAGAGCCTCGTGCTTTCAGGCTGTTGCCGTATCGGACGAAACAGTTATCTGAGAAAGGACAACCGCATATGATCGCACTTGATTTCGGTAACTGCTGCTTTAACGGCAACCTGGAAAACTATATCATGATCGTCATTGCGCCGAAAACGGATTTTGCATCCAAAGATGCATTTCTCGACGGAGCAATTCAATTTCTCAATGCCGATGAAAGCAGCGATTTCTATGATGAAGAATATGAGGAATACTACCGGGAGCGCAGTTATGAGCCATTTGATATCAACATCGACTCGGATTTCAAGGATATGAGCCAGCGCGTCGGATTTCTGCACGAACCGGTTTTGCAGGCATTCGCCGTCGGCAAAGACGCGTGGAATGACTGGTCTGCGATCCTGGAAACCAAATCCGAATACATCCTCTACCGCTGGGCGACAAGCGCCTGATTATCCGCATGAAAAGGAGTAAAACATGGTACAGGTATTTGCAAACGACGGATATTTTTCCGTCAAGGGAACATTTGACTTCGGATATATCGGTCTCTACCGCGACGAACAGATCGAGATCCAGGAGGATTCCGACGAGATCAGGAACTGGGATTTTATCCCTGAAACAGCGGACGCAGAAAACTGTTCGGATGAAGAACTTGCAGCGATCCTGACCGATTATATCAACGGGCTGGAGCAGAAGATTCAGCAGAATATCAAGCAGGTCAATGATAATTTTCTCCTGCGCGTATTTGAGGATATGGAAGCCTGCGGCGCAGATTTCTGGGAGATCGAAGCGCTGACCGTAGCAGACGCGATGCCGGAAAATCCGGAGGAGGAGATCTGGCAGCCGAATCACGAGATCCTGCACGAAATGATTATGGAATACGATCAGTCTGCAAATGACGGCAGCATCGAAAAGACCGATGTCGAGGCACAGCTGCGCAAGTGCTTCCCGATGTTCAATTTTGACCGTTTCATCCGCGGCATCGTGCCGGAGAATATCTGCTTTTTCGACACATATGTCAGCTTCCAGTGTTCCGATCAGTTTGAGCAGTCGATTCTCTGCGCAGCCTACGACAATCTCGATAAAGACCTTTGCTTCACAGACTGGCATAATTTCTGAACGGCCGCACCAATCATTTTACAAAATGGGTATGTAACTTTTTAGGTGGTTGGCAAATTATAGTTAAAACAAATAGTTTTGATGAACTCATCTCAAAAGTTTCGCGCAAGCCTTTTCAAAGGCTTGCGGGTCGAGGGCAGAGCCCTCGTCGCTCTCCGCAG
>CAMNFV010000045.1 GCA_946537515.1 uncultured Ruminococcus sp. | reverse complement strand
TGTCGATCGAAAAGCTGGAAGCGATGACCGCTGTCTGCTCGGTCGGTCTGGATATGATCGTCATTCCGGGCGATACGCCTGCTTCGACGATTTCCGCGATTATCGCAGATGAAGCTGCGATCGGTATGGTCAACAGCAAGACGACCGCTGTCCGTGTCATTCCCGCAATCGGGAAGAAGGAAGGCGAGGAGCTCGATTTCGGCGGCCTCTTCGGTGTCGGCCCTGTCATGCCGGTACGCCGTGAGAGCGCTGAAAAGTTTATCGCGCGCGGCGGCAGAATCCCTGCGCCGATGCAGAGCCTGAAAAACTGATCGCGTGATCACGATACTGCGCATTTTCTTACCACATTTATCCCGCTATGCGTCATCTGTGAAACGGAGTAATCAAATGAAAAATGTTATCATCAGCGCCGACGGCGAACGGATGCTGTATGCAGTGCCCGATCCTGTCGCGGAGAATCTGCGTGAATACTGTCTTGAATTCTGCGATCATTGGCTCCCGGAAAGTCCGGATGCTGCGCCGTACAGACGGAACGGCGGCCTCTGCTATACGGAAGCGGATTTCATCGAATATCTGAATCAATATCAGTTTCCGGATGAACCGTCCGTGCTGATCAAAAATCTCGGCTTTCCGGATGATGCTTCCGGACTGCCGGAGGAATACGCTGCGATTCCGCGGTTCAATTTCTGATTGCGCACCGTTTCTGAAATTATCAGGAAATTTCGTATTTCCGTGGATTCTGCGCTGTCTGCAAATTCCCGCGTAGTCGGATAAAGCCCGAAACCGAGAGATAATATAGAATGAAATCAATATTAAAATACTGCATCGCCATGCTGCCCGCAGTCGGCATGGCGATTCTTTGCAGCTGTAATTTCGGCGTGGAGATTTCTCCGTATACGGATGATTCCCGCGTGATCGAATATCCGGAGGGGGCGCTGACGACGACCACCGAAACGACCGTCACCACCACGACGACGAATGTCTATACGCCGCCGGATGATCCGCAGCTGGTCGGTCTGCTCGATTCGCTTACGCTTGAAAAAAAGGCTGCACAGATGATCCTTGTCGGATGTACGGATGCGTCCGTCGGGGATTATGTCTGCGCAAACGGCGCGGGCGGACTCTGCCTTTTCGCGCAGCCGTTTGCATACAAAACTGCCGATGAAGTCCGCGCGATGACGGGCGGTTTTCAGGATGCGGCTGAAATCCCGCTGCTGCTCTCGGTCGATGAGGAGGGCGGCGGTGTCTGCCGTGTCAGCATCAACCCGAATCTGCGGGAGACGAATTTCTGGAGCCCGCGGTTCCTGTTCAGTCAGGGCGGCTGGGATCTGATCCGCAGCGATACCGAAGAAAAAGCGGATTTTCTGCTGGATCTCGGCCTGAATGTCAATCTCGCGCCCGTCTGTGATGTGCCGTTCAATGAGTGGGATTTCATCTATCCGCGCTGCTTCAGCACCGATGCGGCGGAGACATCTGAATACATCGAAACCGTCGTCGGCATCATGAAAGACAAAAAACTCGGCTGTACGCTCAAGCACTTTCCAGGCTATGGCGGCAGCGCTGATACACACCTCAATATGGCCTTTGACGGACGCGAATACAGCGAGTTTGAATCGCGCGATCTGCTCCCGTTTATTACCGGGATCGAATCCGGTGCGGATTCCGTCATGGTCACGCATAATATTATCGAGTGCATGGACAGCGAGCAGCCTGCTTCGCTCTCTCCGGAGGTTCACCGCATTCTGCGCGAGGAGCTCGGATTCCGCGGCGTCATCATTACCGATGACCTCGGAATGAACGCAATTACGCAATTTACAAACGGACAGAATCCGGCTGTCGCGGCCGTTCTTGCCGGAAATGATCTGCTCTGTTATTCGGAATTCGACAGCTCTGTGCAGGCGATCACCGATGCGGTGCGTGACGGCACGATTGAAGAGGAGCAGCTGGATGCGTCCGTTCTGCGCATCCTTTACTGGAAGCAGTCGCTCGGTCTGCTGGAGGAGCTGTCATGAAGCGGCGGATATCATCGGCGCTTGCTGCTGCCGGGATGCTGCTGACATCCTGCGGGATGCAGGCGACCGAAGAGGAGCATTCGCTGATCGACGAAATCGCGATCGAGGATTCTGCTTCGGAGACGACTCTCACAGAAACGGAAACAACGGAATTGCCGGAAACAACCGTGACGACTGCGACAAGCGCTTCGCATAAATCCGGTACAATCACAACCGGGACGACCGGCACAACGATCGCTTCGGAGACTTCCCGTGCACGGACGGATGCGGGATCCGGCGGCGGACATACCGTTCTGATTATTCAGAATCACAACGGCGATGCGCCCGAAACCAAATCGACGCGCAGGACGGAATCCGGCATCACGACAACCGGAACCGCGCAGACTACATCCGCGAAATCAAATACATCTAAAACAACGACCGGTAAAACAACGACTTCCCGTACCACGACAAAAACAACCGCGAAAACCACGGCGACCACGCGCATCACAACGACTGAACCGCCGCAGCCGCGTGATATCTACGGGCGGCTCCGGGCGATGAGTTTGCAGGAGAAGGCCGAGCAGATGATGATGTCGAGCGCTTCGGATGAGGCGGCGGCGCTTGCCGCGATCCGGCGCGGTGCCGGTGCGATGTGTCTGTTTGCGGGTGCATTCAGCGGCAAATCTGCGGCGGCCGTGCAGCAAATGACCGCCAATATGCAGGCGGCTGCGAAAACGCCCGTTTTGATCGCGGTCGATGAAGAGGGCGGCCCGGTCAATCGCGTCAGCCTGAATCCGCAGCTGCGTTCAGAACCCTTCCGCAACAGCCGCGTGATCTTTGATGAGGGCGGCTGGGATGCGCTTCGCGGGGATACCGCAGAAAAAGCAGATCTTCTGCTCTCGCTCGGCGTCAATGTCAATCTCGGGCCGGTCTGCGACGTTCCGCTCGATCCAAGCAATTATATCTATGCGCGAACCTTCGGGCTCGATCCGCATGAAACTGCGGATTATGCCGATACAGTCGTATCAGAAATGCGCGCACGCGGGCTCGGCTCTGTGCTCAAGCACTTTCCGGGCTACGGCGGCAGCATCGACACGCATCAGTTTATGGCGTATGATTCCCGCGATTTCGGCGCCTTCACAGGGGGCGATTTTCTGCCGTTCATTGCCGGAATCAATGCGGGCGCGGATGCGGTCATGGTCAGCCACAACATCGTGACCTGCATGGATGCCGATCATCCGGCGTCACTCTCGCCTGAGGTACACCGGATTCTGCGTGAGGAACTGGGATTCGGCGGTGTGATCATGACCGATGACCTCGGCATGAACGCGATCAATCTCTATACCGGCGGGCAGAATGCGGCTGTCGCTGCGGTGCTTGCCGGCAATGATATCGTGACCTTTGCGGACGATGCGGCATCGGCGGATGCGATCGTTTCCGCGGTGCGGTCCGGCCTGATCGCAGAGGAACAGATCGACGAATCGGTGCTCCGGATCCTGCGCTGGAAACAATCCCTCGGACTGATTGAATAAGGAGACAGAATATGTTTGCGTTTCTCTTACTCATCGGGTTATGCTTTTACGGTGCGCATCATTACCGCGCACGGCTTGACGGCCTGAAAACCGCAGAGGAACTGCACGGTGAGGTGGTGTCGTGGAATCAGTATTCCGGCTGGCGCGGGCAGCCCGGCTGGAAGTATTATGAGCTGATCGTAAACGCCGAAAACGGCCGCACCTATAAAATCGTTACGGACAACACGAAGGCGCGCAAATACCGCAGCCGCACGGATATTGTCATCCTTGTCCCTTACGGTGCGGATCCGGCTGCATATGCAGAAACCGGTTTGCCGCAGCCGGACAGCATTTTCCGCCCGCTCGATGAAATCGGTTCTGCGCTGAATGCGCCGCTGCCGGTCTCGCCGGTGTATCTCGTGCCGTCGCCGACAGCCGTGACGATCAAAGAAGCCGCTGAAAAGCCCTGGAATTACTGGTTCCTGCTGATTTCGGGCATTGTGTTTTCGCTGTTCTTTGTTGTGTGCGTCATCGGTATGATCGTTGATTATTTCTGCTGAAAAAAGCCGCTGAAACAAGCTCTTATGCTCATTTCAGCGGCTGCTTTTTTATCCTGTTATTCAAATGAATTGACGTCGATATCGGGCGGGGCGTCGATCTCCTCGCCGACATATTTTCCGTTTTTTCTTCGCTGCTTGACGCATTCGGTCAGCAGATACTCAATCTGTCCGTTGACGGATCGAAAATCATCCTCAGCCCATGCGGCAATGGCTTGATAGAGCTTTTCGGAGAGCCGCAGCGGAATCTGTTTCTTTGCTGCCATCAGTACAGGCTGCCGGAATTGACGACCGGCTGTGCATCGTGATTGCCGCAGAGTACGACCAGCAGATTGGAAACCATTGCCGCTTTGCGCTCTTCATCCAGCTCAACGGTATTGTGTTCGCTGAGCCGGTCAAGCGCCATTTCCACCATGCCGACTGCGCCGTCTACGATCATTTTTCTCGCGTCGATGATCGCGGATGCCTGCTGACGCTGAAGCATCACGGCTGCGATCTCCGGCGCGTATGCAAGATAGGTGATGCGGGCTTCAATAATCTCGATACCTGCATTCTCAACCTTTGCCTGAATCTCATCACGGATTCTTGCCGCAACAACTTCGCTGGAACCGCGCAGGCTGCCCTCATCTGCGATGCCGTCGCCGGTCGTATCGACATTCGGTGCGACGTCATACGGATAGAGCCGGACGATATTGCGCAGCGCCGTATCGCATTGCAGCGAGAGGTATTCCTTGTAGTTATCGACATTGAATACAGCCTGTGCCGTATCGACTACGCGCCAGATCACCGCAATGCCGATCTCGACAGGGTTGCCGAGGCAGTCATTGATCTTTTGGCGGTTATTGTTCAGCGTCATCATTTTCAGGGAGATCTTCTTGCTCGGCATTTCCATGGAAATATCCGCAGATGTGCCGTTTGCGGTTGCCTTGAGCATGGAGGTCGGCGCGACATCACCGCTCTGACGGAGCCTGGTGGATGCCGCCGGATTGAAGCCGGAGCAGAAGGGATTGACCCAGTAGAAGCCGTCGCCCTTGATTGTGCCGACATATTTGCCGAAGAGCGTCAGAACAAGCGCTTCCTGCGGCTTGAGAATGCGCAGACCGAGCAGCGGAAACCAGCCGATGCACATCCAGATGATGCCGATGATGAATGCGGTCACGCGAAAGCCTGTGACGCCGTAGAGAAATACGCCGATTCCTGCGAGATAGAGCAGGATAAAGAGCAGGAGCATGGCCATGCCGTTTTTCTTTTGTGTTAAGATCTTTTCTTTCATAATGATGTCCTTTCCGGATGCGCTGCATCCATTTGATATCATTATGATATCACGAAAATATGATTTTGTCAATATCCCGGATAAATGTTTATTTTTTAATCATATGATATAGATGCAGACGATTGCCGGTGATCGGAAGATTCCGCTTGCAATGCGGGCGGATTTGGTGTATAATATTCAAGGATCTATATTCGGAAAATCCTTTTAGACCGGGTTGGCATGAAGTGAATTGGGTGCAAATCATGATTTTACATAATAAGACAAATAGAAGATCAGAAAAGGAGAATTACCATGCTGATTGATTTTCATACACATATCTTTCCGGAAGCAATCGCTGCGCGCAGTATCGCTGCGCTCGAAGCAGGCATCCGGAATATTCAGGGCGCGGATTACCGCAAGGGCGAAGCGCTGACCTGCCGCCCGGGAACGCTCGAAGGTCTGCTTGATCTGATGACGCGCTCCCATGTGGACAAAAGCATTTGCCTGCCCATTGCGACCAAGCCCTCCCAGACCGCAACGATCAACCGCTATGCGGAGACTGTCCGCTCGGAACGTGCGCTCTCATTCGGCACGCTGCATCCGGCCGATCCGGAAGCAGAGCAGGTGCTCGAAGATCTCAAACAGCGCGGCTTCCGCGGCATCAAGCTGCATCTGCAATTTCAGCAGTATGATATCGACAGCCCTGAAGTGCTGCGGATCCTGCAAAAGGCAGAGCAGCTCGGGCTGCTGGTCGTCTTTCACGCGGGCGCGGATATCGGGCTGCCCCCGCCGGTCTATACCACACCGAAAAAAATCCGTCATGCGCTCGATTATGTCGAAGGCAGCAATCTGATCGCGGCGCATCTCGGCGGCTGGGCAGAATGGGACGATGTTGAGACCTATCTCGTCGGGACGAATGTGAATCTCGATACGGCGTATATTGCGCAGTTCCTTGCACCGGAGCAATGCCGCCGCATCATCCGGAATCACGGTGCGGAAAAGATCGTTTTCGGCTCGGATTCTCCGTGGGAAGATCCTGCTGATACGCTGCGGTATCTGGAATCGCTGCATCTGACCGCAGAGGAAATGGCGCTGATTACGCATCAGAATGCCCTGCGGCTGCTCGATGCATAATATGAGGATTCTGATTGTCGGCGGTACGCGCTTTTTCGGCATCCCGATGACGGAAGAACTGCTCAGACAGGGCCACAGCATCACGATCGCGACACGCGGTATCCGCAGCAATCCCTTCGGGGATCGTGTCCGGCATATTGCTGTCGATAAGACAGACGGAGAAAGCGTCCGGCAGCATCTCGGCAGGGAGCAGTTTGATCTGGTGATCGACAAGGTCGCGTATGCGTCAAATGATGTGCGTGCGCTGCTTGAAAATATCCGCTGCGCGCGCTATATCCAGATGTCTTCGTGTGCAGTTTACACGGAAGCGGGGGAGCGAATCGCGGAGACAGCGTTTGATGCGGCTTCTTATCCGCTTGTCTGGATGGATCGCCCCGCGGACTATGCGGAAGGAAAACGGCAGGCGGAGCGTGCTGCGCTGGAATTTATGGATGCGGCGGACTGTACCTTTGTGCGGTATCCGGTCGTGCTCGGGGAGCATGATTACACCGGCAGACTGCGCTTTTATGCGGAACATATCGCTGCGCGGAAACCTATGTGCATCCGGAATCCCGATGTGAAATCGGCCTATATCCATGAAACGGAAGCGGGCGGATTTCTCGCGTATCTTGCGGAGCATCCCTGTGCCGGTGCGGTCAACGGCTGTGCGGCGGGGACGGTCTCGCAGCGGAAAATTATCGCATATATGGAAAAGCTGACCGGCTGTACTGCGGTTTTCTCTGCGGCAGGGGATCCCGCGCCCTATGACGGCGCTGCGGCGGATTGCTCCTATGATACCGCAAAGGCTGAAGCGCTCGGCTTCCGCTTTTCGGATCTGCATACATGGCTGCCGGCGATGACCCGTCTGGAAATCAAACGAACAAGAGGAACACTATGAATACAATCACAATCGCGCGGCAGACCGTGCCGCAGACAGCATCGCTCGCCCCGATGGCATCCGTTGCCGATACCGCTTACCGCACGCTCTGCGCTGAGCACGGCGCCTGCATGACGACCGGTGAACTGGTCTCTGCAAAGGGGCTCTGCTACGGCAGTAAGGGCAGCGCGGAACTCTGCCGGATCACCGAGGCGGAACGTCCCATGGGCTTGCAGCTCTTCGGCAGCGAGCCGGATTTCATCGGGGAAGCAGTCAGAATGCTGCTGGATTTTCAGCCGGACTGGATCGACCTCAATATGGGATGCCCGGTCCCGAAGGTCGTCAATCAGGGGGCGGGGAGTGCGCTGATGAAAACGCCGGAGCTCGCAGAGGAATGCCTGAAAGCGGCCGTTCGGGCGGCAGAGGGCAAGGTCGCTGTCACAATTAAAATGCGCATCGGCTGGGATGCGGAGCATATCAATGCGGTGGAGTTTGCAAAGCGCATGGAAGCTGCCGGCGCTGAAGCGATTGCGGTCCATGCGCGGACACGGACACAGTTTTACAGCGGAAATGCAGACTGGAAGCAGATTGCTGCTGTCAAACAGGCGGTCAGCGTTCCGGTGATCGGAAACGGCGATATCACATCCGGGGCGGATGCGGTGCGGATGTACCGTGAGACCGGCTGTGATCTGGTCATGGTCGGGCGGGCAAGCTACGGCAATCCCTGGATCTTTGAGGAGATTATTCACGCGCTCAATGGGACTGCATTCACGCCGCCGGATGTGGAATCGCGGCTGCGCGAGATGCTCCGGCATATGCGGATGATCCTCGATCACAGCGAAAAATCCGAACAGCTTGCCATGCGGGAAGCGCGCAAACATGCGCTCTGGTATCTCCGCGGATATCCGGGGGCGGCGGCATTCCGTGCGCGCTCTGCGGGGCTCTGCACCTATGCCGATGCCGAAGCGCTCGCCGCCGATTATCTCGCATACCGCGAAAAGAGACGATAAATTTTTCCTTCGCAAAGATATGATAACAGAAAGCCGTACAATTTTTTTCTTGTTCGGCTTTTTTCTTGTGAATGTTCAGAGGAATGGTGTCCGTATGCTTTCGGTTGACTTTGTCAATCGGCTTATGATATAATATGGAAAAGCGGAGGTTACCGCTTCAAATCGTATTGTGTATGAGAACGGAGGTTCAGCCATGTTCAAATTCTTAAAGGAAGAAATCGACAACAAAGAGAAAAGTGCAGAGCGCATTGCTTATCTTGAGAAGAAGTACGGCATTGTATTTCCGGATATTCTCAAAGAGCTTTATGCCAGAACAAACGGCGGTATTCTGAAAGAAAATGAAATTCCGGTCAATGGTGATCCGGATGATCTCGCTGAAGTATGGTGTATACACGAATTGGGGGATTCGGATTATAATTTTGAATTCGTTGCAGATAAAGACCGTGAAGAACCAATGAATAAATATATCCCTGCTGACTGGTATCCATTCGCCTATGACCGTGGCGGTGCCACTTTCTATTGGAGCAGCAAAGATCGTAAGGTATGGTTCGTGATGAAAGATGATCCGGACAGCCTCGAAGAACCAGATTTGATTTCCGACAGTATTGAGGAATTTATCGAACTGCTGAATAATTCCGTCGTTGAAGAATAAAGATCAAATGACAGCAGCCCCTCCGACCTCCGGAAGGGCTGTTCTGTTTCAGATGTCACCGTTTGCACAGCAGTCTTCGGGGGTCTGTGCATCCGCATGGATGCAGAAGTGCTCGCCGCTGATCGTCTCGCATACCGCGACAGGAGGCGATGCTTTTTTTGCTTCGCAAAGATATGATAACAGAAAGTCGTACAATTATTATTTTGTGCTTCATTTTTCTTGTGACCGTTCAGAGGTTTATTCCGTCTATGGGAATGAGACGGAAAACAACAGCAAAGACGGAGCGATAAGGCAATCTCGCAGACAAAATCAAATTTCGTTTTTTCTTGTGACCGTTCAGAGGTTTTTTCCGTCTATGGGTATGAAGCGGGAAAACAACAGCAAAGGAGGCGATCTGAATGCCGGCAGACAGCGAACTGATCCAACTGTTTGAATCACGGAACGAATCGGCAATCTCGCAGACACAATCAAATTACGGCGGCTTTTGCTACAGTATCGCATACCGTATCCTCGAAAGCGAACAGGATGCGGAGGAATGCGTCAATGATGCAATGCTGCATCTCTGGAATGCAATACCGCCCGCAAAGCCGAAAAGCTTTCGTGCATTTGTCATCACGCTGACCAGACGGCTTGCGCTCGACCGGAAGGAACACCGTCAGGCGGCAAAACGCGGCGGTGCGAATCCGGATACATCACTTGAGGCGCTGCCGGATGTTCTGCCGGCTGCCGATGATACGGCACTTGCGGTTGAGCAGCGGCTGCTGAAGGAAGCACTCGGACGATTCCTCGGGGATCTGCCGAAGGAAACACGCATCATCTTCCTGGAGCATTACTGGATGATGCGCAGCACGCGCGAAATCGCAGAGGAACATGAAATGGGCGTCAGCGCTGTGAAAATGACGCTCCTGCGTACACGAAAAAAACTGGAAGCCTTTTTGAGAGAGGAGGATCTGCTGTGAATGATAAGCAAATGGATGCGCTGATGCAGCTTGTTCCGGAGAAATATCTTGAGGAAACAATGCAGTATTGCATGGAACATGCGCGGGATACCGTTCCGGGTATTACAAAGAAATCTGTTCCGCGGCGGATGCTCTGGCTTGCGGCGCCTGTCAGCGCGGCGGCCTGTCTGGCGGCGGTATTCGGGCTTGGATTCCTGCTTCGTGCCAATACAACCGCGCCGCCTGCGGAATCGCTGGCCAATGACATCACCGAGGTACAGCCGACCGCGGAAACCACGACGGATACGACCGTATCTTCTCAGAGCTGCACGACCGCAAAGCGGGAATCTGAAACACGCAGGGGCAGCGTGACACAGACCGCCGCGGAATTGCTGACAACGGATTCCGGCAGCAGCGCCGCATCGCAGAATACAACTGCACAGAATACGAATACTGCTGCAAAAACAACCGGCTCCGCGCATACAACTGCGCAGACCGAAACCAAACCGCTCCCGACAATCGCAGGGCGTCCCTATGATCCGGAGATCGTGGCGAAGTATCAGCTGGGCGATGTAAATATGGACGGTGAAATCAACTATGATGATTCTGATCTTCTGTATAAAGAATACGGATTTGTTGTGCGTGACGGCGGTGAAAGCTGCCTGAGCGCGGAGCAGCTGGTGCTCGGCGATATTATCAAGGATAACAGAATGCCGCTGCCGCTCCTGAATATATATAAAGGCTTGCATGCTCTTTCCTACACGACGGACTATCCGATCTCATGGGCGGATTGTATTGCAATAAAAGTTTATGTGGATGAGACAGTATTAACGGGACTCGATCCCAGCAGACTTTCCTTAGAGGATTTGGCAAAAAGCGGAAGCTATACGGTAAAGGAGAATCAGCTGCTTCCGGATGAAACGACGGTCTGGCGCTATACAGAGCCTTCGGAAGAATCTGTCGATCTTCCGGCGCTCGGCTGTCTGCCGGCACATGTCGGCGAATGGGATATGATCGGATATGTGTCCTATTCAGAGTCAGAGGTGACAGATGTGTTTTATGGCTCCGGAGAGCGGTATCTTGAATTGGACTATAGGAAACCGTCCGGTGATTCTGATCAGCCGGATAAGGGAATCTCTGTGTATGCGGAATTCTCCGATTCCAATGACTGGTATAGCTGGACGGAAAACGGCACGGAAGATTATAAAAGCTATGTATTCCGAAGCGAAGATGAAAGCATCAAGCAATTCGTCGGGCTCCTGAACCAGGAATAACCGACTGTGAAATCATGAAGGAGGAATTACTATGAAAAAGAAGATTTTTACCGCGATCCTGACAGGCGCAATGCTCTGCGGGTTGCTGACGACACCGGTTTCCGCTGCGGAGCCGGAAGTCCGAATGGGCGATGTCAATTTCGACGGCGCTGTGGATATTGCAGATGCACAGCTGCTGCTGATGGACTATGGTGAAAGACTGGTCCAAAAACCGGGTATTCTGACAGATGCACAGCGTGCAATCGGAAATGTGGACGGCGAGAGCAAAACGTTATTTGATGGCCTTGGACCGGACGCGATTGTTACACCGATTACGATTGAAGATGCGCAGTTCGTGCTGAATTACTACCTTGTGAATCTTGTTGATGCGGCGATTACAATGGAAGAGGTTGTCGGCGTGACGGAGAAATACTTGCAGGCGGAGCAGGCGTTCCTTGAGAAATACAAGCCTGTCTGGAATGATGAAACCGACAGATATGATTATGTCGAACGCGAAGGCTGAATAAAAAACGTCCCCTGCGATGCATCTGATCGCGGGGGACGCTTCTTTTTATGGCTTGACGGCTTCGGATTTCCGGGCCGCTTTTTTGTGCTTTTTGATCTCATACATTTTGTCGTCAGCCTGCTGAATCATGCTGTAAAGCGAATCGCTCTCGCCCGCGACCTTCACAATGCTGCCGATGCTCGCGGAAAGCTGATAGGGCTTTTGCAGCCGGGCATTGCATGTCGCAAGCGATTCATTGAACTGCTTTGCAAGCGCTTCGGCGTCTGCGGCTTCCGTTGCCCGCGAGAAAATAATAAACTCATCGCCGCCGATTCGCGCACAGATTCCGTGCGTTCCTGCGCAGGATTTCACAATCTCTGCAAGCTGCCGGATCGCAAAATCACCCTCGTTATGGCCGTAATTATCGTTGATGAATTTCAGCCCGTCCATGTCAATAAAGCTGAGAATCACCGGCTTCTGATCGCGGACACATTCGCGGAAACGCTCATTTGCAAGATTGATAAAGCCGTTGCGGTTGTAGATATCGCAGAGCGGATCAATGACATAGAGCCGGTTGAGCTCTTCCATGGCGCGGTTTAAGTGGAACAGCTTGCGGATATTCTCAATCGAGTTGCTGATATTCATGGTCAGCGTATGGCAGAGCAGACTGTAGATCGGGAAATCGCCGTTTGTAACGATGTAATAGCCGAGGCAGCGGTCACCGAAATGCAGCGGCAGGAAGTAATGAATATTTCCGCCGGTACGCGGCTGCTCGGGGAACATTTCGCTGCTGCGGAAGATCGGGACGCTGCGGCGCGCACCGCGTTCCCAGATCAGCGGCGCGGTCATGTATTCGGAATAGGCATCCGGATTCCGCGGGGGCATCTTCGGCGAGAATGCTTCCTGCCAGTCCGCTGTCAGGCAGAGGCAGAATTTCTCGCAGTCGATGTCGCGGATAATTTTCTCGATTGCGTCCATATTTTCCGCGGTGGTTTCGGCTTCCGCGAGTCCTGCCGTCAGACGGTTGAGCATCAGGATATTGCTGTTTGTGATCTCCAGGCGATGCGAGATGCGCTTCTTATATTCGCGCAGATCATCGGCCGTTTCGCCGGGGCATCCGCAGCTTTCGGTAAAGACCGGCGTTGCTTTCAGCTCGGTCGAGCGCGGCTGATTTTCGCCGTTGAGCAGCCGGCAGAGCTTTTCGCAGGCCTGATAGCCCGAGGCAAAGAGCGGCCGCTTGACAGTCGTCAATGCAGGACAGGCGTTTCTTGCGCTGAATGTGAAATCAAAGCCCGTGACCATGACATCGGACGGCACATGATAGCCGAGCCGTTCCAGCGAGGTGATGAGCGTCAGCGCCATGCTGTCATTGGAACAGATGAATGCATCGGGGAGCGGGAGTCCGGATTCCGAAAAGGCATCGACAGCAAGCTTGCCGTCATAGCCGCGGAAGCTGCCGAAAAAAATCCGGCGCTCGTCGATCTCAAGACCGTTTTCTTCCATTGCGCAGCGGAATGCATCATAGCGCATTCTGCCTTCGGGATTGGAGAGCGGTCCGGTGACAAAATTCAGAACCTTTGCACCATGCTCGACGATCATATGATTGATGAGCGATTTCATCACCCTGAAATTGTCGATGCTGATATCATAGAAATCCGGGTAGTCCTTTGTTTCAAACGCAACGGCCGGAATGCCGGATGCACGCACACGCTCGACGATTTTTGCCTTGACTTCCGCATCGCTGAAGGTGTTGAGCAGCAGCAGGGCACCGTCGAAGTAAGAGAAGTTCGTCAGGTTGAAAATGCTGAATTCGCCGAGATCAAATTTCCGGCTGTCAACAACGCCGCCGAATGCCGCGAAATAGGAGATATTCACATCATGTTCCCGCGCATACTGATTGATTCCGCGAATGACATTATACTGGTATTCTTCATCCAGACCGATCACGATCACGGCGATATTGCGGATTTTCATGCCTGCACCTCTTTTCGATCAGATAACATGTCTATTCTATTATATCACTTTTCTGAAAAATAAAAAAGAATTTTCCGAAATTTTTGTCAGAATGCACATAGAAATGTTGATTCCTTTGTGCAATATTCGTGATGCGCTGCCGGGATGAAGCAAACGGAAAGTTGTATATGATGACATTGCGATAATTGGGCATATCTTGTGCGCGTTTTCGCATTGACTTTCCGATTTTTCAGGTATATACTGAAAATACGGCAACAGACAAGCTGCACCGGAAATGCAGCAATACAGCCGGATTTTGGGGAGGATTACCATGAGAAAACAAACAAAAAGAATGTCAGCGGCCGCCTGCGCCCTGACGATATTCTGTACTGCGGTGCAGAGTATTCCGCAGCAGGCATTCGCAGCAGAGGCGTATCAGGTGCGCGATCCGTTTTATCAGTTCGGCAGCGGATATCACTATTACACCTCGGAGCATTTCCAGTTTATCTGGGGCAGCAGCGGAGATTCCGCAAAGGTGACAGAGAGCTTCCTAAAAGCAAATGCGGCGAATCTGGAAACCTGCTGGGATATCTACGTCAATGATCTCGGCATGACGGAATGTGCGGAATCCGTTGAGCCGCGGCTGCGCGACGGGAAGAAATATAAGCTCAATGTTTATATCTCCGGCACCGGCCTTGCGGATAAGCAGGATGACTGGGCGTATATGTCCTATGACAATCAGGGATTTCCGTATCTCTTCTGCTGTGTGGATGCGATGGCGACGAATCCGGTCTCCTGGGTGATGCCGCATGAATTCGGCCATGCGATCACCGCGCATCAGCTCGGCTGGAACCGCAATAAATACTCGAATACCTGGTGGGAAGCGCTCGGCAACTGGTTCCGCGAGCAATGGATTTACCGCGTTTCGGCACAGTATCATTGGGAGAATGATCCTGCGCACGGCTACGGTACGGATTTCTTTGAAACCTATCTGCTGAATCTCAATTTTACATCGCCCTTCGGCAGAGATTACTATGCCGCATGGGTGCTGATGCAGTATCTGACCGAGAATCCGGACGGGCTCGAAGGCTACGGCGAGAATTTTGTCCGGACAATGCTCCAGCAGGGCAAGGATGACGAATATCCGCTGCTGATGATTGACCGGCTTGCGCCCGCGGATATCAATGAAACGCTCGGACACTATGCAAAACGCATGGCTACGCTGGATTTCGGGCAGCAGACTGCCTACCGCAAGCGCCTGGATGAATTGCTCGGACGCGGCGCGTGGTACTGGCAGCAGATCTATACCATGCCGGAACCGGTAACGGGCAAAGCGCAGACATTTACCGTCCCGACGGAACGCGCTCCGCAGGCCGGCGGCCTCAATATCATCCCGCTGACGCTCTCCGGCGATACGGTATCGGTCACGCTGACGGGCAGATCGGATCTGAAGGGCGCGGATTGGCGCGGCTGTATCGTCATTGAGGATGCAAAGGGCAAATCGCATTATTCCGATCTCTTCAAGCCCGGTGAGACCGGGACACTCGCCGTTCCGGCGGATGCGAAAGCTGCGTATGTCACGGTCATCGCGACACCGGATGCATCGCTCTATTGTCCGTCCGGCCTGCATTGGCATCAGGATTCCGATGAATTCGGAGAGACAAAGCAGCCCTTTTCTTCCAAGCACCGGTATCCCTATGAGATCACAATCGGCGGGGCGGAGATCATGGAGCGTCCGCTCGGCAATATCCGCGGACATAAGCACGCAAACGGCGGCGGATTTGTCGCGGATACGGCAAAGGTCGCGGATACAGTCTATGTCGGGCCGGATGCAGCGGTACTCGGATATGCGTCAGTCTCCGGCAATGCTGTGATCACCGGTCATGCGATCGTTGCGGAGAATGCAAAGGTCTCCGGCAATGCGCTGATCGGAGATACGGCCGTGGTGCGCGGCAGAGCAACCGTCACGGACAATGCGCGTGTGCTCGAAAGCGCCTGCCTCTGGGATGATTACACCGTCAAGGAGCAGGCGACCGCAAAGGGTGTCGCATTCTGCATGGCAAAGGGGACCGCGAGCGGTCAGGCTGTTCTCGACGGCGATTATTATGATGACGGCAGCAATACCGCGACCAAAGGCAACTGCTGCGGCTGGTACGGCACGCAGACCTATCTGGATGCACGGCCCTATACCGACGGGCAGTATCTTGCATATGATTTTGATACGGACAGCAGCGTGATCTGCAAAGAGCGTTCGTCCTCGACCTATGCGCTGCCCGCGGGCTGCATCTGGCAGGAATCGCATCACGGCGCGGCGGGTGTCATGGAATTTGACGGAAAGGACGATGTTCTTCCGCTGGACAGCGCCTTCGGCAGATTGCAGGGCGCTCCGGATTATCAGCTTGCAGCACTCTGGTACGGCGGCGCGGCCAATCAGGCGCTGCTGTATTTCGGGGATGAAAATTGCTCCGTTACGCTGACACCGAAAAATGATGCCGGCAAGGCAGCGCTCATTCTGCGTGACGGGGAAGCAGTTACACAGATCGAAGCTGCGGAATCGCTGACACCGGGCAAGTGGACCGTCATCCGCATCATTCCGGATTCAGATGAAATCCTGCTGGAAATCAGCGGCATGGAGCCGGTTCGCGCAAAGGCAGATCTGACGCCGTTCCGCGCTATGCTTTCGCCGGAAAGCGTCTGTCTGCTCGGCAATGACGGCAGCGGAAATGCCTTCGGCGGTGTTGTGGATTTCGTTCGCGCAGGCTTCAAGGAGACTGCACAGGCAGAAGAGATTTATCCGGCCGAGCCGGAGCCTGTCACCGAACCGGAACCGAAGGCCGTGCTGCTGCGCGGAGATGTTAATTGCAGCGGCGCTGTCGATGTTTCGGATGCGGTGCTGCTTGCACGGTTTGTTGCTGAGGATACAGAGGCAGTAATCACTGCGGCCGGCAAGCAGAATGCTGATTGTGACGGTGACGGCGCCATGACTTCCAATGATACGATCCGGATTCTCCGTATCATTGCGAAGCTGGAAGCATAAGACGAATGTGGTGTCTCTGACGGAAAATAATAGAAAACGGCATTGCCCCGGAGCGATCATGAAACCGCTTCGGGGCAATTTATTCTGTATCGCCGCTCCAAAGACAGATACCCATTTAGAAGTTTTGCCCCGAAGCATTTCAAAGTGTTTCGGGGCATTGTATTTTATCCGGTTACTAAGATAAATCAGAATTTGTCGGCAGGGCCGACAGCCGTTGATCTAAAGCCCGCCGGATGTGCTGTGTGTATCTTGAACATACTTTTCTTATGCAGGCAAACTCAAATAAATCGAAATTTGCCGGCATAACTTCTCCCAATTTACTCCATTCAAACCTATGTGCAATTCCTCCCCACAGATCGGG
>CAMNFV010000044.1 GCA_946537515.1 uncultured Ruminococcus sp. | reverse complement strand
TGCGGATGTGATATAATAAAAATACCTATATTCATTTTCTGAAAGGACTTCAATATGAATGCAGATATTCAAAAGCTGACCGAAAGCATCGGCAGCGTGATCGTCGGAAAAGAGAAGGTTATCCGCTGCGTCATTGCCGGATTGCTCTGCAACGGCCATATTCTGATCGAGGATGTCCCGGGCGTCGGCAAGACACAGCTCGCAGCAGCCCTCTCGCGCTCAATCGGCGGCAGCTTCAACCGCATCCAGCTGACACCGGACATCATGCCTTCGGATATCACCGGATATTCGATGGTCAATCAGACGACCTTTGAGCTCGAATACCGCGCAGGTGCTGCAATGTGCAACTTTCTGCTCGCAGATGAGATCAACCGTGCTTCCCCGAAGGTGCAGTCTGCGCTGCTGGAGGTCATGGAGGAGCATCAGATCTCGATCGACGGCGTCACGCATAAACTGCCGCAGCCCTTTATGGTGCTCGCAACGCAGAATCCCGTCGAGACTTACGGTACCTATCATCTGCCGGAGGCGCAGATGGACCGCTTTTTCATGCGCGTCAGCATGGGCTATCCGAGCGAGGATGAAGAAATGCAGATCCTCTCGCGCACGGAGCATCACAATCCGCTGGAGAATATCAAGGGCGCGGCGCTGCACCCGGAGGATATCCTCAAATTGCAGGGCGAGGTCGAGAATGTGTTTGTCAGCGACGCGGTACGGCGCTATATCCTGCAAATCGTTGCGGCAACCAGATCGCACAATGCCCTGACACTCGGCGCATCGCCCCGCGGCTCGATCGCGCTCTATAAGGCGGCAAAGGCCAATGCATTCCTCTCCGGCAGAGATTATACGCTGCCGGATGACGTCAAGGATATGGCGGAGAGCGTCCTTGCGCACCGTCTGATCCTCTCCCCGAAGGGCAAGGCACAGCAGGGTGATTCCCGCGCGGTAATCGCAGAGGTGCTGGCGACTGTCCCTGTGCCGATGGATGCCGGAAAATGACGGTCGGGTATATTTGTACGCTCATTATCGCGCTGATCTTCATGCTCTATATGGACGGCAGCATCGGCGTGATGATGCTCAGCTTTCTGATTCTGATGCCGGTGATCTCGATTATCATGACGCTGATCGCCCGCAGAAATCTCAAAATTACGCTGGAACTCCCGGATTCTGCCGCGAAGCATCAGCAGGTCTCGGCGGTGATCAAGCTGGAAAAGACAACCCCGCTGCCGCTGCCCTTCCTGCGGATGAATCTGCACGCAGATGCGCACTTTGATGTACTGAATCCCGAGGCGGATCCGCTCCCGCCGAAGCCGACGGAAGAAGGCAATTCCCGCGGACAGTATCAGCGCAAGTATAAATACTGGAAGAAACTCCGCAGGACGCAGCTGCTGCCGGATACGCTGCCGCTGTGCCTTTCCATGGGGACGGCAAAGACTGCGGAATACCGTATCCGGCTGCATACGCGGTTTTGCGGAAGCGGTGAAGTTTCGCTGCATGAGATCCGCATTTCGGATTATTTTGCGATGTTTCGCATGAAAATCAAAACAGAGGTGCAGGAGCAGCTGCTGATTACTCCGGAGATTCCGGATCTGAAAGCGAATTCCGCGCTGTTCCGCTCTGTTTCGACAGCCGTTGCAGCTTCCGATGAGGAGACCGATGCGACGCCGACACATTCTGCATCGTCGATGCCAGGCTATGAGCACCGCGATTACATTCCCGGCGATTCGCTCAAGCGCATCAACTGGAAATTATCCTCAAAGCGGCGGCATCTCATGGTACGGCAGGATGAGCCGATTGCGCTTGCAAGACTCTCCGTCGTGCTGGATTTCCGGCGCGATCACAGGGAGATCCCGCTTGAGCAGCGGCTGGCTTCAGAGGAACAACTGATCGAAACTGCGCTGGGTTTTCTGATGCTCTGTGCGCGCTACGGTTATCCCTGCAAGCTCTGCTATCCGGATGCGGCAGGGGAATGGACAAGCTTCTCGATCGACGACGGCGAACAGCTTGCAGTTGAGGCTGTTAACCTGCTGCGCGGCGGATTCCGTCCTGCGGAAGCGCTTGCCGCATTGCCTGCGCTGCCGCCCGCATTGATGCAGGAATCCGGAAGCGTTCTGCTCTATTTCTCCGCGAATGCCGGTGCAGAGACCGCTGCCGGTCTGGAATCCTATCCGGCGCTGCTGTATCTGGTTGTGCCGGAGCAGGAAGCGGAGCACAGCGCCGTCCCGAAGAACGGTTCTCTCTGGCTCGTGACGCCGGATCGCAGTCTGGTACAGGCAGGCGGCGAGGCCTGAGCCGATTCCCATACAGAAATCTGGTGAGATAATTGAAACTTGCAGCTACCCTGCGGGAGAATCCGCTTCTGCGCAGACTGATTCAGCCGAAACGGATCCCGCTGCTTTTTTCGGTGACGATTGTCGCCGGCATCTTTTATCATTATGCCCCGAAGCTGACGTGGCTCTGGATCATCCTTTCGCTGGTGCTCCAGGCGCTGCTTTTCAAGCTGTTTGATTATGTCAAGAAGCATCCGCTGATCGGCGGCATTGCCTATGTTATGACGGGCGCGCTCTTTGTGTTCGTTGCGGTCGGATTCATCCGGCTCGGTACGGCGACACCGCCCTTTGCCCCAGAGGATACAAGCCGGCAGCTCGATTTTCTGGTCTGGTTCCTGACGCCGCAGTCCGTTCTGACGACAGGCGGCTTTTCGGAAGAAGGCACAGAAGTCATCAGCCGGTCAATGGAACTGTTTTCGACGGAATATCTCGGCTATACGCTCGCGCTGTTCACGCTGTTTACCATGTTCATCGCGACAACGGCCTATTATTTTACGCTGGTGCGCTATCGCGTGCTGATGTCATTCGTTGTCATGATTTTCCCGTTTGCGATCTACGCAAAGGAAAATGAAACGATGCCTGTTCCCTCGATCATCATTCTGCTTTTGTGCTATTTTGCCGTCATGATCTACTGCCGGCAGGCGCACGGTGAGGATTCGGATGTCGTTCAGAAATATGAACCGGATGCCGTCAGCCGGCTTTCCATGCCGAGTAAGAAATCCGCATATGCAAAGGTCAAGCCGGAATTTCTGGACGGTACATTCTTCAATGCAAGCGGTATTTTCATGGCCGCTGCGACGATTCTGATTCTTGTGCTTCCGAAGCCTGAGGTAGAGGCGGATCGTGCACTCTTCGATTCGCTGCTCGATTTCTCGGCGCTCTCGGATGTTCTCATGAATGCAATCAGCGCGTTCTCCGACAGCTCGGACGGCGGCGATTACAGCGGCCTTGATTACAAGCGGACGCTCTTCTATGCGACCAACAGGGAGCCGCTGAATCTGCGGATGCGCACGTACAGTAATTATGATTATGAAACCGATTCCTGGTATGCTTCCGATTATGACGGAATGCCGGAGATGAATGATCCCGGCTATATGTCCTCGGGCAACTTCCTGACGCTTTCAGAGACAGCCGATCCGGCAGAGATTGCAGCTGTTCTCCGGCAGCTTGCGAAGCGTGATCCGGATTTTGCAAAGACCTATGGACTCGAAGCGTTTGCTGCATTGCCGGAAGAATCTTTTGATGCATATTATTACCGGCTGGAAGTGGAGTCTGCGACATACGGCAAATTTATGGTATTTCCGGCACCGCTGCATGTGAACAATGCGGATATCTTCAATTACATGCAGGATCGCGTCCGCGCCTATATGAACCGGACGGGCGTGCTTTTCCGCTATATGGACACGATGTATTTTGGCGAGAAGTATTCGCTGGATTATCTCTCGGAGCGCTATGCTGCGACGGAAACAGCACAGACGCTGATGCATTCTGTGCGTGATGAAAACTGGACCGCGCTGCTTTCGGATGCGATGCAGCGGACATCAGATGATCCGGCATCCTATACAATTCTGAAGGATGCGTTCCGTGCGGCTGCGTTTGCAGAGGAATACGGCCTGGAATGCGAGGCGGAAAGCCAGACGCCGGAGCGTGTCCGCGAATTGGCAGAGCAGCTGACAGAGGGGCTGGATTCCGACTATGACAAGGCGATGGCAATCCGTGATTATCTGCGCTATTCCGATGATTTCATCTATTCGCGGGATTACCGCAAGACCGATGCGGAGAATGTGGAAACCTTCCTCTTTGATTCAAAGACCGGTGTCTGCTATCAGTATGCAACGGCGATGACCGAGCTTTGCCGTGCGGTCGGCCTGACGGTTCGCTATGTCGAGGGATACCAGATGAGCGAGCAGGATCGCCGGGTGACCGGCGGAGAGTATGATTATGTCATCACGACCGATCACGGCCATGCCTTCGTGGATGTCTATCTGCCCGGCTACGGCTGGATGATGTTTGATGCGACCTCAGGCAATGTCGTTGAGCAATCACGCGTCAAGGTCAATGTGCTGGCTATGCTGCAATTCTCGGGTCTGTTCCTGTTTGGCGCAGCGCTGCTGCTGATTCTGCTGCTGAAGTGGGTGATTCCGCGGGTACAGGAAGCGCTGTTCCGCAGCAAATTCCGGAAGAAGCGTGATGCGGCTGTCATTGCAGAGGCATTTGCGCGGCTCCGGAAGCAATGGAATGCGGATCCGGCAGCGACTGCAAGCGTCCTCTGTGCAGAAAAATCGGACTTCTTACAGCTCGATTTGCAGCCGCTGCGTGAGGGCTTTGAATCGGCTGTCTACGCGGAGCGCTGTGATGCAGAAACTGCGGACAAGGTCTATCAGGTCTACTGTGCCGCTTATGACAGCTGGAAGCCTGCCTGCAAACGGCGGAAGCAGGCGGAGAAACAGGCGCGCAAGGCTGCGCGGCGTGCCGCGAAAGCTGTGTAATGATCATAAGAGAGCCTTCTCTGAATGCAGAGGGGCTCTCATTTTTTGGACGGAAAGTATAATTTCAGCGGAAATATACTGTGCGATAATAATCTAAAACTGTCGGATTGTGTCCGATTTGTATTATCATCTGTAACCGTTCTGTAATCTTTTGTAACTTTTCTGAACAGTATGTTTTGGCAAACTGCGAAAAAAAGAGGCCTTTGATTTGGAAGGGATGCACAAAGTTTATAGCCGTTTCAAGACAATTTGACGAATATTGCGCCGATTTTTGCCTATTTTTCGGCCGTCATCATTCTGAAACCAATACTTGACAGATTTGTAATAATCTGCTATAATGGCATTGCGCGCCGAAAAAAACAGACGCGTATCCTGATAAAAAACAGAAAGATCAAATTAAAATTTCAGTAACTGCAATCCCATTTCAAAGCGACTCAAACGAAAAAACATCATAAAAAGAAAAAGGGAATGATCGGGAACACCTGCACTTACCGTATTTCGTCTTCTACCGAGGAAAGGAAAGGTAACCGAACCCATGAGAGAACAAATGAAACGGATTCTTGCAGCGGCGGCAATGTGCTGTATGCTGCCCGGAATCACCGCTGCACCGGTCGCCGGTGCCTCAGCGCCCGCAGCTGAGCTTTTGTCTGTATCTGCGCAGTCGGTTTCTGCGGCAGGTACACAGTACACAGATTCTGCATCCTTCTCCGCAAAGGTGCAGAGCATCCTCGCAGGAAACTGCGGCGTTTATGCTGATGCGGGACTGAATGTCCCTGTCTCACTGCCGATCGGCTCCGCGCTCAATACCTGGCAGACCTATTTCGTCAGAAACGGAAGCGGCAGCTGGAGCGGTATGCAATGCTATATCTATGCGCAGGGCGTCTATTCGGCGCTGTTCGGCGCGATGCCCGGAAACGGCGGCGCGGATACCGAACAAATGCATACTGTGCTCGGCGGTGTGTATGAGATTACCCCGGCGGTGCTCTATGCAAACCGCGTCATGCCCGGCGCCTATATGCGCACAACGGCAAACTCTGACCTCAGCTTCAACGGCAATTACGGCCATTCGATGATCATCCTCGGCTATACCGATACGACGATCACGATTCTCGAAGGCAATGCAAACGGCGCAGGCGCCATTGAGCTCAATACCTTCACCTATGACCGCTTCAATGACCGGTTTACGACGGGCAAATCCCGCGGCGTATGCCAGGTCATTCAGCCGAAGGAGTCGTATTACGCTTCGCAGTACGGCATGTATTTCACCGGCGGAAACGGCATGTTCGTTGACACCGGAAAGATTGCCGCAGAGATTGCGCAGAGCGTGACAACCGCCGCACCGCTGACGACTGCGGCGACAACGGCCACTACCAAAGCAACGACGGCTGCACCGACAACGACGAAGCCTGTCACCACCACTACCACAACGTCGAAAACCACCACCACAACAACCACCACAACCACGACTACTACTACGACGACCACCACAACGACTACGCCGGCCACTACAAGAGCAACCACCGCAGCAACGACAACAGCGCGTCCTGTTACGACAACCGTGGCAGAGGAACCGGAATCCGATGATGATACTGTGATCGTTGCGCAGAAGCTCGATGCACCGGTGTTCCTGCCGATTCCGAATGCAGAGCAGTATTCCTGGAGCAGCAGCAATCCGGATGTCGTATTCCTGATCTGGGACGGCATCGCAATCACCAAGAATAACGGCCGTGCGGTTCTGACCGCTGAAAAAGACGGCGAATGCTACGAGTTTGAGATCTGTGTCGATGCGGTAGACTGGTCGATTCTCGGCGATGTCAATATGGATGGCTCTGCGGATTCAATCGACGCGGTGCTTGTTATGAATGCCTATGTCGATTCGGCTATGAGCATGAATAATACGGATGCGCTGGCGCAGATGCCGCTTGCGCGTGCAGATGTCAACGGCGATGGCGCCATTGACCTCATTGATGCACAGCTCATCCTGCAATATTATGTCAGCACAACGCTGGCAGATTCCGGACTTTCCCCGCAGGCTGCGTGGGAACAGCTCCGCTGAATAATTAAAGTGAATGAAATCGCCTGCGCGGGATTCTGCGTCAGGCGATTTTGTCGTGCAAAGAAAGGAAGCCCGCAATATGCAGCAAACACCGCACGCGATCCTGAAAGAATATTTCGGCTATGATGATTTCCGCGAGGGACAGGAAGCGCTGATCCGGCAGATTCTCTCCGGCGGCGATGTCCTCGGCATCATGCCGACCGGCGCGGGAAAATCCATTTGTTATCAGGTGCCTGCGATGCTGATGCCCGGCCTGACGATTGTTGTTTCGCCGCTGATTTCGCTGATGCAGGATCAGGTGACAGCGCTGCGCGATGCGGGAATACCGGCCGTCTGCCTGCACAGCAATCAGGATCAGGCGGATTATTTTGCGGCGCTGGATGCCGTGCGGAACGGTGAGATCCGGCTGCTTTATGCGGCGCCGGAGCGGCTGCTGACGGATTCGTTTCTGTCGCTGACGGATTCTGTTGCGATTACAATGGTCGCGGTCGATGAAGCGCATTGTCTCTCGCAATGGGGGCAGGATTTCCGTCCGAGCTATCTGCGCATTACCGAGTTTCTGGATGAATTGCCGCGCAGACCGGTCGTTGCAGCGTTTACGGCGACAGCGACACAGACTGTCCGTGCGGATATCAGGCGGCTGCTCGGCCTGCGGGACCCCATGGAGCTTGTCACGGGCTTCGACCGCAAGAATCTGCGCTGGATTGTGGAGCGGCCTGCGAAGAAATACGATGCGCTGCTGCATATCCTCAAGCGAAATAAAAATAAGAGCGGCATTATCTACTGCATCTCCCGGCGGCTGACCGATGAGGTATGCTCAAAGCTCTGTGCGGACGGCATCCCGGCAGTGCGCTATCATGCGGGACTGACGGCCGCGGAGCGTGCTGCGAATCAGGAGGCATTTCTGCGCGATGAAGTACAGATCATGACGGCGACCAATGCATTCGGCATGGGCATTGACAAATCGAATGTCTCCTTTGTCGTGCATTACAATATGCCGAAGAGCATGGAGGCGTATTATCAGGAGGCGGGCAGAGCCGGACGTGACGGAATGCCCGCGGAATGCACGCTGCTCTACAGCCCGCAGGATATCCGAACGAATACATTTCTGATCGAGAATTCCGAGCAGGAAAACGACCGCCTGACACCGGAACAGCGTGCGGTATTGCGGCAGCGCGATTTCGACCGGCTGCATACAATGGTGCAGTATTGCAGCGCGACGGACTGTCTGCGGCATTTTATCCTGCGCTATTTCGGGGAATCCGCGCCGACGCATTGCGGCAACTGCGGCAGCTGCCTTGCCGAGACCGAAACACTCGATGCAACAATCCCTGCGCAGAAGATCCTCTCCTGTGTTTACCGTGTCGCGCAGCGCGGACGCCATTGCGGCAGCAAAATGCTTTGTGATATTTTGCAGGGCAGGGAGACCAAGCAGCTGAAGGAAGCGGGCTATCAGACGCTCTCGACCTACGGGCTGCTCGGGGATGTCTCGCGCATCCAGCTTGAGCATATGGTCAATATCCTGATTTCACGCGGCTATCTGCGCGTGGATACGAGCCAGTATGCGACGCTCTCGCTCTCCGGCGCGGCGAATGCGGTGCTGCGCGGTCAGGAGCAGGTGCAGATGTCGCTGCCGATCCGTGATCTGAAGCAGACGCAGCGGGAGCAGCGGCTTGCCAATATGCCTGATTACGGTGTTGATGAGGAATTGTTCCAGAAGCTGCGGCGTGTCCGCGAACGGCTTGCTGCGAAGGAATTTGTCCCGGCATATATTGTATTCTCGGATGCGACGCTGCGCGATATGTGCAATAAGCGGCCGTCAAATGAAGAGGAGATGCTTGCGATTTCGGGCGTCGGCAAATACAAAATGGATAAATATGGCGAGGCCTTTTTGCAGGCGCTCGCGGAGTATGCAGAGAGCTCCGGCGAAATGGGTTGATTTTCTGCGCGGAGGCTGACTGTTCTGAACATATTTCACATATTTTCCAAATACACTTGCGGATTCGGGATTGTCCTGCTATAATAGAAGCATCGGACAAAGAATCCGCATTTTTATTTTTTTCAGGAGGATGAACGATGAATAAGAAAGCATTGATTTCGATCAGCCTTGCAGCCGGAATGCTGCTGGGCGCAGGCGCTGCACCGGCAATCGGCAGAATCGCAGCCCGGCAGGGTCTGACCGCTTCGGCTGCCGCGCAGTCCGGCACAACGGTTGACGGCTGGAAGTTTTCGTCTGACGGCACAAGCTGCACAATCACCGGTGCGGAGAATACCGTGCAGGGCGAAGTGGCGATTCCGGCAAGCATTCAAATGGAGGACGGCACTTCGCTGCCTGTTACAAAGATCAGCGGCGGTTTCCGCAGCAATGCAAAGTATATTACCGGTCTGACGATTCCGGCAAGTGTCAATCTGATTGACAACTTTGCGTTCAAGGGACTGAACAACCTGACAAGTGTGAAATTTGAAGGCAAGATTCTTGTGCTGAATGAGGATACATTCGCAGACTGCACTTCTCTGGAATCTGTCACGCTGCCGGAAGGACTCATGGAGATCGGTACTTCCTGCTTTGCAGGCTGCACCAGACTGAACAATATCAAACTGCCGTCTACGCTTTCTACGATTGGCAGCAAAGCATTCGCTTCCTGCGAATCGCTGACATCCATTACGATTCCGGCGAAGGTGACCGAAATTACGGGTGAAGCATTCAAAAGATGCAAGGCTTTGAAGAACGTCACGATTGAAAACGGCGTCAAGACGATCGGTTTTGCTTCGTTCGGCGCATGCGATTCGATCGAAGAGATTACGATTCCGAAGAGTGTCAATACCATTTCCAATATGAACAGCTACTGCATGTTCAGCGACTGGGGCAATTATGCTGCAAATATCAAGTCGGTTACAATCGAGAATCCGGACTGCGAGTTCTGGCAGTTCCAGGGCACCGAGGAAAAGCCGCTGACGATTTACGGCTATGAGGGCAGCACCGCGCAGAAATACTGCGAGGAAAACGGCGAACGGAAGCATGTTGTCTTCAAGTCGATCGGTGAGAAGCCGGCACCGCAGCCTGTCAATGACTACGGCGAATTCTGCG
The DNA here is from genome assembly GCA_946537515.1 of uncultured Ruminococcus sp. Taxonomy (GTDB): domain Bacteria; phylum Bacillota; class Clostridia; order Oscillospirales; family Ruminococcaceae; genus Firm-04. The sequence goes on along the minus strand of CAMNFV010000044.1, from coordinate 7,129 downwards.
ATGCAAACGGCGACGGCGATATTGATTCTGCCGATGCACAGTTCGTTTTACTTTACTACGTTGAGAAGATGGCAGGCAACGAGCCAAGCTGGTATGCGCTGACAAAGAATCCGAAAGCACCTGATGCACCGTAACAGCGAAGGTGATGCAAGGGGCGTGCAGGAAGATGTGAGAACATTTCCCCGCACGCCCCGCTTTTATTTGGCGCAGCACTTGCAATTTTGTCTGAAGTATGGTATACTGTGGATATGGCGTTAGCCTTTTAGAAAGCATGAAACGAAAGGTTGGGATGATCTGTGTTATTTTTGCATGAATTTGAGCGGATCGAGGCAGAGGCGTTTCTGACGCTTGCTTCCGAAATGATCGAAGAGGACGGGATTGTGACCGCAGAGGAGGATGCGCTGCTCGCAGAGTATGCCGCTTCGCTGAAAGTTCCGGGCTTCACCTATGATGCGGCTGCGGCTGCGGCTGCCCGCGATACCATGGCGCAGCTGAATGAGGTCAGCAAGCGCAAGGTTTATATGGAGCTTTACACCTTTGCGATCTGTGATGAATTTGAGGATCCTTCCGAGCGCAGAGCGCTGAATGAGCTGCGGGAAGCGCTGGATCTGGATGCGCATATCTGCCTGAAGCTGGAGAACTGCGCACGCGATCTGTTCGGCGTTTATGCAGAGATTGAGCGCACGCTTGAAGCAGATCCTTCCCCGATCAAGGTCGAAAACTGATATTTGCTGCCCCCGCAGTTTTCCGCGGGGGCAAGCTGTATATGCGCTGGGATCGTAAAACAGGAGGTGCAGAATCATGGAGGAACATCAGCCGCGGAATGCGTTTGATATCCCGAAGGTGTTTTATTTTGAAGCGGATAATACCCATACCGGCAGCCGGAAGCATCTGCGCTACCGCGTCGAACCGAAGGACGGGCTGCTGCATATCGCAGTCTGGCGGCAGGATATCTGCTATGAGATTGCGGAGGAACGCGGCGCGATTGAAGGAACAGCGGAATATCCGGTCTCGGAGGAGGGCTTTCAGCAGATGCTCGACTATTTGCAGGCTGAATTCGATAAGCCGGTCCAGCCAAACGGATAAACGGAGGATTTAACTATGTTTGATGCAGAACAATACATTGCAGAATATCAGGCGCTGGGACACGGCGCACCCCGCATGCGTGCGATCAAAAAGGCGATTCAGGCGGCAGATGAGGCAAAAAGTGATGAATGGAGCTTTCGCTTCCGTGACCGCTGTCTGAATGAATCCACCTTTGGGAACGACGATGTCGATGCGATGATCATTTTCCCGGAAATGGTCGCGATCTATGAGCGGAATGAAGAGCTTCAGGCGGACGATGAATATTTCTATCACCTGATGTGGTGCTATAAGCTGATCATTGAGAATGCACAATGTTTCTATCATGTTTCTCTGGCGCAGATTGAGGCATATCTGGAGGATTTCCGGAAGCGGCTGGAATCGGCCGGACGCTCCATGCGCACCTATTACTACATGCGTGAAAAATATACCGAACAGACCGGCAATCTGCTGCCCGCGTCGGAATACGGCAAATACCGCGGCTATCCGACAGATGACCTGAAGGACTGCACCGCCTGCGAGGCCTCGCATGATGTCCGCATTGCGCTGATGCTCGATCAGCCGGAGAAGGCACGTGAGGCCGGCAAGCCGATTTTCGCCGGCTCGCTGCATTGCAGCGAGGTCCCTGAGACGACCTATGCCGCGTGGATCGAATATGATATCCGCAAGGGCGATTTCGGCGACGGCCGCAAGCTCGCAAAGAGGCTCTATCCGATGGTCAAAGACCGCATGGAGATGCTCCGGGAGGTCGGTACGCTGCTGCATTTTTACAGCATCGCGGACCGTCAGACCGGTGCAACGGTCTTCCGCCGGGAACTGCGCAATTACCTGAACTGCCGCAATCATTGGACACGTCTGCATTTCGCAGCCGGTGCATATCGTCTGTTTGACCGGATGCAGGTGGAATCCCTCGGCCTGCTCCTGCCGCAGGAATTTGCACTCTGGAATGCGGAGAATCACTATGAAACAAAGCAGCTCCGCGATTATTTCTATGAGGAAGCAAAGACGCTTGCAGAAAAATTTGACGCCCGCAACGGCAATACCGTCCTGACCGATGCCCTCAGCCGTGAGGATCCCGAATATGACAGCGAGGCTGTGGATTTCGTCTACGGCGATACGGAGCAGACACCGTCCGTGATCGGTGCGGTCTGCACGACGCTGCCGGATGAACTGACGGTCGCGAGCGTAACAAATCAGCTTTCAAATGACGGCAGATTTGAAGTTGTGCTCTCAAAGACGGAGCCGGAGCAGGGCCTGCTTGCATTCCAGATTCTGGAGAAGGCTTCCGACGGGATTTATCAGGTGATGCTGGTCTGCCAGCCGGTGCCGCCGGTACAGGATTTCCGTCCGGCAAGCCCGATTTCCGATGATCTTGCGGAGACTGTCACGAATGCGGAAGGTGTTGTCCTCTGCGTCATGCCCTTTGAGGAAAAGCAGCCCGATCTTGCGCTGCATTTTCAGCTCAAGCTGCTGAATCTGCTCTTCCCGGGTGCAGTTGCATTTCTGGATTATTCGCGCCGCAAGCTGCTGCCTGCGGGCTGGGTTGTACTTGCAGCACAGAGCGATGTGCCGCCGCTGGTTGATTATCTCTATAACCTTCAGCTCCACGGCGGTCCGGATTCCGATGCACTCTGGATCCACACCGACGGCCTGCGCTGCTGCGGCATCCGCGAGATTGAGATTCTCGATGCGACAAAGCAGAATTTCCCGCGCTATTGCGATATGCTTTGCTTTGCGGTCGAGCGGATTCTGCTGCGCGAAGAGCTCACAAATGCCGGAGAACCGTTTGAGGTCGTGCGGAAGAATGATAATTCCGCAGTCGTCTGTACATGGGTCCCGTTTGCGGAAGCAAAGGCGGATTATCCGGCAAATGATGCAGGCGGCGTGACGCTGCGGATGCAGATGCTCGGGGATGAGGCCGCGGATCTGGATGACAATGCGGTGCTGTATCTCTATGACGGCGAGGCGGCGGACGGTTCGCTGCGCCGGAAGCGTCTGAATGCGATCACCGATGCGGAATTTGAGACTTTCTGCTACGGCAGCTATATTGCAACGAGCCGCAAGGTCGCAGCGCTCGCACAGGAGCGTTACGGCATCCTTGCATCGCTGCTTGAAAAGGCGCCGGAGAATACCTACGCTTGTGTGCATGTTGAGGCAGACGGCGATTCGGACGAGGTCTGGATGCAGGTCAAAATCGCAGAAGAGAAGCAGATCACCGGTACGCTGGTCGATGACTGCATCGCCGGCAAGGCGGGGGATGTGTATCAGACTTCGCCGGATATGCTCGCGGATTTCTCCGTCCGGCTCGATGAGAACCTTGTCATTCATCCGAATACGGCATATATTGCGCTGGAGATCGAGTGACAGCGGTATTGCTCCGCGATGATTTTGAATGGGCTGCGCGCCCAAACTGCGCCAAAGGGACTTGTCCCTTTGGAATCCCATTTTTATGTTGAAATAGAATGAAGCCGCTCCGATCTGCGAAAACCGGGGCGGCTTTGTCTGATTCAGGCTGTTCCGTTTTTGTGATTCTCCATAATTGCCGGTGTGCTGATTTGTATACTATTTATGCACAAGAAAGATTGACATACGGCCGAAATTGTGGTATAATTGTCCTAACGATTGATTTCGTTCAATTTTCAAATGAAAGGGTGTGCTCAAATGTTAGGAATGAAGAAAATGGCGGCGATCGCGGCAGCGGCGGCGATCACATCCGGCTGTGTGATGTTTCATATGGCGGATACCGGAATCAAGCATTCTATGCTGGTCCACGCGGCAAGCGCGGAGGATCTGACCTTCCAGATTGTTTCGGTTGCTGACGGTGTGGAGCCGAGCTGGGCGTTTGATATGGAAAATGAGATCAACGGCCTTACCACAAGAAAGGTTTATATCTATACTGCAACAGCTGTCAGGACATCTGGTTCCGGCGGAATACCGGTTGTTACGCAGCCGACAGACCCGCCGCCGGAGCCATATCGTTATGCGGTTCTGACGGCCTGCGATCCATACGCTGCGGGCACGCTGGAAATTCCGTCTGAATATAACGGCGTACCGGTGAAGGCCATCGACAACGGTGCATTCAGCAATAAATGCTATGATCTGACGAAGATTGTTGTCCCGGACAGCGTGCGCGTGATCCGCCAAAATGCGTTCCGCGGCTGTGAGGGGCTGAAAGAAGTCGTGCTCCCGAAGACGCTGAACGGCATTGCAGCCTATACCTTCCAGAACTGTATCTCGCTGACGCAGCTGATTATTCCGGAGGGTGTCATCGGAATCGGCGTGGGCGCATTCGCCGGATGCAAAGCGCTGAAATCCGTTACGCTTCCGGATTCTCTTGAAAAGTTCGGCGAGCAGCAGTATACGAGTTACGGCATTTTTGAAAACTGCACGTCGCTGGAACGCATTACGCTGCCGCCGTATGCACCGGCGATCCCGGACAATATGTTTAGGCAATGCACAAGCCTGAAAACGGTTGTCATACCGGAGAGTGTACGGCGTATCGGGGAACATGTATTCCAGGGCTGTACCGGATTGACGGAACTGACGGTTCCAAAGAGCGTGACAACAATCCGGAAGGGTGCATTTACCGGCTGTGACGCGCTGTACAAGCTGGAAATTCTGAATCCGGAATGCGTGATCTCGGCGCTCTGGGATTATCAGAAACTGCCAAATCTGGTGCTGTACGGCGACTGGGAGAGCACGGTGCATACCTTTGCCGATGAACAGGGAGTGCAGTTTGTTCCGCTTTCGGATGTTCCGCCTGTACAGGAGGAAGACCCGCTGCCGCTTGCACCGGAAGGCTCTGTCTTTGGAGATGTAGACGGTGACAAGGATATCACCGCCGCCGATGCACAGTATGTGCTGCAATTCTATGTGGAAAAAATGACCGGAAACAAGCCGACCTGGTACGGCGTGACCGGTAATGTCAATGCACCTGCATAATCGCAAAGCCGTCTGCTCAAACCGGAGCGGACGGCTTTCCTGTCTGTCGGGAATAATGCAGAATCACCGAAAAACTGCCGCATGATCACCGGAATTTAGACTTGATTTTTGCACGAATATATGGTATAATAATACAGTATGGATTCCAGTATGGACTGAGAACGGAACCACGAAAGGATGCGTACGTTTCTATGGAAAAGATCGGAACAATAGCAAGAGAACGCCTGAGCGCGCTGTTTGACGGCGGTGTGTTCACAGAGCTGGATGCGCTGCGGACCGAAAAGGACGCGCCTGCTGCTGTGATCTGTGCGCACGGCTATGTCGAGGGACAGGCCGTCTGCGCGTTTGCACAGGCACCTGATGTCAATGACGGCGTCATGGGCAAAAATACGGCCGGAAAAATCAAGCGGCTCTATTCACTCGCTGCAAAAACCGGTACACCGCTGATCGGAATCTTTGATTCCAACGGCGTGTATGTGGACGGCACCGCCGATTCGCTGACGGCTTACGGCAAGCTGATTGCCTGCGCTGCAAAGCTTTCCGGCGTTGTACCGCAGATCTCTGTGATCGCAGGTGTCTGCGCGGGAAGCGCGGCGCTGCTCGCAGCAGAGGCGGATTTTGTCCTCGCAACCGAATCCGCAGAGCTCTATCTGACTCCGCCTTTCGGCACTGATGCCGCGAAGCCGGAGACTGCCGCAAAGGCCGGTATTGTCGCTGCTGTCTGCAAGGATGACGCAGATGCCGCAGAGCAGGTCAAGTCGCTGCTCCGCAAGCTCCCTGCAAATAATCTCGCAGGCGCACCGATTGCAGAATATGATGAGCCCGCAGCTTCCTGCACAAAGGATACGCTGCTTGAGGGCATTGCGGATGCAGGTTCGCTGCTGCCGCTTTACACCGCATTCGGTGACTCTGTTGATACTGCGCTCGCGACCGTTCGCGGCCAGGCTGTCGGTATCATCACAACATGCAAGTCTGCGGATGCACTCACCGCTGATGACGCTGCAAAAATGGCACGCTTTGTCCGTACCTGCGATGCATTTTCCATTCCGGTGCTGACGGTGCTCGATACAATCGGCTTTGCTGCCGATACCGATGCTGCAAGAAACGGCTCGCTCCGTGCCATGACGCAGCTCTGCGGCGCATACGCCGAGGCAACGACCATTAAGATCGCGCTGATCGCCGGTGAAGCCTGCGGCGCAGCATTCTCCGCAATCGCGGGCAGAGGCGCAGGCAGCGATTATGTCCTCGCATGGAACAATGCCGCAATCGCTCCGATGCGTCCGGAAGGCGCGGTGGAATTCCTCTGGCATGACAAGCTCAAGGGCGCTGCCGATGTCAATGCAAAGCGCAGGGAGCTTGCCGATGAATATAAGCGTACGCTCGCATCTGCCGAAAAGGCTGCACAGATCGGTGCGATCGACGCTGTGATTTCTGCCGGCGAGACCCGTCAGGCGATCGTTGATGCACTTGATCTGCTCGAAGGCAAGCGCGTTTCCAATCTGCCGAAGAAGCACAGCAATATCCCGTTCTGATTTGCGTTTCGGCGGCGGAAAGCCGCTGCTGATACCGGATGAGCGTGAATTATATCTTGAATTACAAGAAATCAGGAGGATGAACTCATGAGCAAGCAGTTTCGTGTAACCGTAAATAATAAGCAGTATGATGTTGTTGTCGAGGAACTCGGCGCAGGCGCAGCTCCGGCAGCAGCAGCTCCGGCAGCAGCACCCGCTCCGGCAGCTCCGGCTCCGGCCGCGGCAGCTCCCGCACCGGCAGCAGCTCCGGCTGCATCCGCAGCGGACGGCACCCCGGTTTCCGCTCCGATGCCCGGCACCATTCTCGATGTCAAGTGCAAGGCAGGCGACAGCGTCACAAAGGGCCAGGTTCTCTTTGTTCTGGAAGCAATGAAGATGGAAAACGATATCGTTGCACCGGAAGACGGCACTGTCCTCGCGGTCAATACGACCAAGGGCAGCAGCGTCAACCCGGGCGATGCACTCGCCGTACTCGGCTGACAGAAAGTGTGATCGGATATGGCGAAAATTGGAATTACAGAAACCGTACTGCGTGACGCGCATCAGTCTCTGATCGCAACGCGCATGACGAC
>CAMNFV010000043.1 GCA_946537515.1 uncultured Ruminococcus sp. | reverse complement strand
AAGGCGCTCACATCAGGCAGCGTATCAGCGTGGTAAGAGAGTAAGAAAGAGATGATCATCTATGCAGATCACAAGTAAATTCACAGCAGCGGTACATATCCTTACCTGTATCGACATTTTTGACGGACAGATGAAGGTCACCAGCGATGTCCTTGCAGGCAGTACGGGAGTCAATCCTGTCATTATCCGGAATGTTCTTTCACAGCTCAAGGCGGCGGGTATCGTCACCGCACGTCAGGGCAGCGGAGGAGCGCACCTAGCAAGACCACTTGATGAGGTCACGCTGTACGATATTTACAAGGCTGTGGACTGCACAGAAGATGACGGGCTTTTCAGGTTTCACGCAAGCCCAAATCCCGAATGTCCGATCGGAAGAAATATCCACAAAGTCATGGACGGCAGACTTGAAGCGGCGCAGGCAGCTTTGGAAAACGAGCTGAAAAACACAACCATTGCACAAGTTGTCGCTGACACACGGAAGATAATTGACGAGGAATAAAAAGAGTCTGTGCGGCCGTTTTGTCGGCACACTCTTTCCGTATACATCTGAACAGATGACAGACGATTTATTTGACCGCATTCGTATACTCTAAATCCAAACCGCTGTTATTTCAATATAGCAGCGGTTTTTCGTTATAGCTTTTCAAATCGTGAGTGATCTGTTCCTCGAATCCTTTCTGATCCATTTTTCTTCTCCCGATACGAAGTTTTGGTTCAAGTTTATACATAAGCAAAACTTATCATCAGCCATTGAAATTCAGATTGATTTATTCAAAATTACGTGGTAGAATAGCATTATAAATCAATTACGGAGGTAATCATTATGGCTAACATTCTTATCATTTACTATTCACGCAAAGGCGAAAACTACTGGAACGGCGGTCTGAAAACGATTGCTAAAGGAAACACCGAGAGAGTTGCAGAGTTCATTCAGAACGCAGTTGGCGGTGATCTCTTTGAGGTCGATACTGTCAAGCCCTATTCCGAAAGCTATATGACCTGCATTGAGGAGGCAAAACAGGAACTTCGTGCAAAGGCCCGCCCCGAAATCAAGGCTTATCCTGAAAACTTCGAGAACTACGACACGGTTTTCGTGGGCTATCCGAACTGGTGGGGTACAATGCCCATGTGTATATTCACTCTGCTTGAAAAGTATGACCTTACGGGCAAAACAATCATTCCGTTCTGCACCAATGAGGGCAGCGGTATGGGTTCCAGCGAACGTGATCTGAAAGCTCTCTGCAAAGGCGCAACTGTCAAGGCCGGACTTTCGGTTCACGGCGCTGAGGCCAGCGAGTCAGAGACGAAAGTCGCTGCGTGGGCAAAGAAAAGTGTATGAACGACAAAGAACAGATCATCCAGCTCTACAAGGAGATGTACTCCGCTATGGTGAACAAGGACAGAGCTGCGCTTGAGCGTGTCCACGATGACAGCTTTGTGCTTGTTCACATGACGGGTATGCGGCAGCCGAAAGAGGTCTATATCCGCTCGATCATGGACGGCACGCTGAATTACTACGCTGCTTCACATGAGGATATGCAGGCGGAAGTTCATGGCGAAACAGCCGTGCTTACCGGCAGAAGCAAAGTGACTGCCGCAGTTTTCGGCGGCGGAAAGCATACATGGCGGTTACAGCTTCGGTTTCAGCTTGTGAAAAAAATGGCGAATGGCGCTTTGCACTTGCGAGCGCCTCTACATACTGAGGTGATATGATGCTGAAACAGATACGCTATTTTCAGTCGGTGGTGCGGCTCGGCAGCTTTACCGCAGCCGCAGAGGCGCATTTTATCTCGCAGTCGGCAATTTCGCAGCAGATCAAAGCGCTGGAAGCTGAGCTGGGCGTGACGCTTTTGGAGCGAAAAAAACGGAGCTTCACGCTCACTCCCGCAGGCGAGTTTTTCTACAAGAAAAGCCTTGTGCTCGTTGCGGATTATGACAACATCGTCCGTGAACTGCAAAAGGTTTCGGGCAATCATGGCGAATTGCTGAAAGTCGGGCTGCTCAAAGGCTACAGCGGCAAGGAGTTCAACAGCGCTGTGTCTGCGTTTACAGTGCAGTATCCCGATGTAACGGTCGAGGTCACGCACGGCAATCATGATACACTTTATGCTCTGCTGCGAAACGGCGAACTTGATATTGTCCTCAACGACCAGCGCAGGGCGTTCTCCGACGAGTATGTGAATATTGTCCTTGACATTCGGGAATATTATGCGGAAATTTCGGCGAATTCCCCCCTTGCCCAGCTTGATGAGGCAGAAATATCAGACCTCAAAAACACGCCGCTGATACTTCTTTCCTCACCTGAACAGCAAGACACAGAACGCAGCTTTTATGCAAATGACTTGGGCTTTCAGAGCGAGATATATTTCACGGAATACATCGACGATGCGTTGATGCAGGTCATTCAGGGCAAGGGCTTTATGCCGATAGAGGGCAGCGGTGATGCGGTGCAGACCACTACAAAAACGATACGGCTGCTGCGGAACGGCAAGCCGATCATCCGGCGGTACTGTGCGTTTATGAAAGCCGATAATCCGAAAAAACATACGAATGAGTTCATTGAGATCTTGAAAAAACAATTCTGAGGATCAGGAGGATCAGATATGAAATACGAGAAGGGTTATGTCTATGACCTGATGGATCAGGGCGGTCCGACGAAAGTGACTGAGCCGTACTTCAAAGATGCGGTCGATGAAATGATGCGGGCGAGAACACTGTGCGCAAAGGCAAATGCCGTTCTTCCGGATGATCCGTCATACGTCGGTTATCTTGAGGAGCTGTTCGGGCGCAAGCTCGATGATGTCAGGATCCTTACGCCGTTCACCTGTGATTTCGGCAACCGTGTGACATTCGGAAAGGGCGTTTTTATCAATCACTCCGCGATTCTTTCTGCGTCCGGCGGCATCGAATTTGAGGACGGCGTGATGGCTGCACCGGGACTTCGCATCGCAACGATCAACCATGATATGTATGACCGGCACACTACCTACACCTACGGCAAAGTGCTCGTAAAGAAAAATGCGTGGCTCGGAATGGGCTGCACGATCTGTCCGGGTGTGACAATCGGCAGATACGCTGTTGTTGCGGCAGGTGCAGTCGTCACAAAGGATGTTCCCGATTATGCAGTCGTCGGCGGCGTGCCGGCTAAGGTCATCAAAATGCTTGAGCCCGGGCAGATGAAGGATTAAGGTGACGCGTATGAAACACAAATTAATTGCAGTCGCTTCTGCGCTGTTCATGGCACTTGCTATGACCGCCTGCGGCAGCGTGGAGCCTGCCTCTGCCCCAAGCGTTGCTGACAGCGATAAGGCAGCCGTGCAGGAAAAGCTGAACAAGCAGGACAGCAATACCGAAACAACTACGGATCAAACAGAGGATACTTCCCCAGAGAGCGATGCAGCAACAGATGCATCACCGACGGAAACCGAGCCTGCATCTGACGGCAAAAATATCCTTGTTGCTTACTTTTCCAGAGCCGATGAGAATTACAATGTCGGCACGATAGATAAGGGCAACACGCAGATCGCAGCGGAATATATCGCAAGTGAACTCGGCGCGGACAGCTTTCATATCGAGACTGTCACGCCCTATCCCGCAGACTATGACGATTGCTGCGATGCGGCAAAGCAGGAGCTTGCCGACAAAGCCCGTCCCGAACTGAACGGAACTGTTGATAATATGGGGCAGTATGACATCGTATTCCTCGGTTACCCGATCTGGTGGGGCGATATGCCGATGGCGGTCTATACCTTCATGGACAGCTATGATTTTTCCGGCAAGGTGATCATTCCGTTTAATACGCATGAAGGCAGCGGCGAATCGGGAACATGCGCTTCGATCACAAGCTATCTGCCGAACGCACAGGTGCTTGACGGTATGGCAATACAAGGCAAGACGGCACAGGAGTTCAGCGCTGATACACAGCAATCCGTCCGTGACTGGCTTGACGGACTGAGATTATAAGCATAACATAAAAACGGCGGTTCAATGATGAATCGCCGTTTTATTTTGTTGCTTGTATCAGATTAAAATCCGCCCAACCCACGATGTCCGTAAACCTTGTGTTTATTCAGCTCGCTTTCACTTGAAATTTTTCCGTATCGGGACATTTCGATCTTGCCTGTTCCAGCATTTTTTCTTCCGCATCTATCCCGTAACCGCTGATACTGCATCGCTGTGAAAGGCGGTGCAATATTGTTCCTGTACCGCAGCCCGTTTCAAGCACTTTCATTCCGTCTGTCAGCTGCACATTCTCGTTCACAAGGGTATAGAACTTTTCAGAGAGTTTGCCCTCGCAGCTGTCATCATATTTCGCTGCTTTCTTGTCAAATCTGAAGTCTCTTTTCTCACTCATCGTAAAATCTCCTTGACATTTTTTTGATTTTGTGCTACTCTGTATATGATAACAAACATCTTGTTCTGTAACTATACTACCACTTTCGGAGACTGTTTTCAATAATCAGTTGAACGGTAATGTAGGATACCGGACAAAAAGCATAAATTGTACGATAGGAGGAGTTATGGACAGACGGCAGAGAAAAACAAGAAACGCCATATTTCAGGCGTTTACAGGCCTTCTGGAACAAAAAACATATTCGACGCTTACGGTGCAGGAGATCATTGACGAAGCGGACATCAGCCGCAGCACTTTTTATGCCCATTTTGAAACAAAGGACGAGCTGCTGAAAGCGATGTGCACGGATATTTTCGACCATGTTTTTTCACATGAGATCATGAGCGAGGAGCATCACGATTTCTCGGACAAGGACAGCTTTCAGGATCATATCACCCACATTCTCTGTCATTTGCAGGAAAAGCAGCAGAGCATCAAGGGCATCTTTTCGGGCGAATGCGGCGAGATTTTTATGCGATATCTGAAAGAATATATGTATCAGGTCTTTGGCCGTCAGCTTACCGACGGTGGTGATATTCCGAGGGAATACCGCTTAAATCACGCTGTGTCAAGCTTTGCGGAGACGGTGCACTGGTGGCTGAAAGAACACGGTGACTATACGCCGGAGGAAATCGGAGGATTCTTTTTTAAGAGTGTTGATATTTGACTAAATAAAAAGATGTATACTTCTTTTTATGCCAAGGAGCATTCTCCGCGGGAAGAGCAGCAATATCGGAAGCATTTGAGTCCGAAGCTCGAAGCATAGTACCGCAGCCTAGAATAAAAAATACAGGATGGAGTATCATATGAAAAAGAATCTTTTTGCAGCACTGCTCTGCACACTTTTGCTCACTGGCTGTCAGGTCGGAAATGTCACATTCAATTATATCGAATCCACGGACACAGCTCCGCCCGAACCAGTAGTGACCGAAGCCCCGTCACCGGAATCACCGGCGAAAGAAACAACGGAACCGGAAGTGAATCCGGACACAAACGAATCGGAACAGCTCTATCTTGAACTTTATGAGCATTTCAATCAGGGCGAAACAGAATTTACATTCAATATCCCGCAAGATGATGATTCTCTTTTCCTGCTCACACAGAGGATGAAAAAGGAGCATCCGGAATTATTCTGGCTCTCCTATAGCTACAGCGCAGAACTATACCGTGAATATGCGGAAGTATCCTTTGCGTGCTATGAGGACATCAATCCGGATGAAATCCCCGCAATGCGCAAACAGTTTGATCAGGCTGCTGCTGAAGTCATGGCGCAAGTACCGCAAAATGCAACCGACTATGAAAAAATCCTGTTTATTCACGACTGGATCATTGATCACACGGTCTATGATATTGAAGGCAGAAATTCGACTCAGCTCGGCGGCATTTATGCCACTGCATACGGCGCCATTGTCAACGGTAAAGCAGTTTGCAGCGGATATGCAAGAGCATTTCAGTACTTCATGAACCAGTTCGGCATTCAATCAAACGTCATAAGCGGAACAGCAGATGGAGGATCACACTCATGGAATTACGTCTTACTGGACGGAGAATATTACTGGGTAGACGTCACTTGGGATGATCCCGTAAGCAAAGACGGCTCCTCGCAAAATCTGTTTCACCGGTATATGCTGGTGCCGGACGAGGTTCTGCTGCGCAATCACACACCGAACGATCTGCATGAAATTAACCCCTTTATTCCGACGTGCAGCGGCACAAAATACAACTATTTCCGCATGAACAACTGCTATTTTGAATCATACAACTTAAAAACAGTCATGGAAACACTCAACGCGCACGCAAAAGAAGATTCAATCGAGATCATGTTCCAAAATCAGCAGGATTATGAACAGGCATACAATGATCTGTTTGAGGAGAAACAGATCTATAAGATGGGCGTAGAAGAATTAAATTCATCCAGGTGGTTTTTCCACGATGATGATACCTGTACGATTATGATTAAGCACGCTGAATTCTAAAAACGCTTCAAAACAGGGGGCTTACTGCTGCTATAGAGCAGGGAACGGAATGTCCGGCGCAGAATCAGCTTGATATTTAAAACAGGAAAGATGCAACTGTACCGAAAAGAAAAAGCCTCGCAGATTTATGTATCTGCGAGGTTTTTATGCTGCGATTCCGTTTCTGCCCCGGACGAAATCCGCTCAAAGCAGATCTCGTAATCATAGTTGATGCCGTCAAAAAGAACATAACAAGACGGAACCGCGCAGGATTCTCCGATGGTCAGCGTTTTTTCGCCGCCGGCACCGTCACGCGCACTGATAACGGAAACCGTCACGGTATCCGCTTCAATCTTCTCAATCTTCAAGAGCTGCTTGTTGCTCTTGCGAACATTCTGGAACCAGTTGCCGCCCCATGTCTCGCAGAAGGTATCTCCCTCGATGACATAGAATTCTGTATCAGATTCTCCGCTGCCGAGATCCTGTCCCATGACACCGTAACCGCCGTATGAAGTGTGTACCTTTAACAGCAGGCCGTTCTCCGCGATTGCAGCATCGCGCCCGAGCAGGCTGCGCTTCATCACAGTAAGATCACGGGCATCAAGCTGATCGTCATTGACAAAATCCGCAGCCTTCCAGTTTGCAGGCACAGTCTCAAGCGAACCCATCAGCCAGCGCTGGAGCATTACGACATCCGCAACGCTGAATACGCCGTCATTATTCATGTCGCCCTCTGCTGCAAACTGCAATTTCACCGTAATATCCGCGATATCATCCGTATACCGTTCGACCGTGATCACGTCGCCGGAATCGCACGCGCCGTTTGAATAGACTGCATTGCAGGAATAGCCCTGCGGCATGGAGCCGTTGTTCAGCCATAGCTTATAATCATCATTTGCAAAAACAGAACCGAGCGGCTGCTTGCTGACAGCCGATTTGATCTCCTGCCATTTGGAAGAATTATACTGTTCCCCGTCTGACGGGTCAAGATTTTCTTCTCCGATGAGATAGTGGATATAGAAGGATTTGTTTTGCATGATGACCGGACAGCCAGTGTCCGCGTTCATGAGTGTCACGCGGGCTTCTCCGGGAAGCAGAACCATGCCGGCATCGTCCGTGATCTGCATGACGCCGCCCAAAGATTCTGCGGCCTCGGCACCTGTTCCGGGCGGCATCAGGTCAAGCCGGAGTTCCGTCTGACCGTCCTTTTTCGCACGGTAAACACGCACTTCCTGTATTTTTCCGCCGGTGGGTGCCATGCCGTCCGCATAGATTTGAAGCCGCGTGCAGTCGATGCGTTCGACATATTCCATAAACGCAGGATCATGTTCTGTTTCCGCCCACGCATACCCTGTTCCGCCGCCATATTCCAGCAGAAATGCGACATCTCCTCCGTGCGTCAGGATGAAACTATCTGCCTCATAATCTTCCGGACGCGCAAAAAAGAATTCCTCCCAGCAGTCCGGCACCCATGCACACAGATCGGTTTCCTTGATATTCAGCGCGTCATCAATCCGGAAGGTATATTCATAGGGCACTTCGTTTACAGCGGTGTCACAGTGTGTGACTGCTGCATCGCCGGGCGCGGCACCTGTAAACATACTGACCAGAAAACAGTTGTCTTCACTCTGAAAGCGTACTGAGCAAAGACATTTGAGTTGTTCCCCGGTGTATCGCAGCGCATAACGGTCTTCAATCCTGTAACTCGCCTCCTGCGGATCAGTCTCATGGAACACGGTGCAGAGCAAACCGTTCCGGATATGCGTTTTTCCGTAGCTGTTATAGAATGAAAGTGCGCTGTCAAAGGTTTTCGGACACCATTTCGGAAGCTTGGTCGCCGTGATATTCAGATCCCTGTCAATCTCCAGTGCGAACATGGTCGAATTCGTATCGTTAAGGCTGTCGGTGTGGTGAATTTCCGTGCTGCCCGGCGTAATCGCCCGCAGCAGTTCCACACGCATAAAGACACCCGTTCCCGCGTCATAGCGCTCCGAGAATACCGGCTCAAAATACTCGGTACTATAATGAAAATCATACCGTGAGTCTCCGGAATACTCTTTCTCCGTAAAGCACAGCAGGTCGCCCTCAATCGTCAATTCACCATTTTGCTTCAGCAGTTCAGCTCCGCTTTCAAAATCGCCCGGAATCCAGTCCGGGAGCGCGGTCTCTGTTTCCGTCTCTGCTGCTGCACAGAACTGTACTTGGGGACAAAGAGCCGGTGCAGCTGCAAGCAGCGCAAATGCCGCAGCAGCGCACGATGCGAATGACAATGCTTTCATGATGATACCTCCGTTCTGAAGCGTTTTTATATTTCATCTCCAATAACAGGATTTCTTTTGGCAGCTTTTATAATGATTATATATCATTCGCGCAGCTTTGTCAATAATTTTCATTGAACATTCACGGGGATCAACCACTGAATCGCAGACAGGCACCATTTCTCCGCTGCTGTCACGCCCTGCTTGACAAATGCACAGAAAACAGATATAATACAACTGATACACAGCGGCTCCTCTGTGGCTGCGCATACTTCGGCGATCCGTATAACTGAGAGGTTTATACCGGGCTGCACGAGAAGCCTATTCCCCGATGAATTATCTGCTGATCCGGAAGCTGCCGGATTGGATATGATCTGAGCCGAGCCGAAGGAGGAAGACATGATGAGATCAAAAAAAAGCAGAATTGCTGCGGGATTTGCAGTACTGTTTGCCAGCGTCTGCATGAGGCCGCAGATATCGTCGGTTGCGGCAATGGCAGACATGCAGAAGACAAACGCGGCGGGGAGCGCTGTCAGCGGTTATTTCGGCCTTAACGAGCTGCGACGCTCAACCGAACGTGCAGACTATCCCGAGCTTTCTGACGCGGAATTTGCCAATTTCCGCATGGTCACTGCCGGCACGATCGGTGAGGGAATCCTGTACCGCTCATCCAGCCCGATTGATCCGACCCTCGGGCGGAATGCCTTTGCCGATGAGGCCGCTGAAAAAGCCGGAATCCGAACCGTTCTGAACCTCGCTGAGAATCAGGCAGTCGCGGAGTCTTACCCCGGATTTGCGGAAACCTATTATTCCGGCTGTGATATCTATTTTGCCAATATGACGACGGCATATGCGTCGGAATCGTTCCGCTGTTCGATGACCGGATCGCTCCGGTTTCTGTGTGATCACGAAGGTCCGTATCTGATCCACTGCATGGAAGGAAAGCTGCGTACCGGCGTCACCTGTGCGCTGCTGGAATGCCTGATGGGCGCCGATCTGAATACCGTGCAGGATGATTTTGCACGCACCTATCAGAACTACTATCATGTACTTGACGGCATCAAACAGCCTGTTCCCGCAGAGCTGGAGCCCGCGGTCAGATCGCTGATTGTCGAGTATCTGTCTCAGCTGTTTCACGAAGCACCGGAGGCGGGTGACGATCTCGTCGGGAAAGCGGAGGCGTATATCAAAGATCTCGGCTTTACAGACAGCGAGATCGCACAGATCAAACAGAAGCTTTCCGGTGAGCCCGAAGCCAAAGAAACAGAACCGTCTGTCTCTGAGGCACAGACCGAAACTACCGTTCAGGAGACAACTGTGTCAGAAACGAAAAAAAGCGCTCTGACCGATGCGCCGCCGCTGGAAACAGGCGATGCCGGCGGCATACTGCTGATCGCGCTTGATGCCGCGGGCATGGTCCTGATCCTGCTTTCCGTTAGAAAACGCGAAAAACGCCGATAACCAACAGATCTGTTAAGCTTTTGACGAAATCCCCCCCACAGTCTGCGCCTGAATCATCAGGTCTGACTGTGGGGGCTGTTTTTTCGCAGAATATGATTGTTTACCAGACGCCGAATAAAGAGCCGACCGCTCCCTGTTTCGTCAGTTTGGAACTGCATCAACGCAGACGGCTGTTCTCTGTCTATTCATTTCCCGATGTACCGTTCCGCTATGCTTATTCAGACTTGCGTGGAACGGAAAACAGGTGTATCAATAGGCTGTGGTTATTTGAACAGAAATTGTTTACGCCAGCTTCACCACAAGTGTTACAGAAAAACAATCGCCCTGTATTTCGGCATAGACCTCTCCACCCATGAGCAACATCAGCCGCTTACAAATGAACAGCCCCAGACCGTTGCCTTGTATCTTATCAGCATTATTTCCCCGATGAAAACTCCCGAATATCTGCGGCAGTTCCTTTGCTTCGAGCGTGCAGCCGGTATTCGATACCGTGATCAGCTCACAGCCGTCCATTTTATCGAAGTTGATCTCTATCCGCCTGCCGTCGCCATATTTGATCGCATTTTCAATCAGATTTTGCAGACATTCACCGAGCCTGTCAGGATCGCAGGACAGGATGCAGTCGTCATATTTCTGCACTGCAAATTCCGTTCCCGAAAGACTGAGCTGCGGTGCATATCTCGCATGAATCTTCGCAATAATCTGACTGAGAAACGCCTCGCCCTGCGTGACCGAAAAGTTCATGAAGTCCTCGCCTGCCGCTTTGGTTATCTCGCTGACAAACTGCTCAATCTCGTCCGCACGGGCATTGATGCTCTCTGCGGCGGCGCGGCGTTTTTCCTCATCGCTGTAAATACCCTTTGCCAATGCCTTTGCATTCAGCTTGATCGCCGAAAGCGGTGTCTTGATGTCATGTGATAGTGAAAGCAGCAGCAGCTTCTTATCGCGCTGCATAGAAAGCTCCTTCTGCCGGTCATCCTCGATCTTCTCGCGCAGGAGATTGACGCCCCATGTGAATCTGCCGAAAAAGCGGCTTTTCTGTTCCGGTATCGGGACTGCAAGATTGCCCTTTGCGAGCTCCTGCGGAACCTCATTCAGGCTGCCGAAGGGCTTGATCACATTCCGCCAGATATAGTAAAGCACACCGCACATCAAGAAAAACAACGCGCCGAGAATACAATTCACCGTGATGATCATACTGCGCGGACTTCCGAGCGTATACTCCGCACGGCAGAGCGTTCCGCCTGCTTCTATGATCAGATAATGTTCATCGCTCTGATAGAGATGATCACCTGTATACAGCCCTGTGATATGCGGATATTTTGAAAGATCGAAGCTGCCGGTTTCCGTGATCTCATCCGCAAGACGTTTTGCTTCCACACGGTACTGTCCGTCCGCGGTTTTCTGCTGCTGCATCATCACGATATTCAGCAGCAGCGCAAGCACCAGAAATACCGCAGCTGCAATGATACACAGCCTTTTGAATGCCCTCATACGAACTTATACCCCACGCCCCAGACCGTCAGCAGACGCTTTGCATTTTTCGGATCATCACCCAGCTTCTGCCGCAGACGGTTGATATGCACGTGAAGCGTTTGCAGCTCAGAATCGCTGTCGCTGCCCCATACGGTCGAAAACAGGTACTCCTTTTTCAGCGCTTTGCCCTGATTCTCGATCAGGAGCGCCAGCAGGTCAAATTCCTTCGCAGCAAGCTCCACAGGCTTGCCGTCAATCTCCGCCGATCTGTCCGCGAGATTGAGCGTCACGCCGCTTGCGGAGAGCATACTCCGCTGATACCGCCGCTTAAAAATGCCCTTGATTTTTGCAAGCAGAATGTCGATGTCATAGGGCTTTTCGATGTAATCGTCAGCGCCTACATCGAGGCCGTTCAGCTTATCCTCTTTGCCGGTTCTTGCACTGACAATCAGAATCGGAGTATCGGCATTCTCACGCAGCTTTGAGCATACCGCAAATCCGTTCATATCGGGCAGATTGATGTCAAGCACGACAAGCCTTGCGCCGTACCTGTCAAAAAGCTGCACGGCGCGTTCACCGCTTTCCACTGCCGACACAGTATAGCCCTCTGCACGGAGAAAATCAGTCAGCAGCGCATTGAGTTCGGGGTCATCCTCAACGATCAGAATATCGGTCATAATATCACCACCTGCTTCTATTGTACCATACAGAGCGCAATATTGCAAGTATTACCAGCCCTGTTCCATCAGCCAGTTGTTCAGCTCCCGCTCACGGTCACGGAGTTCCTTTTCGCCGCCGTCAAAATGTCCCATTTCCTTTTCGCCCATGATCCCTCCGTCCACGATGTAAAGAACACGGCTGCACTTGGCGGCGACCTTCGGATCATGTGTCACGCACATGATCGTCGTGCCGTCACGGTTGAGCGACAAAAGCTCGTTCATGACCTCGTCCGAGCTGGAACGGTTGAGCGCGCCCGTCGGCTCGTCTGCAAAGATCATCTTCGGGGAATTGATCATGCTGCGGCAGATGCAGGCTCTCTGGAGCTGTCCGCCCGAGACCTCGTTGATGTCATTTTCGCCCACATCGTCAATGCCGAGCCGCCGCATGAGCTGCCGTCCGCGCTCCGCAATCTCTCTGCGGCTCTCGTTATTTTTCTTCGATTTCACCGCCGGAAGAATGATATTATCCAGCACCGAAAGATTTTTCATCATATACATCTGCTGGAAGATGAAGCCCATTTCGTCCAGCCGGAGCTGTGAGAGCGCCTTATCCGAGAGCTTTGCCGTTTCCTTTCCGTGAAAGATGACCTCGCCTGCGGTCACTCTGTCCATACCGGAAACGCAGTAGAGCAGCGTGGATTTTCCGGAGCCGGACGGTCCCATGATCGCCACCATTTCACCCTCGGAAATCGTCAGGTCGATGTTTTTCAGCACATTGTTCTGGTGCTTATTGACAATGTAGGTCTTGCAAAGACCTTTGGTCTGTAATACGGTATTCATGATAAGATCCTCCTTATTCGATCGAAGCGGTATCGCTCGCCTTGATTGTTTTCGTATAAAGTGCGGTCAGGAATGAACCGGCTGCCGCAACTGCAATCAGCAGACAGGGGCAGATCACAAAAATCTCGGCAGGATTCGTGTCGCATTTGATGCCCGAAATATCGCCGATCATCGAGCAGATATAATTCATGAGCGCATTGCTTGCCGGCATCAGTACAGCCGAAGATACGATGCACGCAATGACCGACACAATGACAAATCTCAGCGCGTGCTGTGTGACAATACTTCCGTTTGAAACGCCGACTGCCTTCATCAGTGCAATCTCGCTTTTCTCCTTTGAGATGAAGCTGCGCTCCATGAGAATGACGATCATCGCTGTGACAATCGCAGTCAGAATCATCATCATTTTCTTGACTGCATCGAGCGTTTCGGACATTCCGGTTATTCCGTTCATCATATCGGATGTGTTGTAGATCTTATCTGTGTCATAGACTGTTCTCAGCCGTGCAATGTTCTTTTCGATCGTCTCACGGTCGGGATCGCCGTCAAAATGAATCTGCACGCCGCAGGAGCTGTTCGGTACTGCAAGCTCCATGTCCTTATAAAGCAGCGCCGTGTGTCCGTTTCCCTGAAAGGTCGAAAATCTGCCCGTGACGATCAATTCATATTCCTTGCCGTCTATTTCGGCGGTGATCCTGTCTCCGATGCCTGCGCCGAGATCGTTCATCGCATAACCTGTCAAAGCAACCTCATCGGACTTCTGCGGCGCACTGCCCTCGTCGATGCGGGGCTTGCTGTCCGTTTCGCCCTTTGTGATCCAGTACATGAACGTCGCTGTCTGATCCTTATAATATGACTTGCAAGCTTCGCCGAACGAAATCGTTACCTTTCCGGGCATATTTTCCCGCTCAAGCGTATCGCTGATGTCCGAAATGATGTTCTTCCAGGCGTCCTTGTCGCCCTTGAACAGATCGCCGAATAACTCAGAATCCATCATGTGCGCTTCACTTTCGGGGACGCTCATCGCCCACAGGATATTTTCGCTTTTCAGTGTCAGCGCAAAACAGGACATCATCGTGACGATCAGCAGGCACAGTGCAAAGACCAGCGTGATAATTGAAAACTGCTTCGGTGCGCTCAGAATATCATTGAGAGCCAGAAACGGTGTGGACGGCAGATTTGACTTTCCGAGATGCAGGACGCTTCTCTTTCTGAACCGCTCACCTGTCTGACCGCTGCGGACCGCATCAATCGGAGAGAGCTTCCTGACGCTGCGCGTACACAGATAACAGAACAGCAGGATCACCGCCACAACGCCTGCGCTGCTGATCAGCCCCATCAGATAGCTGTTCTCGCTTCCGAGCACCATGTTTTTGGAAACGGTTTTCATCATCATATTCTGCAAGGGTACCGAACAGAAGAATCCGATCAGCGCACCGATGAGCGAAATTGCAAGATACTTGACAATATACAGACCGCGGATGCTGCTGCTCTGAATCCCCACCGCCTTCATGACGCCGATCTCGCGGAATTCCTCAGATATGGTAAAGCCGATGGTAAACCGCAGCACGACAAATGCCGTAATCATCAGAACGATGCTGATCGCCATCATGATATATGCCGTCAGCATATCATAGAGATAAATCGCCTTTTCACTTTCCCTTGTGGAGATATAAACGCCGTCATATTCTTCGGCAAGCGTCTCTAATGCACTTGCATCCGTGGTGCTGATATACAGTGTTTTGATGCCGAGCATAACAGGCATACGCTCTGCATGACTTCTCAGAAAATCGAGATCCGCTGCATTCAGGATCAGATAAGGCACTGCATTCGGTTCCGTACTGAATACTGCGCCCTTGAAATAGCCCATGTATTTCAGCGTCAGCTTTGTATCCGCAAGCTCGATTGTCACCTCGTCCCCGTTTTTGATATCCGTATTTGCAGTAAATGGGACGGTTGCATAGAATGTGCCTTTCTGCACGCTTTCGATGAGATTGTTATCCGCATCAAAATAGTTCAGCGCCATTTCCGAATCGGAAATAAGCTGTGCCGGATTGATGAAGTTTGTGGACTTTTCACCGTTATAAATGAAGGATTTTGAGTTTGCGATCTCAAAATACTTCTCTTGCCTGACCTCCTGCACAGACGGAAGCGCTGCGGCTTTTTCCGCAAAGTCATTCTCGCCTCTGAGCGTAACTACAATCTCCGGCAGGTCCGCCTGATCGAAATAATGCTCGATACCGCCTGTGACAGCAATGATGTTATTGACGCTCGCCGCCGCAAACATCGAACACAGAATCACGAACAGCAGTAAAATGATATTCATGGTTTTCTTGCGTTTCAGATCTTTTTTGAGTATCCGCCAGAACATTTTGCATTCCTCCGTAACTTGTATCGGTTTTCTCTGTGGCTTTATCATACCACAGAAGTTCTTAACAAGTCTTTAACTTTTGAAAAGCCGTAAAAATGCAGATACGGCATCTGTTTACGGTATGCACGACATCACGCATCTCGGGCTGTTTGATATTGCGATGATGTCGAATATTCCGAATCTTGTTTATCTTGCGCCGACAAACTGTGAGGAATATTTTGCAATGCTGGACTGGAGCATCGAACAGGACAAATATCCGGTCGCTGTGCGCATTCCGTGCAGCGGCGTACATCATGCGGACAAGGCTGTTGATACCGATTACAGCGTACTGAACCGCTATCAGATCACGCAGCACGGCACAAAGACGGCAATTCTGGCGCTCGGCGACTTCTATCAGATCGGCGAGGCACTTGCTGCAATGATAACCAAAAAAACCGGCATCGCGCCGACACTCATCAATCCGCGCTATATCACCGGACTTGATGTGGAAATGCTGAAGCAGCTCAAAGCAGATCATGATACTGTGATCACGCTGGAAGACGGTATCCTGAACGGCGGTTTCGGTGAAAAGATCGCGCGGTATTACGGCGCATCGGATATAAAGGTGTATTGCTACGGACTGCAAAAGAAATTCTTAGACCGCTATGCTGTTGAAGATGTGCTGAAGGCAAACCGCCTGACGCCGGAACAGATCTGCGCGGATGTTCTTTGAGCCGGATGCACAGAAAGGAAAAAAATGTCTGAGAAAAAAGAGAATTTGCCGGAGCAGCCGGTGAAATGGGGCGTGCTCGGAACAGCCGGTATTGCAGTCGGGTGTACGATCCCCGGGATACAAAGAATCAGAGAGCCGAGATCGACCATTGGCGACGAGATCAGGAATGAAAAAGTCACGCCCAACGGCAGCCCTGCACTTGTAAACCCCATAAACAGCGGTATCGACGAGCATGAGCAGAACGGTGTGACCGTACCAAGCAAGGCGGCAATGCAGTTCGCACCGATACCGTGAAACCGTCCGAGTATCTTCTTTGTTCGCTCAGGCGGAAAGTAGCTCTGAATATAGGAAATGAAGAATATCAGCACACCGAGCTGAACCATGATCTTGATCACATCATAGATGAAAAACTGCACACTTCCGCCGATTTTTCCGCTTGTATCAAGACCGCAGGCGTTCAGCACAGAGCCGATCAGCCTGTTCAGCCATTTCATACCGAGAATCTCATCTTGTATAAAGTCTAAAATTCCCATAAAGCGCATCCTTACATAGATAAATTGAAATCAGTCTATTTATTTGCCGAATATAAAGCCGCATTTTCATACGGCAGAATTATTCGTTTATCAGCTTTTCTGCGATCAGCACAGCACGCTCGATCATCTTCGGACATTTCGTTGCGAACAGTCCCTTTGCCCGTGCATAAGCCTTGCCCTCATCGGTGGAAATATCGCAGTCAAGCAGCTCACGGCAGATGTACGAGCCGTTCTGCTTTGCGAATTCATCAAGAAAACGCACGGCATAGCTGTTGACTCTCTCTTTGCTGTCAAGATCTCCGTCCTCGCACATACCGTATTTAAACCCTAAAGCCATAAGCGCACCCGTACACGCTCCGCAGACCTCAGCCTTGCACATACCGCCGCCGAAGCAAGCACCGACTCTGAGAGCCTGTTTCTTCGTCATTCCAAGCTCCCCGGCAAATGCCGCCAGCACCGCCTGAGAGCAGTAATACTGCTTTGAGAAAAGCTCGCTTGCAATTTCTGTGTGTTTCATAGTTTACCTCCAATAAATATATTTGAATTT
>CAMNFV010000042.1 GCA_946537515.1 uncultured Ruminococcus sp. | reverse complement strand
GCCGCATCGACCAGACACCGTGCAAGTGCGGCAGAACACACGGCAGAATCCACATCCTCGGCCGTAAGGATGATATGTTCATCGTATCCGCGGTCAATGTATTCCCGAGCGATATCGAAGCGGTTATCCGCGAACAGAGCGGCATCACCGGCGAATATCTGATCCGCATTTTCGAGAAGGATTTCACGAATAAATACGCGGTTGAGATCGAGAAGAATGCCGATAATCCGAAGGATGACGAGACTGTAGCAGCAGAGGTTTCCGCAGCGCTCAAGGCACGCATCGGCGTCAAGCCTGCGCGTGTGATCGTTCATCCGGACGGCGGCCTGAATACCCGCTCCGAGCACAAATCCAGACGCATCATCGACGAGCGCACGATCGACTATTCGATCTGACAGCAGCAAATCATTTCATTTTTCCATAGAAAGAACCCCTGAAGAAGCGGTCTTCAGGGGTTCTTTTTGAATTAGAATCTGTCAATGATTTTGGAGATATACCGCAGCAGCTGCAATACATCATCGCCGTTGACTTTGCCGTCATGGTTGCAGTCTGCATTCCGGATGCCTTCACTTTCGATCCTGGCCTCGAAATCCTCAGCGTTGAAGCGCGCCAGCATGACCGCATCCGAGATATCAATCTGATTGTCGAGCGTGACATCACCGATGAGATCCGAAGGCCGCTGATATGCTTCGATCGCGGGCTCCGAAGCATCAAAGCTCCGTGCATATTTTGCAGCGGAAAGATCGTCTTTCACCGGCCGGTACCAGAATGTCAGGACACCGGAATCATTTGACATGCCCTGTCCGATATAGAGCAGATTCCCGGATGTGAAGCTGCTGCCGTTCAGATCATAGAAATTATAGAGCGTGCGGGGCTTCAGATTGCGGAAGGTGACTGAATGCGGGGCATCATAGCTTTCGGTGCGCGGACTGCCGGCAGCGGGCATCATTTCAGAGGGCTTCTGCTGATCGAGTGCGACAAACGAGAAATGATTTGCATTGGCGAATGTTTCCGCCGTACTGCCCGAATAGCCGTAAATCTGAATATTCCGCTGCGGATAACCTGCCTGATCCGGCATCGTAATTTCCGCCGTGCGGCTCTTGATCGTGACAGTCCGGAGCTGCGGCGCGCTGAGAAATGCGCTGAAGTCGATTGCAGCGGCCGTAGACGGAACCGTGATCGTCAGCAGCGGGACTTCGGCAAAGGCGTCTTCGCGGATCGTGGTCAGACCTTCCGGCAGCGTGATTTCGCTGAGCGCGGTATCATTGCGGAATGCCTCTTTGCCGATGGTGCGCAGGGTAGAGGGGAGTGTGATATGACTGAGATTTGTGCATTCGCTGAACGCCTCAGCCTGAATGCTGCGAAGCGGCGCAGAGAGCTTGACGCTTTCGAGTCCGGAGCAGCCGCTGAATGTCTTTTCCGGCAGGCTGCGCATGGAGCATGTCACCGACCGGATGGAGCGGCATCCCTCAAAGACGGCCGTTCCCATTTCGGAGAGAACCGGCGGGAATGTCAGCGTTTCAAATGCTTTCTCACATTCAGCAAAGGCCATGTCGCCGAGGATGCGGAGATTGGAAGGCAGCTTGCTGATTGACATGGATCTGCATCCGAAGAAAGCCTCTGCACCGATTTCCGTGATCGAATCCGGCAGATTGATTTCCGAGAGATTACAGCATCCGGAGAAGGCGCTGACGCCGATCTCGGAGATTGTTTCCGGCAGCGTGATCTTGCGGAGCTTCTGACAGTTGATAAAGCCGGAAGAGCCGTATCTGTCGCCGATCATCGTGACCGGCTGATTGTTGTACATCGAGGGAATCTCGATCTCGATGATCTCGTCTGCGTATCTGGAATCAATGCAGACAGAGTAACCGTCAAAAGGCGCATCGCCCTTGAAGAATGCGAGATACTGGTTCTGTTTATCGCTCTGCCCCTGCTGAGCCGAATTGTTTGTTGTTGCTGTGGTATAGGTAGTGTCCGATGTGGTTGCTTTTGTCAGACTGGTATGCGGCATCTCATTCGTCAGGCTGGTCGCCGTAACGCCGCCCGGAATGCTTTCTGTCAGCATCGTTGTTTCGGAAGCGCTTGTCATGGTCATTGACAGTTCGGTTGTTGTAGCGTATACCGGCGTTGTTTCTGTGGTCGCGGAGGGATTGTCTGTATTCGGCGGATCGAGAATCACACCCGAACTGCTTGTGATGTCTGAGAGATGCTTGTTCGGACAGATGCCGAAGCCGAATCCGCCGAGTGCATCCGAATAGTAGATATCCGTGAGCTTTTTACGCGGTGCGGTGTAGGAAGTTCCGCTGCGGATTTCCTTCCCGCCGCAGCAGTAATCGAAATGCTCTGCTGCATTGCATGTCAGGTCGAGCTCACCTTCCTGACAGTAGTTGCAATTTGGATGCGACTCTGCCCGACTGAGTGAAGCCTGCAGGCCGAGCCCGAGATTAGCGTTTCCGCGGATTTCAGCAGGCAGCGTCAGATTGGAGCGGACGGTAATTCCTGCATAGAAGCTGCTGTCGGTCTGCATATCGTATTCTGCATAGGGATAGAAACCGGTTTCATCGAGCGTCGTGCTGAGCTTCATGGTACCGTTGACGGCGCCGTTCAGCTTCATTTTGAGGTAGAGTCCGAAGTTCAGGCGGCTGCCGGCAATATCCGGAATCATGGTTCCGGTCAGCAGCGGGAGTTCCAGCTCACCGGCTGCGGAGAGCGCCAGTCCCAGCTCATACTCCAGATTCATATAAAAATGCGAGCTGTCATGATGCGGTGTTTTCAGAAATTCAAAATCGAATGCCGCGCTGACAGTCGAAGAAAATTCCAGCGTATCCATCGGGAAAGACGTATCCATACCCGGCAGCTGAACCAATCCGGCGCGGATATCCGGTTCCAGATGTGTGGAGGCGGAGAAAGACCAGGGGCCGTCCTCTGCATCAGAGGGAAGATGACTGCTCGGCTTTGCCTGTACCGAATCGGCATCCTGCGAATGAAATTCACCGAAGACGCGGTTCGGGTGATATTCGATCTTGATATAATCGAAAGCATCGGAAGGATTGAAATCCGTATCCGCATTCACGGTTGTGATGCCGTTCTCCGTTTTCAGCGACAGGACGCGGAAGATGACCGCATCGCCGCTGCCGTTTTCGATCGCGACCGTTTCATGTTTCCTGATGCTCTTGTCAAGATTCTGAATGACATAGTGTCCGGTCTCGGAATCCGCATCAACCACAATATTGGCGGAATCATTCCCGGAGAGCACATGAACGGAATCATTGTATACCATATAATTGGTATCGGTTTTCTCATCGAGATTCAGCACGCGGTCCGCAGAAAAGCTGCTGATATCGGCGAGCCGGAGCTTCTCAATTTCCCGGGTGTGTGACTGATCGACATATTCCTCGGAGAGCAGCGTTTCGCCCGCGCCGATCATATAGGCTTTCAGCGTATAATGGTCGGGCAGCGTAAAATCAAACTGAACGTTTTCGGTCGTCTGCCCTTTCTGAACCTGTGTGATCGTGTTGCCGATCAGCTTCTCGGCACCGTCCCCGTACTGATCGGTATAGATGCCGACGACAATTCTGCAATTCTGATCTGTCTGAAAATGAAGCGTTGCTTCCTGACCGCTGACCTCAGCGGAAAACAGGCTGCAGCATTCAGCGGTTTGCATCGCAGCCGCATCTGCATTGATCCGCTGGGAAAGAACCGTGCCGATGCCGCTGCTGCCGTTTGCTGCCACAAGGGCTGCCTGCGCAGGGAATGTCTGTGCTGCCGGGGAAAATGCTGTGTTCTGAAACAGCCCTGAGACAGTAAGAACGGCGGCTGTAAAAAATGAAAAAAGCTGTTTGTGTTTCATGTCTGATCCCCTCTCTGTAAATTTGTTCGCATCGTGTCCTCACAAATGCATAGAACCCGATAATATACCATTTTTATTATATCGGATTCCGGCGAAATTGTCAAGTATGCACACAAAAAAAGGCAATAATTCGGGAGCGGATCGCATTTTTTCATAAAAAAGCCATAGTATCCCGGAATCCTCACCGGAAATACTATGGCTTTACAGTTCTGAATGTCAGGCGCGAGCCTTATTTTTTCATTCGCCGGATATAGGCAAAGGTTGCATCTTCGCCCTTTTCCGCGAGCATTTTCAGAAGAAAATGCAGACGCTTGGCAGTATTTTTGTGCATCGGTCTGCCGCGCTTCATCCCCATAAGGAAATAGTCGAGCGGGTCGCTGTCCTTATAATTGCTGCCGCGATAGATTTTGCTTGCAGCGACGCGGTCGCAGAACATCTCAATGAGATAACGTGTCGGCATCTCGACCGGCTCATAGACCTTTGAATCCGGATTGACGTCGATCCAGTATTCAAAATGATGTTTATTGCGGCCTTTATGATGCAGCCAGGCAGCGGAATAGCCGTTTCGTTCGCGTTCTTCCTCATTCGGACTGCGGGTGCCCTGAAAATACAGCGCACCGGGGATAAATTCGGTCGGGGTATATTTTGAGAGATCATGCAGCAGCCCCTGGATCGGGATACCCGCTTTGATGCAATGGCGCATGACCATATGCCGGTGCCGCGTGATCGTTTTGAAGTGCTGAATGGGATGCATATTATTCGCCTCGATTTCTCTGGATACTGATACTATTATAACATATTATGAAAGAAAACGCAATGGGCACGGGCGAAAAAAAGTACACAAAGGAGCTGCCGGGGAGATAAAACGGAGCCGGGCACTGCCCGGTTATAACATATTCTTCGATAAAAAGCAAGACGTGAATGATAGGGAGAAAGGGAATTAGAAATGAGAAATGAGAAATTAGAAATTGCGGTATCGCTTCGCGATGATTATTTAAAATGGAAGAAAAGAGCAGAGTGGAGTTAGGAATGAGGAAGGAGAAGTTGCGGTATCGCTTCGCGATGATATATGTAATAGCCGGATGAGATAATCAAAGCTTCTGCCGCAGTAGACCTACCGGCGGACTTTAGATCAACGGCTGCCGCATGTTTGCCAGCGGCAAACTGCGCAGTTTCGCTTTTCGAAACGTGCGGCACTGCCTGCCGAGACTTGACAAAACAGACAGGAATTGGTATAATGATACAGTCGGCAAATGCGAATGCGGGTGTTGCGGTGCAATGCTCCGGTTTTGCAGCAGAGCGCCATTTGCCCGATACAATCTGAAAATTTCATATCCGCACCTGTGGTGAAACTGGCAGACACGTTGGATTTAGGTTCCAATGCCGCAAGGCGTGCAGGTTCAAGTCCTGTCAGGTGCATAATCGGAGAATCTGCGAAAGTGCGTGCTTTTGCAGATTCTTCTTTATTTTTGTGTCATATGAAATGTCATGCGGTTACAATAAAATATAGCCGAATGATACCGTTTTATATTGAAATATGACACAAAATAGTACTCGAAAAAGAGGCCGAAGGAGTCAATCCTGCCGGTCTCTTTTTTCATCTTCATATGCCTGTCGGCGCTTGTCGCGCATGGTGTGCGGATAGAAGCTTTTGATTGTGCAGCGGTATCTATTCTTTGAAAAGCGGGATTCCAAAGGAACAGCCTTTGTCGGAGTATGAGTCCAGC
Source organism: uncultured Ruminococcus sp. (assembly GCA_946537515.1). Taxonomy (GTDB): domain Bacteria; phylum Bacillota; class Clostridia; order Oscillospirales; family Ruminococcaceae; genus Firm-04. The sequence continues at coordinate 11,789 of CAMNFV010000042.1, read as the reverse complement.
TTGCGCAGCAATACTGTCAAGCCCCATGATTGATCCAGCGGGGATACCGATTTCATCAGCGGTTCCTTAGCAAAATGGCTGCCGGTTCTACCGGCCGGGTGCTGCCCGTCGGCGCCATTGGTCTGGGGACATGCCGACATGCTGCTTGAATTGCCTCGAAAAATGCTCCGGACTCGAATAGCCGCAGCGCTGCGCAATTTCTTCTGCATTCAGTCCCGTGCATTGCAGCAGATTTTTCGCCGCATCTACGCGGCTGTGAATGACATCCTGCATAACCGAAACATGAAACGCCTCTTTATAGATGCGCTGAAAATAGGACGCGCTGATATGCAGTTCCGCAGCCATTTCCGAAACAGTCCATTCCCGCTGCGGCTGCGCACCGATCTTCTGCCGCAGCTCTACCAGCTGCCCGAAATACGGCATCGGCTTCTGCGACATCAGCGGAATCACCGAGTAATCGGTCAGCATGGCAGTCATCAGCGAATTGATGACCGTATCATTGTTAAAGCCGCGGAAATATGCGCTGCAAATGAGCGCAAAATATTGCTCCGGTTTTGCCCAGTCCGGAATGACGATCGGCTGATTCAGCGGCAGACCGAAGGAGTGAATGACCTTCTGCTCGCTCTCAAACTGAATCCAGTCGTCCACATAGGGCACGCCGTCGGCAGCGTAATACTGCGGCGCATCCTTATCATATAAAATAAAAGTATTCGCGGGATAGGAGCGAATTTCCCCGCCGTATCCCAGACGGCAGGGCGTCCGGACAAGCAGCGCCAGCTGATGCGGATAGCCTTCGGTCCGGTTGATGACAAAATCCGGCTCATGTTCATAGCCGAGCCCCATGCAGATAATATGGAACATAGCGCACCTCACTTTTTATCAAGCCGCAAGACGTCAATGCGTCATTTTATCATTTGAATATTCAGATTCGGATAGAAAACATCAAGACAGTTTCATTATATATCATTCCGTTTCACTTGTCAAGATGATATAATAAACACAAGGATTTGTTCCGATTGCCGGAGAACGCGGAGATTTTCGGGATAAATTCAGATAAAATGCTATATAGAAAAGACAGTTCCGATGCTGCGCCCCTTCATTGCAGAATCTGAACTGCCGCGGAGGAACGGAGGATTGAAATGAGGAAAAAGAGAGGTTTTTTCATTTTGCTGGCCGGGATGCTGGCTGTGCTGACAGCGCAGCCGCTCCCATGCAGCGCAGCGGATTCCTATGAATGGGAAGACGGAAAGATTTATGACACGGGTACCGAGGAAACGACAGTCGTCACGCTCAGCGGAGCAGACGGCGGCAAGGCCGTCAATCTGCTGGATGCGGGCGATTCCGTTACGCTGAATGTCAGCGCGGCGGCAGCGGGCTCTTATACGCTCAGCATCCGCTACAGCCAGCCCTATGACGAGGGCGGCAAGCTCCAGAATGTTCTGATTAACGGCGATTCTGCGGGTTCACTCAGCTGCGATTACACCAAAGAGGGGGAGTTCAAGGTTGCGGAGATTCCTGCTGTGCTGAAGGCCGGCAGCAATCAGATTACAGTGGAATCCTCATGGGGCTGGACGTATCTTGACAGCCTGAAGATTACGGAGCGCGCAGCGGCCGGCGCATCGGTCAGCGCGAAGCTCTCCAACCCGAAATCAACAAAGAAAACACAGTCGCTCTATGCATTTCTCTGTGATACCTACGGCAAGCATGTCATTGCAGGCCAGCAGGAATCCACATGGATGGGCAGCGAGGATTACGAATTCAACATCATCAAGAATGCAAGCGGAAAGCTGCCTGCGCTCCGCGGTCTTGATTACATGGGGCAGGATTTTGCCGGCTGTAACCGCCGCGCAAAGGCCTGGGCTGCAAAGGGCGGCATCGTCACGATCTGCTGGCATTGCGGCGACGACTTCAAGGGCAGCCATACCGAAGCGATGAACGCGACACCGGACTGGTCGAAGATTCTGACACCCGGCACGAACGAATACAACAAGCTGATTGCAGGCATGGATCAGGGCGCAAAGGCGCTCAAGGAATTGCAGGAAGCCGATATCCCGGTAATCTGGCGGCCGTTCCACGAATTCGACGGCGCATGGTTCTGGTGGGGCAAAGGCGGCGCGGAGAATTTCAAGAAGCTCTGGCGCCTGATGTATGACCGCTATACAAATGAATGGGGACTCAACAATCTGATCTGGAGTCTCGGCTACAGCGGCGATGTCAAGGGCGGCTGGTATCCCGGTGATGAATACGTCGATATCATCGGCGCAGATACCTATGTCAATCACACAAATTCGCTGGTTTCGATGTATCAGCGGACGGCGGATGTCGCACAGAAGCCGGTCTGCCTGCATGAGAACGGCCCGATCCCGGATCCGGAAAAGATGAAGGCGGACGGTGCAAAATGGCTGTGGTTCATGACATGGCATACCTCGTTCATCGACAGCGATCCGATCAATACCGCTAGCTATCTCAAGCAGGTTTACAACAGCGATTATATGCTTACGCTCGATGAGCTGCCGGATATTTACAACTATGCATCTTCTGCAAAGGATGAGCCGAAGGATGAACCCAAGGACGATCCGAATCAGGCTCTGACGAAAGGCGATCTGAACGGCGACGGCAAGACCGACAAGGCAGATGCCGGATTGCTCTTGCAGCATCTGCTGACAAAACAGACGCTCAATCAGGCACAGGCCGCCGCCGCCGATCTTGACGGCAACAAGATTCTGACAGCCGCAGATCTTTCTGCACTCAAGCAGCTGATCAGAAAGCCGCAGCCGCAGGAGCCGCCGAAATCGACCTATCAGTATGATCCGGCAAAGAAATTTGCTGCATATCCGGCGTCCTATAAGAATGCGATCGCGCAGGCAGGCAAGGTTGTAAAGGAAACCTATAACGGCATTAACGGCAGCAATGTGCTGAATGTCTATCTGCCGTATGGTTACGATCAGAATAAGCAGTACAATGTTTTCTACTTCATGCACGGCATGGGCGATAATGAAAATTCGCTGCTGTATAATGACAACGGAGAAGCGCAGCATCTGTTTGACAACATGATCCGGAACGGCGATATCGAGCCGATGATCATTGTGACACCGACCTTCAACAAGGTCAGCGCCGATACTTTCTATAATGCAGAAAATTTCTACAAGGAATTCCGTGCGAGCGTTGTGCCGTTTGTAGAGGGCAAATATGCGACCTATGCGAAATCGACCTCGGAAGCCGATCTCAAGGCATCGAGAATGCACCGCGCATACGGCGGCTTCTCCATGGGCAGCGTTTCGACCTGGGCGGTCTTTGAGAATTGTGTCGATATCGTCGGCTACTTCATGCCGATGAGCGGCGCGCATCACTGGGGCACCGGCAGTCCGGATGCGAACGCGCTTGCAAGAGCAACGGAAAAAGCGGGACTCAAAAAGAATGAATATTTCATTATGTCTGCGACCGGTACTTCTGACTTTGCGATTGATATGCTTCGTCCGCAGATTGAGAGCATGAAGAAGCTGCCGCAGTTTGAGTATACCTCTGATTTCTCCAAAGGAAATCTCTGGTTCATCCTCGCAGACGGCGGCGGACACGACTGGTTCTATCTCCGCCAGTATGTGTATGATTGCCTGCCGTTCTTCTTCCGGCAGTAAGTAACAGTATGAAAAGAGCCGCTCCGGTTTTTGTTTACCGGGAGCGGCTTTTCTTTTGGGCACGCAGCATATCAAAAGTTTTGATCAAACTTTTTCAAAAGTTTGCGGGGTCAAGGGGCAGAGCCCTTGTCGATGCCCGCAGGCATCGAAACTCCCCAGCATTCCATTTTGGGAAGATAGGGGCTTGGGGAAAGTTCCCCTTTTTTAAAAGGGCAGCTTTCCCCATTCAAAATAGCATCCGCGAAGCGGATACATCTTTTCAATATAAATCCGTCGGAGACACCGCTAAACTCTGGTTTTATAGATAATTCATTGCCGAAATAATAGTATGATTTCAGGGCAAAAAAAGCACCCGACTGCATCTAAATCAGCCGGGCTTGGGTGAAAGAGAATGGAACGAGAAAATTATAATAACAGAACGGGATTACGCTGCCGAAGGGCAACGTCCTTCCGGTCTGATATCATCAAAGTTTGAAAACCGATCCGTGCAAGGCACACGCTGAATCCCGCTTACCCCATTTTTTGCTGCATCTCTGGGGATACTCAGCGCCTACCTTATGCACGTTTGTCATCACTTGCTCCTAACATGGCTTACAGCCACGGAAACAGCCATTCGAGCCACTTGAAACTGCAATCAAGGTACTCCATGTTTTACCCCTCCCCGCATCGGTTTTCAATCCTGATCAGAGTGGTTTCTGTTTCACTCTGTCATTCATTATAACATATGACGCAAACAAATGCAAGTGTTCCGCGCCGAACGGTCAGTTTTTGGCGGTGAACGGCGCGAGTGCGTCCAAAAAGTAAATATTCAGCGTAAATATTCCGTCTGCAAATTCGGTGTCATACTGCATCTGATTCCGGTTCAGGCAGTCGATCATATTGGACATGCCGTAGCCGTGGCCGGCCTCTTTTTTCGTTGAGATATAGCGGTTATGCCGCATCTGCGGCGCGGCCGACGCGGAATTGGAGACTGTAAAAAGAAGATGTGTCTCCAGCGTCCGCACAGAGATCTCGACTTTCTTTTCCTCTGTCTGCGCCGCAGCCTCAAAGGCATTGCTCAGCGCATTGAAAAAGATCGTGCAGAAATCCACATCTGAAAGGACGCTGTGCTCGGGATACGATCCGTTGAGAATCAGCTTGACATCGCTGTATTTCTGCACAAGCTCGCCGAGAATTGCATCGAGCAGCTTATTGCCGCTTTTCACGCCGTGTCCGACCGAATGCACCATGATGTCCATCGAGTCCATATAGCTTTTGAGCTCATCGGTTTTGCCTTCGTCCAGCAGGACGCGCATACAGTAAATATGATTCCGGATATCATGCCGGAAACTGCGCAGTTCCTCGGATTTCTCCATGATTCGCTGATAGTGCTGCTGCTGCATTTCCATTTGCTTCTGCATGATCTGGCTTTCCTGCGTCAGCAGCAGGTTATTGGAGTCGCTGCGCATCAGCAGAACGCAGAGCACAAGACTCAGCACATTCGCCGCGATCAGGCTGAAGAGTACAATCAGCCGGATGTTCTCCGGGAGAACTGTTACGATTGTGAATGCGGCAGTTTCCAGCGCGCCGATTGCGAACAGGAACAGAATCACAGGCAGGATCAGCTTTCCGCGGATCTGCACATGCCGCCGCTTGCTTGCCGCAATCCGGACAATCAGCCCGAGCAGCAGCAAAAGCGGAATCGAAAGCATATCGGCAAGGAGCTCCAGCAGCGCATTCGCCTCTAAGTCCTCTGCGGTATAGCCATAGAGAAACAGAAAGGGGAGAACCGCCGTCATATCGAGTACCGAGATGACCGGATATGCCAGCAGGGACAGGCTTTTTGAAAGTTTTGTTGTCGAAATCAGGAAGCAGCAGAGCGATGTCATGATCCAGACAATCAGGCTTGCCTTGCTGCTGAATTCTACCGCAAGCGCCGCATAAACCAGATGCGATGCCACAACCGCAGGGACTGTGAATTTCGGCGGTTTTGCGTGCTGCTGAAACAGCGGAAAACAGAAGAGATACATCTTCAGAAGTTCAATCCCGAAGAAGAAAAGCTGATAGATAAAAGCGCTCAGATCCACGCTTATCACCTCGCATGTTCCTTCATATACGCAAGAAATGCCTCCTTTAAGCCGGAGCGGCTGCGGCGGGAAATCGGGATTTCCATATTCAGCCCGCGCATGATAATCGCATTCGCATTGATGCTCTGGATATGCCGCAGCGAGACCGCATAGGAGCGGTGTACCTGATAAAAGCAATGCTCGCCGACCTGCTCCATCCAGGATTTCAGGGCGCGTGCGGATGTATAGACAGTCTCGCCGGTGTAAATATAGGTGCCGTCGCCGTAGGCTTCAAAGCAGATCACATCATCCAGCAAGATCGTACAGGTCATATGATCGTGCCGGACGGAGATCATGACGCGCTCACAGAGCTCATTTTTTGCGGAAATAAATGCCTCGTGAAATTCCTCCGGATTGACCGGTTTGCAGATATAGCGGAAAGCGCGAACCTTAAAGGCATCGCGGATATAATCGGGACTGGCGGTCAGAAAGATGATCAGCGTATCGCGCCGGCGGCGGCAGAGTACCGAAGCGGTCTCCATGCCGTTTAGCTCCGGCATATCAATATCCAGGAAAACCAGATCAAAGGAGAGCCCGCTTTCGAGCAGCTCCTTGCCGTTGTGATACTCAAAAACATCCTCAGCCGGTGAAATCAGCCGGAGCCTGCGGATGACTTCCTTGCAGATCAGCGGTTCATCATCGCAAACAGCTATCTTCATTTCTACCTCCCAATACAGCGCTGCATTTTAGACATGCAGGGAACAGATATGCAGCGCGTCAGCTAGCTAAATCTTTGTATTATCTATAATTCTGCGTATATTATGTTGTCGGCTCTACAATCTGTACAATAATATTATAACACATTGTGCTGCAAAATGCAAGATAAGAACGACGAAAAGTTCCGGGATTGATTTTTCGGGCACCGCGCCGTGCAGGGCTCTGATTTGCGAAAGCCGCTCCCATTGACGCGAATAGGAGCGGCTTCGTTCTAATCACACATAAACAAGGGGCTTCCAAGGGGGGGGTTGCGCTGACTCATAGCGAAGCGGACAGCGCTTCATCAGGCGTGAGGAGTAAGAGTGTATAATTGACATAATAAAGCAGGATCTCCTGCGCATCCTCAACAGAGATCTGCTGATCGCCGTTGAAATCGCCTGCCTGTTTCTGCACATCGGTAAAGCTGCCTGCGAGGCCGGCGATTGTATTGACATATTCGATCAGAGTCAGCTGCGCATCGTCCGCGCCGATCTCTCCGTCACCGTTTACATCTCCCTTGAGCGGTTCCGGTTTTTTCTTCTCACCAATGATTTTGATATAGCCGTTGTAGATCCCCCTGGTAAAAACATAGGTCATCTGGAGTATTCCGGCTTCATTTTTGGGGGAATTGATAAACGTGTCGCAGACGATGCCGTCATCGACATAGGCAAGCCCGAACGGATAAAGCAAGCCCGCCTCTGCATCTTCCGGAACAAGAAAGTCAATGGTGAATATACACCCCTTTACGGATTTTGCTTCATTTGAAACTGCATAAAAGGCGATCTGACCCTCCTCGATCATTGCAGAGCCGGTTGTGAAATCTGCAAGGGCTTTTCCCGGTGTTATGACATTGCCTTTTGTGTTCTTCACGACCGTCAGGCGGGTGTCATAAAAAAAGTGAAACTTCACATTGTTTACCGGTTCTTCTGCTCCTATGCAGCTGAAATAGACGCGCTGTATCTTGCCCGGTGCATATTCGGGCTCCAGGCCGATCTTATCAAAAAACAGCATGACGCCGCCCTCATAATCCCTCGGATCCACAGTCGGGGTATTCCAGTCACTCGGCTGGATCCAGCGTGAACGGTCATAAGGGACTTCCGCGTCATCCTGTTTATTGAACGGGTTTTCCGATTGCGCGGACGCATCGGCAGGCAATGCCCGGAAAGCCGGCAGCAGCGAACACATCATCAGCAGAGAGAGCACGATTCCGATAAATTTTTTCTCATTCATAAAGCGATTCCTTTTTGAAAAAAGCGATTTCCTCTTGGTTTGCAAGTGCGGCATTTTCATCTCTGATATTGCAATGAAACACATGCCCGAGCGGCTTTGCTTCATCACCCCAGAGTTTATACTGATATCGGACGCCGTGTGCTTCCAGTTCCGGAATCAGTTTTTCCGGCTGATCACGGTAGAAATCTCCGTATGCGGTCATGAGAAAGCAGGGCGGGAAATCAGCGGTGATATGCGCCGGAATATTCAGCAGATGCAGTGTTTCATCCTCTTTGCCTTTTGGAAGGAGATCCCGCAGGGCATTGCGCATCCCTTCCGTGGAATACAGGCCGCAGTTCAGGGCGATCCCGCGCAGATGCAGCTTCGCCGGCGGCTTTACCGGGAACAATGCCGCATAGCCGGGATTTGTCAGCAGCAGCGCATAGGCCGCGATCCCGGTTGCGCCTGCGGAATCTCCGATCCCGAAGATCCTGCCGGGATCCAGCCTGTATGTATCTGCATGTTTCAGCAAATAGGCAAACACACAGCTGATATCTTCAAAGGCAGCGGGAAAACGGTGCTTCGGCGCAAGGCGGTAGCTTGGATTGACAACGGCAAAGCCCTGCTGTGCGAGTGACATGCAGTAATAGCGGTATGTTTCCTTGGTGCCGTATACCCAGCCGCCGCCGTGAAAATTCACGATGACCGGGAGATTATCCTGCCTGTGTTTCGGCAGATAAATATCCAGGAGCTGCCATTTCCGGTCGCTGCCGTAGGGCAGATTCAGATGCGTTTCAATATCGTCCGGCACAGTCAGGCCGGCATCGCGTCTGGTATCGCTTCTTTTGCACATAAACCGGAACAGATACGTTTGCAGGGACATGAAGCCACATCCTCTCATTCATTCTGGCAGAGCTGCTCAAATGTGATGCCGTATTGCTCTGCGATTGCGCGGGCATAGCTTTTGCCGTCGGGATTCCGGCGGCTGATTTTATACCGGTTATCCGCGCCGTTTTCCATGACAATGCTGCAAGCCTTGCAGACGGTATCATCCGCTGCGGAAAGGCGGTCGCAATGCTCTGCAAGCTCATGCATATGCGTATTGAAAATGGTCCGTGCACCGATCCGGCAGAGATATTTCAGCACATCCTCTGCAATATACAGCGATTCCGTATGGCTCGTGGTTGCAAAGGATTCATTGAAGAGCAGCAGGCTCTCAGCCGTTGCATGTTTGCAGATTTCCTTGCAGCGTGCGGCTTCTTCGCCGAGTCTGCCGAGGGAAACCGTCCGCTCCTCTTCCACAGGGAAATGCGTATAGATGCCGTCGCAGCGGCGGATCTTTGCAGCTGCTGCCGGAACAAATACGCCGCTCTGATACAGCAGAAATGCAAGCCCGATGCCCTGCGTCAGGATTGTTTTGCCGCCTCTGTTCGGCCCGGTCAGAATCTGCACCGTCTGCTCATTTGTAAATGCTGTATCATTGCAGACGACGGTTTCCGCAAGCTTCCCTTCCATGGAAACCAGCGCGAGCCGGACATTATAGAAATCATGCAGCTCCGTATCATCCGGCGATTCGGTTCCCATGCAGCATGGGAATCCGTGTTCGTTCAGCTTCTGTGCGAGGTCGATAAAGCGCTGATAAAACAGCAGCTCATCCGCAAGATCTGCGAGCATCCTGCCGCTGACACGGACATATTTATCCAGCACCTTTTTCAGCTTGCCTGTCAGCGAGGGGAGCATCCGTTCCACGATAACGGTCAGATTATCCCGGAGCGCGGTATCTTCCGGGCGCGGCGGCGTCTGGATGTCGGGACAATGCTTCTCAAACCAGTCCCAGCCGTTGGAATGCATTTCCATGGAAAACGGATAAAGGTCGCGGTCGGTGATATGATCCTTGCGGTGGAACGCCATGAAGTTCTGCAACGCGCTCTGTTCTCCGTAATAAAACCGGTTCAGCGAGACAATGCCGACTTCGGCTGCATTATAATTCGGATCGAGATTGACACCGAGTGTGATGCTGCGGACGCTGTAAATATTATCATCGAGCGCGGAAATATCCTTGAGCAATTCATCGAAGCCGCTGTCTTTGCTGATCATTTCCACGAAGTCCGCAAAGCGCTTCAGCCCCTCAGACTGAAAGGTACGTCCTTTGAACAGATCGCGCAGCTTCATAACAGAGCGGACATAATGCTCCAATGCGCGGAATCGCTGAACCAGTTCCCAGATCGTGGACTGTCCGCCGATCATCACCGGACGGTCATTGAAAGAGAACCGCAGCGAATCGCAGATTTGAAACAGCGCTGCGCCGAATGCCGGATCGCTGCGCAGCTCTGTGAAAACGGCATTGCGGAAGCGTGTGATCGCGGGATCGACCGGCATGTCGAGCAGAATGCGCTGAAGGACGGTTTGCTCTGCCGCATTTTTCGTAATATGTCCGCACAAAAAAACGAGACTGAGGTCGGCGGCTGCACGTTCTGTGAGATGAAAATAGCTGCCGGATGCATCCGGCGCTAAGAGACTGATGTTTTGCATGTCATCCCCCCCTGTGATTATCCGGATTATAAATTGGTAAGATTATAGCATACGGAGTGAAAACCGTCAAGTCATTTATTGCGCAGAAACTTGGAAAAACGGTATCTGAATTGTATCAAAATACGTATATGCAAAGAAAAAGCAGCGCCCCGGTCAGGACGCTGCAAGGCTTGTATCAATGAATTCAGCCGATTTCCTGATTCAGATACTGAATATTCATATCCACATCGCCTTCGATTCCGGGAATCCGGCCATATGCGCTTTCCTGCCAGATTGCGTATTCACCCTCGTAGGTGGTCTCATTGACGTAGTGCGCAAGCCATACCGGCGTGGATTTTTTCGTTTTCTCGCTCCAGATTGTTTCCAGGAAGATTTTGCTGCTGTACAGCATCGGCTGATAGCCCTGTTTGGTGACTTCATCCGCAAATGCGGCGTAAACATCGTTCAGATCACGGATGCTCATGCCGTATTTCTGGAAATGCGAGAACTCTTCCCAGTCAAAGACAATCGGCAGATCAAGCTTTTGCCCGTCCAGCTGCTCCGCAATCCAGCGCACATGCTCCCGGACATCTTCTTCGGAATGATCGGTCGTGTAATAATAAACACCGACATCCAGACCGGCGGCCGCCGCGTTTTTGATATTCTGGCGGAAGGTATTATCCAGCTTGGGTTCGTCGTAGCAATATCCGAGGCGGATGATGACGAAGCTGCATCCGGCATCGCGCACGGCATTGTAATCCACGTCGCCCTGCCATGTGGAAACATCTATGCCGAACCGCACATCCTCGCCGTCATAGCGGGTAATAAAGTCGCTGAAATCCACACGCGGAATCGTATCGGCAGATTTCGGCAGTTCCTCAACAACATTGACCGTGATCTCCCACCAGTAAGCGTTTCCGGAGCTGTCTGTGACCGTGATGCCGAGCGGATATTCACCGACCGTATCCGGGTCAACCTCGCCGTCGCAGGTAAGCTGCGGAGAACTGTCAAAATTATCCGCATATCCGATATAATCATTGAGATCAAACTCTTTCCCGACCTTGTGATAGGAATTTATCCCGGGATTGATGATATACGGTTTCGTGGTATCAGCGACCTGATATTGCAGCGTTTGCGTGAATTCCGTTCCGTCATAAAGATACGGGACCTCAACTTCAAAGCTGCCGATTTTAGAAGTATCGAGCATGGCAGAAGCGTCTTTCAGTTCGACATTCCGGTCGGTAATGAAGTTCTCCAGCGTGAGATACGCACCTGCTTCGACGGTATCAAGGCCTTTCAGCAGGAGATCTGCGGGCGGATCCGCTTTCGTTGTTGTCGTGACGGCGGTCGTTGTGACAGTCGTTGTCTTTTTTGTTGTGGTAACTTTTGCGGTTGTCGCGGTTGTTGCCGCAGAAGTCATCGTGACAGTTTCTGTCTGAATATCAAGATCGCCGGTTTCAATCGGTTCGATGATTGTGCATCCTGCAAGCAGACAAGCAGAGAGTAAAACGGGGAGTAAAGAAAAGTGTTTCATAATCATCCTTGTAAACAAATGTGTAATCATATAAACAGGCTTCGCTTTGTTATATGACAAATTATATCACATTATGCAGTAAAAAGCAAGATGAGGAAT
>CAMNFV010000041.1 GCA_946537515.1 uncultured Ruminococcus sp. | reverse complement strand
ATCCCGTCATACGGGCAGGTCGTTTCATTTGCCCTTTCAGCATAAATTGCACGCATATCCTGCAAAACCTTGTCATACAGCGGATTGTCCTTACCGTTCGGAATGGCGCGTTCAATCAGCTTTCCGAGCCCGTTTCCGACAAATCGCCGCGTTTCATCCGTTGTACGCTCCGGCAGACCGTTTTTGCGAAGCGCTTCATTGAGGCTGTTTTTCAGATCATTCAGCGTATCAAGAAGCGTACCGTCCAGATCAAAAATGACAGCCTTTTTATCCTTGAAATTCATGTATTTCCATCCTTTCGGCAGAATTCTCTGTTCCATATGGAACAGCATCCGGCTGATAAAAGCAGCCCTGTGTCCAGCCGTTTTGCATCATCATTCGGTCAATAGAACAGATCATCAGATCACGCTGCATGATCCAGTCCGGTGCAAGCAGCAATTCCCGCAGACAATTCCCTGTGATCCTGTGTACGACGACATCCGGCGAAATATGCGTCAGCACTTCAGCAGCCCATTCGATATAGGTCTGCATGGAGATCGGTGTAAATTCGCCGCGCAAATACTCTTCTGCAAGTTTTGTATCCTTCATGATAAACAGGCTGTGAATCTTGATGCCGTCGATCCCGCAGCGGTTTAGGACTGCGATCGTATTCCGGATATCCGCAATCGTTTCGCCGGGCAATCCGAGTATGATATGCACGATTACAGGCAATCCGCGGGATTTCAGGATTCTGACCGCATTTTCAAAGCATCGCAGATCATAGCCGCGGTTGATGCGCTTTGCGGTACGGTCATTTGCCGTCTGTAAACCAAGTTCCGTCCAGACCTCATATTTTTTTGCATATTCAGCGAGCAAGTCTGCAATTTCTTCTGTAATGCAGTCCGGCCTGGTACCGATATCCAGCACCTTGATACGATCATCAATCAACGCTTCATCATACCGCTGCCGCAGGATTTCCACCGGCGCATAGGTGTTTGTGAAGTTCTGGAAATAAAGAATCCATGCAGAATCCGGCGCCGCACGGTTCAGTACCGCTTCAGCCTGCTGCCGGATTGTACGGGAAGCGTCCAGCTGTTCACCGGCACCGCGCTCGCCGCAGAATGTACAGCCGCCAGTCCCGCATGTGCCGTCGCGGTTCGGGCATGTGAATCCGCCGTCAATGCAGATTTTACGAACCTTTTGCCCATAGTGCTCGTGCATGAGCTGATTGGTCGTGTAATACGGATGCTTCATGATCTCGATTCCATAACATCCCAGACAGCATCGGCAATGACGCGCTGGCCTTCGGCATTGGGATGCGGATCATAGTATTCCATTGCGTCGCCGTCCGTACTCTCTGCATTGGTATCTCCGACAACAGGAACGGGATCACATGCAGCGAATGCAGATGCAACATCGACCGCAATCAGATCATCATGCTTTACAATGAGATTTGCGATAATCTCATTTGCGCGGTCAATCTGCGATTGTGCGTACTCAGCAAGGTCAGTATCTTCCGGGACAAGTTCAGAAGCAAGTCCTTCTGAATACGGATTATAAATATTCAGCACATAGATATCTGCATCCGCATTTCGCTCGCGAATCCATTGATAAATTGTTTCAAGATCCGCATCAAGCTGATCAAGATTCTCGTCAATTTTGGTCTGAACAGCTTCCAGAACAGCTTCGGTATCCTGCATCTCATCTTCAAACTGCTTTTGCAGGTCTTCGATATCTTCATCTGTCAGCGATTCAGGATTTGAGATATCAATACCTTTTTCTTCCGCCTTTTCAAGGATAAAGTCGCCATATGCGCCAAGCAGATTATTCGCACCGATATAAAGCAGAATGGTATCAGCCGACGGCGCATGGAGTGCGCGTCCGTTGTTGAGTTTATGAATCAGATCGCTGCTGTTATCGCCGGAAACAGCGTAATTATAGTCATTCCATTTGATATTGTCTCTGGATTCCAGCCGATCTTTCAGGATCGCAGAGTACCGCTCGGTCGTGACGTCTTCCAGACCGTAACCGTAAGAAATCGAATCGCCGAGTGTCACGAGACTTTTTTCTTCCGGGAAAGCAGAGCTTGTTTCGGAAGATTCAGAAGCGGTTTTTTCTGCACCGCACCCGGTCAGCAGAACCGCAGCAAATGCAATCGCGATGGATTTGCGAAGATTTTTCATAGAAGGACTCCTTTCAAGCAGGGAAGCACGGTCTTATGAAACTGCGTCAATGGTCAATGGCGCAGTCAGAAATTTCTCATCGGTCGGATTCCACAGAAAAACAAAATAGCTGCTGACTTTTTCATCTTCATAGCCGGCAGGAAGGAACAAATCAAGCCAGCCGTCAGAATCATGATCAGAAAGATAATACTCCGCTTCAATATTATGCTGCATTGCCGCAGAAAGATCACAGGGAACTGTCTGATAGTTTCCGCCGGCAAGCCGTGCGGAGAAGGCATCGGGCTGAAAACGGTATGTGAAAAACTCGGGTTTTGGCGTGGATGCGTCCTTTTCATCACCGATTCCGCCTTGAAACAGCGTCGTGACCTCTGCTGCATCCGATGATACAGAATCTGCCGAATCGCTTACAGAAATTGTCGATTCGCTCGTCGTTGAAGTCGTCAAAGAAGCAGTCGTTCGCTTCGCCGCAGTAGAAACCGTAGTAAATTCAACCGCAACAATGGATGAGGATGACGTATTTGTATCAGAAGTACAGCCGGAACAGGGGAGCAGACATAATACCGCAGCGCTTCCGATCAGCATTCTATTCATGAATCTATGCCTCCAAACAGCACAAGGAAGCGAAGAGAACTCCGCTTCCTGATGTCATATTTATTCAAAAAAGTCACGGTATTTCTGAAGCGTATCGCTGATCCGATCCCAGATCGTGATATAGCCGTCATGCTCCTCAAATACCTTTCCGTGCGAATTGCCGTTGTCAAATTTCATCTGCGAATAGTTGTTATCGAAATGCGGCACATAGGTATTCGGATGACCGGTCGGATCAGAGCAGCGGCGGCGGAGTGCATCAAGCGTCACATTGCCGAGCTCATGCTTCAACTCAAAGAATGCGCGCAGAATCTTATGATTATTCTGCTGCGGGTTTCTTGCCCAGCGCGGAATCCGATTGATTGCTTTGCCCCATTCCGGCCATTCCATACGTGTTGTACGCTGGCGTCCCTGCGCAGACTGATTCTGTGCCTGTGCAGCGCTGTCGGCACGGGTCGGGGGCGGAGTCTGAGGCTGTGCTGTCCGGGATGCCGCTGTTTGCTGCGGCTGAACAGGTGTCGGATTCGGCTTCGGCGCTTCCGGAACACGGAATTCATCAGCAGCAGATTGCAGCGCTCTTGCCAGATAGCTGCGCACAAATTCTTCACCGAGTGCATCGCGATTGGCACCGGTCAGCTGCATTGCAAGCTCAAATTTATTCGCCAGCTCATCCGGCAGCTTGAATGTGATTTCTTTCATAACAGTACCTCCATACAGACGGCAAATCGTTGTTATGAGCATAGTATAATACTAAATTGCAATTTTGTCAAGTTCTAATTTGCAAATTAGAACATCTGTAACCAAATTGTAATATTCAAGCACTTGATTCTGCGGGTTCTGCGGCTTTTTTGCGCTTTTTTACTTTCTTCACCTTAACAGATCCAAAAGGCTGTTTTACGGTCAGACGATTCAGCGCTGGGGTAAACAGGTTCATAATTACAACAGCAAATACAGCGCCTTCCGGGTATCCGCCGAAATGCCGGATAAAGAATGTCAGCAATCCGCAGCAGATTCCGAACAGCAGCTTTCCGTATGAGGTAAAAGGTGTTGTCGTATAATCGGAAGCCATAAAAAACGCAGCAAGCAGGAGACTGCCGGAAAGAAGCTGCGACAGGACATCATATCCGCCGACAAATGAAAGTGCGGCAACTGTTCCGAGAAATGCAGCCGGGGTAACAGGGGAGATCAGCCCCATGAAACAGAGGAATACAGCGCCGAGTATCAGTGCAGTCGCGCATCCTGTTCCGATATAACCCGCGCAATTTCCGAGCAGCAGATCCCAATAAGGAGCACCGCCGGAGATCAGGGGTGTTACACGCGTAACGTCGCCGGTTTCCGGAATTCGCCATGTTGTCATTTCCTGATGAAACAGCAGAAGAAGTGATATCCATGCAACGCCGGCAGGATTTGCAAAATTCTTTCCGATACCGCCGAAAAGCTGCTTGACGCATACAATCGCGATCACGCTGCCGAGTGCGGCTTTCCAGAGCGGGAAATCCGGCGGCAGCAGCATACCGAGAATCAGACCGGTTATCACCGCGCTCAGATCCCCGATCGTAACCCTGCGCCGTATGATCAGACTGCTCAGCATTTCCGCCAGAACAGCACTTACAACTGAAATGGCCAGAACCAATATCGCGGATGTGCCATAACTCATGCATCCTGCAAGTGCGGCAGGCAGCAGCGCCAGTATGACAAACATCATCATCCTTCTGGAAGAAGACTTGCTGTGCGTATGCGGAGCTGATCCGATATAAAGTTTATGCAAAAATCATTCTCCTTTCACGCATTGGTAAGCAATGCCTTTGCCTGCTTGATTGTCTCTGAAAGCGGACGGTTCGCAGGGCAGACATATGAGCAGCAGCCGCAGTTCATACAAAGACCGGCATGGAGATTTGTCAGCATCCGGACATTCCGCTGCTGATATGCACGATCGAGTTCCGTCGGAATCAGATTCATCGGGCAGGCCCGCAGGCATTTTCCGCAGCGAATACAGTCAGTCGGCTCTTTCGGCTTTACGATGTTTTTCATCGCAATCAGGCCGTTTTGAGGCTTGATTACCGATGCACGGAACGCCGGATAGGAGACGCCCATCATACCGCCGCCGGAGTAGATCTGTTTTACAAGATCAAGCTCGCAGGACGCATAGCTCAATACATCTATAATCGGTGTACCGATCGGCACCTGTAAATTGCAGGCTTTCGGGACAGCATTTCCGTCAACGGTCACTACGCGATCAATCAGCGGAATTCCGGTTTGAGAATACCGGTATAAAAACGCACAGGTGCTGACATTCAGAACTAATACACCGATATCCTCCGGCTCCTGGTTTTCCGGGACGACAAGGCCCGTTGTATGGTAGACAAGGACTTTCTTCTCGCCCTGCGGATAGACAGCGGGGAGCGGACAAACTGTAATGCCCTTTTGCTTTTCAGCTGCCTCTGTTAAAACCTGGATCGCAGCAGGCTGATTCGACTGTACACCGATCAGAACCTCCTTGATCTTCATGATTTTCTGAATCATCGCAGCGCCGGAGATGATCTCCTCGGCATTTTCGAGCATTTGCCGCAGATCGGATGTGAGATACAGTTCACATTCCGCTCCGTTCAGCACGAGCGTATGCATTTTTTCGGTCCGGGCAAACTTCCGGTATGTCAGATCGCCGGAACCGCCCAGTCCGACACAGCCGGAGTTTTTTGCCGCGTCAGCAAGATCCTGCCGGGTGTTGATCGTCGGGGGCGTGCAGTCCGGGTGAATGACCTGGAGCCCGTCCGGAACAATTTCCACACATGGGATTTTCTGTCCGTCAGGCATTGTGTATTCAGAAATGACAGAAACCGTACCGGAAACACTCGCGTGGATCGGAACCGCATCCTCTGACTCCGGTTTACCAATGACCTGACCGACATAAACATATTCATCCGGTTCGACACAGACGCTACAAGGCTCTCCCATATGCATCAGCATCGGAATCCGAATCAGCTTCGGGAGCGGAAGAACGGTAATTTGTTTATTTTGTGCGCGTTTGCCTTTCTGCAAACGAATGCCGTTCAAGCGTTTCATTATGCATGACCTTTCTTTTGTATGAATTTCCCGAGGGGACTTTTCTTTTTCTGATCATCAGACAACAAGCGGGAGCACCCGCACGAATTGACCGAAAGCATGGCGGAATATATTTCAGCAAATGATGTGAATTCTTATCTTGCTATTTTTGGTGCAATATGGTATAATACTATCACGGTCTGTGTTGTGTCTGGAGCGTATCTCTCGTCCGGGCGATGCTGTCTTCGCTGATCTGAATCAGATTCAGCAGGGAAGAAGCATATTCGGAAAAATCTTTCGAGAGCGTCGCTGTTGTGACATACAGCGTTTCAGCATCCTCAACTGCATCGTTCGTTCCGAGTGCGATGCCGCTGGAAGCCGCTTTGATATTCGACTCGTTCAGCGAAATGATCGCATTCGCGCTGTCGTTTGCAACAACCTTCGGAACGCGGAACAGCTTCTGGTCATTATGCGGGCACGCATTGTAAATAATGCGGAACAGCTTATAAACCGAAAGCATCAGATACGAGGATACCTCGCGGATCAGCGTCACAGAATTTGCGCGCTGTGAGAACGAAAACAGCAGACTGATCGAATTATTAATAATCTTGCGGTAAAACCGGATTGCCTCATTGGACGGCATTTCGTTGTTGCCGTCATCATCCGGAATCTCCTCAAGTGTCAGGGTTTTACCGCCCGGCTCCGGTGTTCTGCCGAGCAGATAGTCGCAGGATACATTATAGTAATCTGCAATCCGAACCAGAAAATCCAATCCGCATTCACGGATGCCCTTCTCATAGTGTGAGAGCAGTGCTTGTGAAATGCCGAGATCTGTGGCAGCCTTTTTCTGGCTGATCTTACGTTCCTTTCGCTGAAGCGTAATAATGCGCGGAAAATCGTCATTCATTGCTTTTCATACTCCCTTCGTGAACTGGACTGCAATACAGTCTTTCATACGTTACAATTATATAACAAATAGTATAATTTGTAAAGACCTATCCGAAAAAAATAACTGCCAAAATTGCGTGCGATTTTTTGTGAATTCCGCCAAAAAGCCGCAAAAAGCGCTGAAAGGAAGCATTTTTATGAAGAATTATCATATTTCTCTGTTCCGACACGGCCGGACAGATGCCAATGACCGCGGTCAATATATCGGCACAACCGATTTTCCGCTGAATGACCGCGGCCGGTCTGAGCTGTACGATAAAACGGACCGATATGTATATCCAAAGGTGCAGCGTGTCTATACCAGTCCGCTGCAGCGCTGTACAGAGAGCGCAGAAATTCTGTTTCCGGATCGGGAGATTGTCGTGGCTGAAGATTTCCGGGAACTGCATTTCGGAAAATTTGAAGGCAAGACCGCAGAGGAACTCATGAAGGATGAAGCATATCTGACCTGGATCCGCGGCGGCATGGATGCCAAACCGCCGGAGGGGGAAAGTGTATCCGAGCTCTGCATCCGGACATTCCAGGGCTTCCATAAGATTCTGCTGGAGATGATGCAGGAGGATTTCAACCATGTTGCGATTGTGACGCATGGCGGCGTTATTGCAAATGCAATGGCATGTTTCGGCATTCCGAAGCTTGACCCGAAGCAGATTCAGACCGCTCCGGGCGAAGGATTCGAGATTCAAATCAATCCGCAAATGTGGCAGCAGGCGCAGGCGTTTGAAATTCTCGGCGTTTCGCCGTTTTTGCCGGAGGAAAGCGAAACATTCTGATCGGAGGCTGCTATGCTTGAGGTCGTATTTACGGTTATCGTGATTATTGCGCTGCTTTTGTTTTTCGGTATCGCGCCGGAAACGATTTTTCTGATTTTCGCGACCGTGATTCTCGGGCTGGTCGCGATCGCAATGCTGCTGTTTGCGCTCTTTTTCCTTGTTACAGATATTTCCTTGCTGTTCTGCAAAAAGGTCAAGGGAAAATTTGTCCGCGTCGATGACACAGACCGGTTTGACCATGCGGTATACAATGTGGATAATCAGGAATATTCCTGTCTGTTTCCGGCTGAATCCTTCGGGAGACAGCGAATCTATCACGAAAATCAACAGTATTCTCTGCTGATTCCGCGGAATCCGGCACATCGCAGCGCATATGATAAGCATAGCCTTTTTACCATTGCAATCGGATCAGTTTTTTCGGTTATATTCATCGGAATGCTGATCGGCGCAGCAATCTTTCTGCGAGCCGGACTATAAATTGCCAAATTGATGTGAAGAAATAGTTTTTTACATCTTATGAAAATGTAAACTGAACTGCAGGGCACATTTCCGTATCCGACGGTCAATCCGATCCCGGAACTGCCGGACGAACTGCCGTGACGGTCTGTTCGGCGCATCTGCATGAAAACGGATTTTTTCAATATTAAACAAAAATGTCCCGGATGCATGATTTCTGAGCATCCGGGACATTTTGCAGTATTTTGTGAAAGTATTCTATCATGATCAGATTGCCTGACCGGCGAACTGTGTCATATAGAGATCATAGTATTTTCCGCCTTGTCTGAGCAATTCCTGATGTGTTCCGATTTCCGCGATTTTGCCGTGATCCATGACAATAATCTGATCGGCGTCCTGAATGGTAGAGAGCCGGTGTGCGATTATGAGACTGGTGCGGTCCTTCATCAGTTCATTCATGGCGTTCTGAATGCTGAGTTCAGTTCTGGTATCGACACTTGATGTTGCTTCATCCAGAATCAGGATACGCGGATACGAAAGAAATGCACGGCCGATCGCAATGAGCTGCTGCTCACCCTGTGACAGGCTGACGCTTGTCTGCGAGAGCATCGTATCATAGCCGTCCGGCAGTTTCGCAACAATTTTGTCGCAATGACTTTGCTTTGCTGCGATTGCAAGCTCTTCGTCGGTTGTATCAGACATTGCGTAAGTCAGATTTGCCCGAATGGTGTCTGAGAAGAGCTTGGTATCCTGCAAAACGATTCCAACGCTGTCACGCAGATCACCGAGCGCAATTTCATTGATGTTTTTGCCGTCGAGCAGGATCTCGCCGCTGTCGAGATCATAGAAGCGCATCAGCAGATTGATGATCGTCGTCTTGCCGCTTCCGGTCGAGCCGACAAGCGCGATTCTCTTTCCGGATTCGATTTTCAGCGAGAAATCGGAGATGATCTGCTTGCCGGGCACATAAGAGAAGCAGACATCCTTGAATTCGATGATGCCCTTTACATCGTGCAGCGCATCGCCTTCAAAATGCTCTGTCTCCGTATCGAGAATCGAGAATACACGCTCTGCGCCTGCAATCGCGGTCTGGATCTGACCGTAAAGCTGCGCAAGCTCATTGATCGGGCGGGAGAATTGCTTGGAGTAAATGATAAACGCGGAGATCACACCGACAGTAATATACCCTTTGAGAGCGAAATAGGCGCCGAATACCGATACAATTACAAATGAGATATTGCTCAGCATATTCATGACCGGTCCCATGCAGTTTGAGATGATTTCTGCAATGATGCCGGTTTTCGTCAGCTGGTCTGCTGTTTCGGTGAAATCTTCAATGACCTGTTCCTGCCGGTTATAAGCGGTAATTGTCTTATAGTTTGTGACCATTTCCTCAACGGTGCCGTTCAGATTGCCGAGAAGCGTCTGGCGTTTGACGAAGTATCGCCGCATATGCTTGGAAATAAAGCTGGTGAAGAGGACAGTCAGAATGACGGTTGAGCAAGACAGCAATCCGAGCGGAACGCTGAAATACAGCATCATAAACAGCGTACCGATCAGCGTCAGGATGCCGGAAAACAAAGAGCTTAACGAGGAAGAAACGATGTTTGAGATGTTATCAGCATCATTGGTCATGCGGCTGATGAGATCGCCGTGAGAATGGGAATCAATGTAGGAAATCGGGAGATGTACGATGCGGTCAAAAAGCTCCTTCCGCAGCCTGCTGACAATCCGCTGGCTGAGCGAAGCGCTGATATATCCCTGAATCAAAGTTGTGATACCGTGAATCAGGTAGAGCACCAGCATAATGACAAGCAGCCGCGGGAGAAGATTGAATTCCGCCGATACAATTTTGTCAATCGCTTTACTCTGAAAATTCGGCGCAAGAACGGCCGCAATCACGCTGATGAGCACCGTTGCCGACATGAGAATCACAAAGGGCAGCTCTGCACGGAAATAGCTGAAAAGACGCCGAAGTGTTTTTTTCGCGTCCTGCGGCTTTTCAACCGGTGCGCCGAAATTGCCGGGACCGCGCCGGAAGCTTGGCTGTGCGCTCTGAGACTGATATTTTTCCGCCATTTCTTACGCCTCCTTTTTGACCTGCGATGCATAGATATCCTGATAAATTTTGCAGGATTTCAGCAGGTTTTCATGCGTATCGCAGGCAGCTACCGTTCCGTTGTCAATGACCGCGATCCGGTCGGCATTCTGGACCGACGAAATCCGCTGCGCGATGATGATTTTTGTAACATTGCGATACTGCTCGCGGAGCGCAGACTGCAAGGAAGCCTCTGTCCTGAAATCCAGCGCACTTGTGGAGTCATCGAGAATCAGGATCTCTGCATGTTTGACGAGTGCGCGGGTAATCGCAATGCGCTGGCGCTGTCCGCCGGAAAGACTGGTGCCGGATTCCGCAACGGGAGTATCATAGCCGTCCGGCTGCTGCCGGATGAATTCATCTGCCTGTGCCGCCTTAGCAGCCGATACAATTTCTGCTTCTGTTGCATCCGGATTGCCGATTAAGATGTTCTCACGGATCGTTGTAGAGAACAGCTCTGATTTTTGCAGAACGAATGCGATGCGATCCCGCAGGTCATTGAGGGGATAGCTGCGGACATCGGCGCCGTCTACTTCAACGGTTCCGGACGTTGCATCATAAAAGCGGGGGATCAGATTGACAAGGGAGCTCTTGCCGCAGCCGGTCTCACCGATGATCGCAAGCGTTTCTCCCGGTTCAACGGATAAATTGATATTTCGTAAAACTGAAGCATCATTGTCCGGGTAAGAGAAACTGACATTTTGAAAGGAGATGCTGCCGGCTTTTGCAGGGGCAGGTTCCGTTCCGTCCTGAATGGGCGGTTCAGCATCCATGATCTCGCGCAGACGGCGGGAAGATGTAATGCCTCGTGTGACAGTCTGGAAGATCATTGCGAGCATCATCATGCCGTTGAGAATCTGGGAGAGATACGTGATAGCTGCCATTACGGTGCCGGGCGCGATGCTGCCGTCCTGTACGCGCAGACCGCCGATATGAATGATCGCGATTGTTGCAAGATTCAGGATGATGTTCATGACAGGGCGCATGTAGGACATCAGGATCAGGACGCGGAACTGCGTATCGACCAGATCGTCATTGCTCTTTGCGAAGCGTTCGGATTCCCGCTTTTCCTGAACAAATGCCTTGACGACACGCGCACCGGCGACATTTTCCTGAATGACGGTGTTCATGCGGTCAAGCCGGTTCTGCAGCAGCCGGAACAGCGGATTTGTCCGCCAGAGCACAAAAGCAACTTCCAGCAGCAGAATCGGCATAGCGATCAGGATGACGGAGCCGAAATCCGCCGCCAGCGATACCAAAGCAATGCTCCCCGCAATAAAGAACATGCCGCAGCGCACGCAGCCGCGGATCAGCTGCGCGACCATATTCTGCACCTGTGTCACATCACTTGTCGTGCGTGTAATCAGCGAACCGACCGAGAAATCATCAGTCTGTGAGAATGAGAAGTGCATAATGCGGCGGAACGCATTCTTCCGGATGTCATTTCCGAAATTCTGACTGCAAAGATTCGTGCAGACACCGCTGAGAATGCCGCAGATTCCGCCGAATATGACGACAAGAATCATGCGCAGGCCGGTGCTTGTTACGATTCCGATGTCAGAGATGCCGCCGTTATGGAGACCTAAGATACCTTCATCGACAATTTCAGCCATAAGGCGCGGCTGACGCAGATCGACATAGACTTCCAGCACCATGAAGACGGATGCGAGAAGGGCAAAGTGCCAGTACTTTTTTAAAGCTTTCAGAATCAAAGAAATACTCCTTTCTGCATATCGTTTGCATACTATACTATTATACATACTTTATGAAAGAAATGCAAGGGGCAAAATGCTGATTCTCTATGCAGGATCTGTGATTACAGATCCGCAAAATCTGAAAGATGCTTTAATATTTCGCGGAATTTAATGCCAAATTTTGCGAAATTGATTATTTTGAATTGACATCAACGGAGAATTGTGTTAAACTGAATACGAATGGCGAAGGGGGAACGCCGAAATCTTACCATACCATGAAAGGATGATTTGAAATGAAACAAATTAGAAACATGAGCGCAATGATTCTGAGTGCCGGAGTCCTCCTGAGCGCAATGCCGATTCTTCCTGTTTATGCAGAGGAAGCGGCGGCACCTGTTGAGGAAACGGTCGAGATGACCGCTACCGTGAAACTGAATGATACCGCCGCAACCGCTGAGGGCAAGAATGTCACAATCAATGGCACGAAGATTACAATTTCTGCTTCCGGCGCATATGAGTTCTCCGGCAAGCTGTCGGACGGACAGATTATTGTCAATGTTGCCGATACTACCGCGGATGCCGGTACAGTAAAACTCTATTTTAATGGTGTCAATATCACCGGAAAGACAGCTGCGGCAGTCTATGTTGTCAATGCGAAGAATACTTCGATCAATCTTATGGACGGAACCGAGAATTTTCTCTATGACGGCGAGACCTATACCGAGGATACGAACGCTGTTATCTATTCCAAGGATGATATTACGATCAAGAGCGGCGGTCCCGAAGGCACGGGTAAACTCCGCATTGAAGCGGCACATCAGCACGGTCTGCACAGCAATGATGATGTCAAGATTACCGGAGGCGATATTAAGGTTAAGACAGATGCAGCGGACGGGATCCGCGGCAAAAAATCTGTTGAAATCAAAGGCGGTAAGCTCGATGTCAACGCAAACGGCGACGGCGTCAAGTCCACAAAGGGCGAAGTTCTGATTTCCGGCGGCGATACGGAAATCAAGGCTGGCAATGATGCTGTTCAGGGCGAAACGAAGGTCGATATCTCCGGCGGTGATCTGAAAGCAAACGGCGACCGCGGCATTACGAATGTGGCAGGCGGCGTCAATATTACAGGTGGTACCGTTTTTGCAACAGCAACAAAGGATGTTCTGAGCGACGGCCAGACCGAAGCAGATCTGAAGGATAATTCGATCAAGGTTGCTGAAACTTCCACGCAGCCGGTTCTGCTGATTAACACCAAAGAGCAGCTTGCAAAGGAACAGCGTATTGAGCTGAAGGCTGCCGGCGCTGATACTGCGGTATTCTCCAAAAATCCGAATAAAAAATTTGACTATATTCTGATTTCTTCGCCGGAGCTGAAGGCAGGTTCCAAATATGATCTGTATATCGGCGGCTATAAGACAAATCCTTCTGAGATTACGGTCGGCGCTGCGATTACCAAGGTAGCAGATGTTGTCAGCACAGTTCCTGCTGTTGTAACCGACGGCGATCCGCTTGATGTGAACTGTGACGATGTAGTTGACGTTTCGGATGCTGTTCTGCTTGCTAGATTTGTTGCGGAGGATCCGGATGCTGTGATTTCGGCAAAGGGCAAGGAACGTGCCGATACGAACGGTGACGGCAGTGTGAACGGTGATGATGTCATTGTCATTCTGCGCAGGATTGCCCATTTGGACTAATTTTGTACGATTTATCCAGAGACGCATGGTGTTTCCGTGCGTCTCTTTTTGTTCTTTTAAAAAAAATGTAGAAAATACCAAAATAGACTTGAAATTGTTTCCGAAAAATGGTATAATAATTCTAATTGATAATATCGCTGTATAAATAGCAGTATTTTTTATCAATTTTTCGCTGTAAAGGAGGCCGAGACACATGGCAGTACGTGTTTTTACACGTGAGGATGCGAAGGGACTGATTCGTACCAATACGGAGAAAGTGACCCTTCCGTTCGATTTTACCGAGATCGCGAGCGGCGCGCTTGCAGGCTTTTCCCAGGTTAAAACTCTTGTCATTCCGGAAGGTATAACGAAGATTTCAAGTTATGCGTTCTACACAAGGAGCTTTAAGAATACAAGTCAGCTTGAAGTTCTGACGCTTCCTTCCTCGCTGAGAGAATTTGACCGCTGGTGTTTCTATGACTGTAATGCGCTGAAGAACATTACGGTTCCGTCTGATTTTAATGAGGAAAAGGTACTGGATCTGTTTTTCCATTGTCCGAAGGCAACTGTTTTCTTTGGAAAGACATTCTCGATTGGTACGAGAGTTGTGACATTTGCGAAGAGCAAGACTGTCCAGCAGATTATAGATGAGCACTCGGGTATCCTGACACACGGCGGCGCATCTATGCTCACGATTGACGGCAACGGAACACTCGTTATCCCGCCAAATTATCACATGATTCTGCCGGGCGCTATGAAAGGCATTGCTACCAGAGGCGTCAAGAAGGTCGTCCTTCCGAATACAATCCGCAAGATCGGCGCGTATGCATTTTCGTTTTTGCAGACGCTGGAGGAAATTGAGGTTGCAGACGGTACAGAATTCATTGATCCGTGTGCTTTTGCCAACTGCCGTCAGCTGAAAACGATTAAGCTGCCTGATTCGATCCGCGAGATCGGCGCCGGTGCATTTATGAACCTGCCGAAACTTGAGAAAATCAAGCTCCCGCCGGAGCTGACAGCTGTTGCGGATGAACTCCTGAGCAACTGCTTTGCGCTGCGCAGAGTGAAATTCGGCAAAAAGGTGACTTCAATCGGCGCAGGCGCTTTCTCTGACTGTGCTTCGATTCGCAGTATGAAGCTGCCGGAAACGGTCAAGAGCATCGGCAACAGCGCATTCTGGAACTGCCGTTCTCTCCAGAGACTCTATATTCCTGCCGGTTGTGAGACAGTCAAACAGTCTACGCTCGGAAACTGTCCTTCGCTTGAAATCCTTTATATACCGCGTATTATCCATGACCAGAATGAGACCAAGCGCGTATTCGGCGATCTGACGAATCCTTCTATCACCTGGATGGATCCTGGTATGCCGCGCCCTGACTGGCATGATGACGAGAATCTGCCCGAGCTTGCTTTTGAGGATGATGAAGCAGAGAATGAGCGGAAGCCCGAAGAACAGGCGCAGATTCCGTCTGATATCCGGATTCAGTCTGCTTTTGCTGACGGACGCAAAAAGAAAATTGATCCGGAGTCTGTTCGCCAGATTGAACTTTCGATTGCTTCGATGCAGTCGCAGCTCAAGAATCTTGCTGCCAATGCAGGCGCAATGACAGCAGGTACTCAGGTCGATCCGGAGATGTTTGAGCAGCTTCAGAGAAATCTCTCGAAGATGCAGGAGAATTATGATGCAGTCCAGTCTCTGCAAAATTCCGCGGAAACACTTGAAAATCTGCAAAAGCAGATTGACGACTTTGCTGAAATGCAGTCCAAAATGCAGCAGATTTCCGATGTACAGGAAGCTGTTGAGGAAAAGGTACGGAATCTTTCTGATCTGGAAAATAAGGTGGAGCAGATCGGCGATGTATCCCAGATTGCCTCTGAACTCTCCGAAGTAAAAGAACAGGTCGGCTCAATCTCCGAAATGAAAGAAGCAGTCGATACGATTCATACTATTCAGGAGAAAGTCGATGAGCTCGCGGATCTGAAGGCATCTGTTGAAACGGTCGGCAGCCTGAAGGAAATGGCCGGAACAATCTCTGATATTCAGGAGAAGGTTTCTGCAATCGACGGGGTTCAGGAAAAGATTGAGGCCATTGACAATGCGCAGGAAAAGATCAATGCGCTTGAAAATGTGCAGGAGAAAATTAACGCGATCGACAGCGCACAGGAAAAGATCAGCGCACTTGACCAGGTGCATGAGAAAATCGAAAGCGCACAGGAAACCATCAGCGCTCTGGACGGCGTTCAGGAAAAGCTTGACGCCATCAATGACGCGAAAGAAACTGTCGAAGCGATTACGGATGTGCAGGAAAAGGTCAGCGTGATTCCGGAATTGCAGACGAAGGTTGAGGAGATTTCGGGTATTCAGGAGCAGGTTGATGCACTTACCGAAAAGGTCGGCGCGGTCGGTGATCTTCAGAATATGGCCGGAACCCTGTCGGATGTACAGGATAAGCTGAGTGTGATTCCGGAACTTCAGCAGAAGATTGACATGCTCTCCGGCGGAACCGGCGTCCATGCAGATGCTGCACCGCCGACGGAAGCCCAGATGTCGCTGAATCGCGGCACAGCTGTTGTCCCTGAAATGACTGCGGAGTCCCCGCTGCCGCAGGCAGTAACGCCTGTTCAGGAACCTGTGGCTCCTGTCGTTCAAAATCCAAATGAGGAGCAGGTTTCGATGCAGCAAAGACCGGCATATCACGAAGAACAATTTGATCAGACGATCCCGTTTGTTCCGGTTCATCACGGTGAATACGGCAGCAATGAGAAGCTGTTTGATCATGAGACCAGCAAGAATATGCCCGGACCTGTTGAACGCAGCAATGCGCTGAAGACTTATACCGTGATTGGCTATCGTGCATTTTGCGGTGCGGAAGCCGGTGAACGGTTTGAGATTCCGGAAGGTGTTCGCCGCGTTGAATCGCAGGCGTTCTGGGATTGCCCGCGCCTCATGGCTCTTGAGATCCCGAATTCTCTGACAGAGGTGGAACCGGATGCATTCTCCGGCTGTACACGTCTGACCGATGTCTATTTGCCTGCGGATTATCCGGACAGAAAAGCAGTTGATCTGTTCCTGTTCCGGCCGGAGATCAAGCTGCATTGGCCGAAGAAGAAGATTCTTTCCAGACCGCGTATTGAAACGGTTGCGGATCTGATGGAGCAGTATGATGATATTCTGACAGCCCAGAAGATGAAGAAGCTGACTGTCCGGAATCATATTCTTGAAATCCCGGAAGGATACACCGCGATTGCGCCCTATTGTGCAAAAGAACTTGATCTGCGTGCAGAGGAGCCGGAGCATATTCTGACGACTGTTATTCTGCCGAAGAGCGTTCGCAGAGTAACTGCGTATGCATTCGCCGGACTGGAAGCCGCACGGCATATTATCATTCCGGAAGGACTCCGCATCGTTGAAATGAATGCGTTTACCGGCTGCACCGGACCGTTCCGTCTGGTTCTGCCTGATTCGGTTTCGTATATTGGCCCGTACGCATTTGCTGCGCCTTGCCAGTATGAACAGATCCGCCTGCCGAAGACGCTGCGGACTATCAACGAAAATACATTTACAAATTGTAATACGCTTGTCAGCCTGCGGATTCCGGATTCGGTCGAAACGGTTGGTAATTGCGCACTTTCCGGCTGTACAAATCTGAATTCGCTGACGATTCCGCAGCGCTTTGAGGATCAGCTTCCTGCTATCCTTGACGGGCCTGTCAAAATCACGGTCAACTGGCTGGACGGCCGGATGAAGAACTATGAGCAGACACCGTCCGACGGAATTATGAATATTGTTGCACCGCATTTCCAGCCTGTCAGCGAACAGCGCATGTTTACGCTGGAACTGAGCCGTTCCTGCAGCAATTTCAATGAACGTCTGACGGAAATGCGGATGCATCCGATCATCGCACCGCTTGCGCTTTCTGAAATGTCCAATCAGACAAAGTTCGAGATTCCGCTTGGTGTAATTCGCCTTTGCAGCTATGCATTCGGCTATAATCAGCGGCTGATGACGCTGACTGTGCCGAAGGCGCTGACCGAGTTTGATTATGCGGCATTCTATGATTGTGAACGTCTGCGTGATATCTTCCTTCCGGAAGAATTTGACCGCGATGCAGCAGCAGTACTGTTTATGCGCGAGCCGTCGATTCTGATGTATTTCGGCAATGCGAGACCGGTTCGCGTTCGTCAGCTGACAGCGGACTGCCCTTGGATCCTGACTTCCAGCGATGCAGCAGAACTTGATCCGGTAGACGGAACAGTTACTGTTCCGAATGGCTATCTGGTCATCGCATCTTATATGTATCACGGTATTCTCGGCAAGCATTCGATGAAGCGCTTTGTATTGGCGCCTTCTGTCCGGATGATCGGAACGAGTGCATTTGTCAGAATGAAGCAGCTTGAAGAGGTGATTTGTCCGGAAGGACTCCTGGCAGTTGAGCCGGCCGCATTTGTGGAATGCTCCAGTCTGAAGCGGATCGTGCTTCCGAACACCTTGCGCTTCCTTGGCGTTCGTGCGTTTGTCGGCTGTGAAAATCTCCAGGAGATTGTAATGCCGAGCAGATTCTCTGACCGTGCTGCTGAAATTGTCCGTGAATGCCCGAAGGTACAGCTCAGCTTCTTTGATCCGCCTGCTGTTCCCGAGGAGACTGCTGCACCTGTAGAAACGATTGCTGAAAATCCGGCTGAGCCTGTTGTTGATGAAGTCAAAGAAACGGTTATCGAGACTCCTGCGACTGAGCCTGTGACCGATGAGATTTCGGACGCGATTGCGGCAATTACCGGTGGCGAGCCTGTTCTTGATGAGATCGAAGAAATCGCAGAAGATACGGCAGAAGCTGTTT
>CAMNFV010000040.1 GCA_946537515.1 uncultured Ruminococcus sp. | reverse complement strand
ATAAGCAGCCTATGGAGGCAGCAGGCGCAGAGGAAGAAATCAAAAAAAGCAAGACGGAAGGCAGCAGCTTATCTGAACAGAACGGAAAGGAAGCTTCAGGTACCGAAAGCGCGCCGGACAATAAGCAGCCTATGGAGGCAGCAGGCGCAGAGGAAGAAATCAAAAAAAGCAAGACGGAAGGCAGCAGCTTATCTGAACAGAACGGAAAGGAAGCTTCAGGTACCGAAAGCGCGCTGAACGATAAGCTGTCTATGGCGGCAGCAGAGGCAAAGAAAGCAAGAAAAAAGATCTTTTTCGGCAAAAAGGATTTTGCAGAAGCAGTTGCCGCCGTTGAAGAACTGAATGCCTTGCGGAGCGGTGATGCGCCTGAAAGCAATAAGCAGATATCCCTTGACGCGCAGCAAAAAAAAGCCGAAGAAGCAAAACGGAAGATAGATGCTTATCTGAACAGAAAGGCCAAGGAGGAAAGGGAGGGCGCACATTTCAACCCGAGAACCCAAAAATGTATAGAGGCGATGAAGACCTGCCTTTCTGCGGTGAATGATGTTGAGCGCTCACTCCGCGAACAGCAAACGGCGCCGGAGCAGCAAAATGCACCTGAGAAGCAGCAGAAACATCCGCAGGCGGAGGCTCCGAAGCAGGGAGACAACGGGCTGAAGGACAAGGCCGCCGATGCCGGGAAAATGCAGCATAATGACAAAGCGTCGGCTTTTGAAGCACTGCTCAACAGCCAGCTTGAAGAGATCAGAACTGTGTTTAAGGGGAAGCTCGGCGGTGAGGAGACCTGTCCGGCGGGCGAAGACAAAGATGTCTATCTGGAGGGGCAGAAGGAACAGCTTGCAGAATTCTGCTCACTGACAATTTCCGCCAATACGATAGGCGGAAAGCTCAAGAAAATGGCAGCCGATCCTGCGCTAAAAGGCGCTGATTTTAAGGATGCACTCAGTGTTGACAGCATCAAACTGGGTGCCAGAGTAGTGGAGGAACGTCCGGATTTCAAGCTGATGATGGCAAAAATAAAGACATGGGAAGACTTCAGTAAGCTCAAGAACATTGCGGTTTCCGGCAACGGAAAACAGCTTATTGACGAGCTTCATAAAAAGACCGGAGAGATAGAGCGTACACAGAACCGCCGTTTCAGCCGGACAAAACAGCTTGAAAATAATGGAAAGCCTGTTACGAAGGAGCAGAAGAAACCGCAAAAATGAAAGCGAAAGGAGTTGTTTTTGTGCCTCATTCAGCAGAAGAAAGAAAAAGGTTTCTCAGCGAAAAAAAGCTTCAGTCTTCTTACCGCGGATATCAGCCGCTGATCGATGCCTTTGGTGCAAACGGTGTCATTGAAGGTGTGGAAGCCCTTCCCCTGGAGATCCCGGAAGGACTTGATGAAAAGACCGTTGCCGCGATTGTTGTCGGAGCTTCCCTGAATCCCGACAGACTGGCATACCCCATGGGAGACTTTGAAGTCGGCACTGATATCGTGCCCAACAATCAGCGCCTGATCATGGAGCAGGCAGCAGGCGGTCAAGTTCCACCGCAGACAGCGCAGATTCTCTCCGCAGGCCGCAGGGACGCTCAGGCTGCTTTGAAAGCCTATAAAGACGGTGATGACAGTCTGCTGAAAAAGCACCTGCAGACCTATGCAGATCACGCTGTCAAGAAGATCAGCGAGTTTATGCCGGACAGCAATGACCTTTCTATCGCAGGGCAGAGCATTACGCTGATCAATGATGTGCTGGACGAGAACAAATTCGGCATAGAGCCTTCCGGTCTCCCTATAGCAAAGTCAAAGCTCAAGGTATACAGAAAGGCAAATGATGCAAGAGCACAGGCAAATGCAAAGCAGCAGCGCCTCCTCAATGAGTTTGACACGCTTACTAAGGAGGAGAAGGAACAGCTTGCCGCTGAAATGCTATTCAACGGCTATGTCAGTGCGATACCCGGCACAGATCAGAAGCAGTTCAATGAGCTGTCTCATGGAATCCTCAACAGGGCACTGCTCTCCGTGGGTGTCACACCCCAGGATAAAGAGCTTTATGACCAGGTAAGGATGGCGCCTGGTATCAAAAAGGCAGAGCGAAAGCTCAATATTGCCTATAATAATACGACTATCACCAATGAAGAAGTCATTCTTGCCCAGGATAACGGTGTAGATCAACTCGAAGACCTAAGTATGGCGCAGATCAGGCAGTCGGAACTGTTCAAAAGCATAGTCGATGCAAAGAACAAGGATGAGCTGACTGATGCTCTGATAGACGCTGAGGCGAAGTTCACAGAGGGACTGGGCTCAGTGGCGGGCGTTGCTGTCCCTGTCGTCAATAAGGAACTGAACGCCGAGAATGAACTTGTTCTTGAAACAGAGATAAGAGGCGCCTACGGATCCATACCAGAGGCAGCAGCCCAAAGTGAAGCCTTTCGTGATGAAAGTACGAAATATACGCTAGACGCTCTTGAACCCATGGATTTCAAAAAGGCTGCCGATCAGGCAAAAAAGATAAATGATATTCTGGATGATGCTGCTCCTAAGGAAAAAAATACTGCATACATGGAGATAGCGGATGCTGTTCAGACTGTCCAGACCATAGCAGAGGAGTGCGCTGAGAAAGAATTTGTCTGTTCTTCAGAAGCACAAATTGTAGCTTCCGAGTTCAAGAATATAAGTGATAAGATAAGCAGCTATATCCAAAGCGGTGCTGAAACGGATGCGAAGATGCTCAAAGCTTTTCAGCAGGCAAATCTTATGGCGGTTGCCGCCGGGAGCAGTATCAATAAAAGCCGTATAAACAGGATAGAGCAAGCCATTCAAGATAATGGCTCAGAGTTTGATAATTCTATTATCCGCCAGAGACATGCAAACTTTGACAAATATCCAGGAAAACTCTACGCCGATCCAGATAAACGTCCGGCTATCGCTGGGATTTTTACACCAGACCGAACTGCCGGTCATGCTTTAGCATCATTGTTTATGTGTTCACAGGGGTATTCCATTGAGGATATTGTTGACCCCGACAAGCTTGCAGCGGAAAAGCAGGCTGCCTTTTCTCACGTCATGGACGTACTGAAACAGCCTGCGGATCAGGCAAAAAAGGTGATCGGAAAGATGATCTATGACGGCAGAAAGGCTGAGGCTGCCCAAATCAACGAACTCGCAAAGAAAATAGACTTTTCAGACCCTGACTTCCGCAATAAGCATGAAATGCGGATACTCGCCCAGATGGCAATGATTGATTTTGACATTACGCAGGAGATGGCTAGATTAAAGCCAGAGGTAATCGAGGCGGCAAAGGCTGATACCAAAGGCGTTATCAATAGCTATAATAAATATCTTGAGGCTTATCCCATCATGTCAATCAGCAATTATGTTTCTGCTGAAGGTGTGATCAATAAGGCGGTAGGCGTTATCATGACCGAAACCGATCCCCAAGCGCTGAAGAAATCTCTGGCACAAATTGCAGCCAGCCGTGCGCAGCAGAACTATATACTTGACGCATATCGGGATGCCCAGCAGAAGAATCCGGATAAACCCTTCACAAGGCTGCTGCCGTCGTCTTTTTCAGGGCAATCAGAAAATGTAGGCGCACGGAGCAGTGACATCGTACAGATGAAAGACAATCCCCTGGATGCGCTGGCAAATGACCATAAGTTTGTACAAAAGAATATAAAGGTGCTGTTAGACGGACCTTTCCTTGATGCACGTCCCGATAAGGACCCTGTGACCGGTGAGCTTATCCTGGAAAAAGGTCTCCTCCCGAAAGTAACCAAGCTGCCCGGCACCTCACAGCTCGAGATTCAAGTGCTGACAGCTACGATGGATGAAAAGCTGTCTGTGGCGGCAGCAAGTGCGAAGGAAGCTAGAAAGAAGGTATTTTTCGGCAAGAAGGATTTTGCCGATGCAGTTACCGCCGTTGAAGAGCTGAATTCTTTGAGAAACGGCGCTGCGGCTGAAACGGACAAGCAGATTCCCCTTGAAACGCAGAGAAAAAAAGCCGAAGAAGCAAGACAGAAGATAGATGCTTATCTGAACAGAAAGGCCAAGGAGGAAAGGGAGGGGGCACATTTCAGCGCAAGGACCCAAAAATGTATAGATGCCATGAAGGCATGCCGTTATGCGGTGGATGCTGCCGAGCGTTCACTGCGCGACCAGAAAAAGGAGTCTGCAAAGCAGCAGGAACAGCCGCAGGCAAAGGCTCCGAATCAGGCAGATATCGTGCAGAAGGACAAGACCGCCGTTGCCGGGAAAATGCAGCATAATGACAAAGCGCCGGATGTTGAAGTACTGCTCAACAGCAAGCTTGAAGAGATCAGAACTGCGTTTGAGGGGAAGCTCGGCGGTGAGGAGACCTGTCCGGCGGGCGAAGACAAAAAGGTCTATCTGGAGGGGCAGAAGGAACAGCTTGCAGAATTCTGCGCGCTGACACTTGCCGCCAATACAATCGGCGGAAAGCTCCGGAAAGCAGCAGCCAATCCTGCACTAAAAGACGCTGATTTTAAGGATGCGCTCAGTGTTGACAGCATCAAACTGGGTGCCAGAGAGTTGGAGGAACGTCCGGATTTCAAGCAGATGATCGCAAAAATAAAGACATGGGAAGACTTCAGTAAGCTCAAGAACATTGCGGTTTCCGGCAACGGAAAACAGCTTATTGACGAGCTTCATAAAAAGACCGGAGAGATAGAGCGTACACAGAACCGCCGTTTCAGCCGGACAAAACAGCTTGAAAATAATGGAAAGCCTGTTACGAAGGAGCAGAAGCAACCGGAAAAAGGCTCATATTAACGCGGTCATGCATTTCGGCTCCGCAGATCTCTGGCTTGGCAGATGTGAACTATTATTCCCTTACATCATGCTTATAATAAACCCGGCAAGGAATTATATGAACGGTCTGGGCTTGTTTATCTGCAAACGACTGATGTCACCCATGGGCGGTAAGGTTTATGCTGATATTCAGGATACCTAAAATGAATCGCATCGTTTTAGAGAGAGAAAACTCACTTTTACGAACAAAGTCCCGTTTTGGATCAACTACAAAATCCGATGCATTTTTCTCCATGTTGCGGAAAAGCATATTAAGTCTGGTTTTGACGATACTACAGTATTTCTGCATAGAAAAGGCCTCCAATCAGATGTATATTCAGAATGAATTATATTGTCTATTGTCAGAACAGTCCAAAGACTTACTTAGGATTCCATTATGTCATTTTTGATACCAGAGGGGAAGACGCAAAGCTTTACCCTTACCTGACAAAGCGGCAGGGACACTATTCTACAGTGTCCCTGTCGCTCATTTTTATGCCGATCATTTATTCATATTTTTGTTCGCTTCTTCGATATTGGCCGGATCCACGCCCTTATTCCTTTTCAAATATCGCTCTGAACAGTGTCAGGAATCTGTTTTCAGCTTTCCATTTTTCTCCACTGGCATATTTTCCGGCTTTCGGCAAACAATACCGATATGCTATCCAAAATAGCGAAACCATAAACAGGAGGCACAAGATGAAAGCAACCGGTATTGTGAGAAGAATCGACGATCTCGGGCGCGTGGTCATACCCAAGGAGATCCGCAGGACAATGAGAATCCGGGAGGGAGACCCGCTTGAGATATACACGAGTCCGGAGGGAGAGGTCGTATTCCGGAAATACTCAGCACTTGGCGAGATGAGCGAAAATGCGGCACAGGTTGCGGAGATCATGCAGCGGCTTGCGGGCTGCGGCGTACTGGTTTTTGACCGGGATCATGTCGTAGCAGTAGCGGGAACGCCGAAAAAGGAATTTGCAGAACGGCGGGCATCTCAGGATCTGGAAGCGCTGATGATGAACCGCCATGCCTATTATGCGGCAGAGCACGACAGCGCACATCTTCGCCCTTCGGCAGAGCTGCAGCGCACGGCGTTTGCGGCGCTCCCGATTCTGACGGCAGGCGATGTGACAGGCGCAGTTGCGTTTCTGGATGCACCCGAACCGGACAGCAAAACCGTTCCGAGTGATTTGCAGCGTTCTTTGATTTCAGCGGCTGCACAGTTTCTCGGAAAACAAATGGAAGCATGACCATAATAAACAAAGGGAACCGATGCGCTCGGTTCCCTTATTTTATGCGGAAAAGCATCAGCCGCCGGCTTGCGAAAAGAACCGGCGGCTGATTTCCCGCTTTTATGAGATTTTAGACATTTGTTTCGCCGGGGAGCATACCGCCGGTCTCAAAGAACTGCTTTTCGATTGCAAGGGTGCAGCCTGCGCGGTAAGCATCCGTTCCGTCGATGCTGCTGAACCGGAGTGCGATCTGATTTTCATCGCCGGTCAGCTCCATGAGCGTATCCGCAAGCTTTTTATGTGCTTTTTCGGAGATGCGGAAGCACTGCAGCGTTGCGCAGCTCACATTGCTTCCCGTGCAGAGATTGTAGATGAGTCTTGCGAGATCGGAAATGGTCTGCTCATAGATCTTTGTGACCTTCGGATTACCGGCATCATATTCCGCATTGACCTGATCCATTGTCATGGTCTGGCCGGTTGCAGCGGCAATCTTTGCGAGCAGCGCCGTACGCGTCAGTTCTGCATGAACAGAGCCGTCCGGATATCCCTCGCAGGAAGCACCGCCGGGTGTGATGACCATGCGGTCGATGACGGAAGTATCACGATGGAATCCGCCGATCAGCTCATTGCCGAGCACGATCGAATAATGGAACTTCTGACCGGAATAGATCAGCAGCTGATTCGAGGTGCAGGGATCTGTATAGTCAATGCCAGCCAGCGCGTAGAGGCCGATTGCGCTTTCGGCGAGTACGGGGAGGCTCAGCTCCATCTCCAGCAGATAGCAGAGCTTTGCAAAGCTGATTTTTCCGTTCTTTTCCTCTGCGCGGAACATCTCCCAGCGTGCCGGAACGATGCCGACGCCGAGCCCCAGAATCTGCTTATTGCTGAGCGAATGCTTCTGCATCAGTTCGCGGCAGCTTGAAACGATGAATGTAATCAGCTCTTCGGTTTTGGAATCATCGTTGATCTCGAGGTAGCGGTTATCAATCGGTGCGCCGTTGATGTCGGAAAGTCCGACGCTGATTGCACGTTCATTGACAACGGCACCGAGTACATGCTTGAATCCGGGATTGATCCGGATCATTGTCTTTTTTCTGCCTTTTTTCTTCGGCTCATTGGGAAGCTCCGCAGCCGGGCTGTTCATATCCTCAAGGATATTCTGGGCGATCATCTGGTTTGTGATGATCGTGACGGCAGCACGCGTCAGGGAAAGCTGTGCGGCAATATCCACGCGTGCAAGCATTCCGGCCTGGCGGATTGCAAGCAGAATTTGTTTGCGGTTTCTGCGCTTGAGATCAAGTTTGCTGATACCCTTCGTGTCCATATGATTTCCTCTCTGTTTCGTAAATATAGTTTGCGGCGCGGGTTTCCTGTCCGCAGGGACCGGACATATTGGAAAGCGCCTGATTACATGAAAATCGGTACATTTTCATTATAATCTTGGAATATGTCTATTTTGTGAAATACGGGTAAAATATTTGTAAAAAGAAACATATTAAACTGTCTGATTTTCCAGAAGATGTGCATTTTTTGCATTTTTGTTTAAGATTGCGCCTACGAAATCATCCCATAGAGGCTGATTGCGACCGGAATGATGTAGACGATGAGGAGAACCAGCCCGTATCCGAGCTGGAGCAATACCGCCGCACCGCTTCCGGCAGCCGACCGCAGACGATCCGGGAATTTCCCGCGCAGCAGATACAGCAGGAGCGCCGCAGCAGCAGCGATACAGCTGACTATCACAGCGAGCCGCAGTCCGGGCGTATGGTATTGCAGTCTGACAGTCCCGCTGCCGGCCGGAAGCCTGACAGCAAGCTGACAGTCATTGACGCGGTAAACTTCCGCGGGTTCGCCGTTGATTTCGGCCGTAAAGCCTTCGTCATAAGCGGCGGCGAGGATGAGTGTCTGCGGGTGATCGCAGCTGAAATCGGCGGTATAGACGCCGTTTTGATACCGGAGACCGGTTCCGCCGGTCTGCCGGAGTGCTTCTGCGAGCGGTTCTGCCGCGATGCTGAAAACACCGAAGCTTTCGCAGGTAAAGTCATGCTTGACATGAATGCTGATGACATCGTATTCCTGATCGGATTCTCCGAGCATCTGAAAACCGTTGCGGTTATCCTCAGGATATTTATCTGCGATTTTATGCCCGTTATACAGGATAGAAACCGCATCATTCCGCGCGATTTTGAGCTCTGTGCCGGTTTGCGAATAGAGATCGAAATAGAGAATTTGCCGGTCGGGGATAAACAGCGAATAGCGAATCTCACCTTCGGTATCCGGATTGATCAGCGTACAGACTGTTTCGCCCTTCTCATTCACGGTCAGACGGACATTTTGAAGTGCAGTCGGTTCATATTCTGTGATGAGCTCCGGTGAACCGGCGAGCTGTTTCGCGAGTGCTTTCTGCACGCCGATCCGGCTGCCGTCCGGCAGGTCTGCGAGCTGTTCCGGCGCAAGGTCGGTATAGTGTGCCGCCGGGAGCAGCAGATTGCTCTGCGCAATGGCAAGCTGACCGTCCGTCCAGCAGGGGGATGTCCACGAAGGAAAATCTGTCTGTGTGCCGAGCAGATACTGCACATTCCAGAATGCATCCGAGAGGACGGTTCCGCCTGTTGAGGGCACTTCCATCCAGTAGGAGCTGTAACCGAAGCGCTTGACGCCGTGCAGATAATCCTCTCTTGTCAGCGAGGTATAATGTGCGAGCGTCGGAAGCCCGAGTGCGCCGATCATATTGGCATGTGCATATTTTTTTGTCTGCCGGATTCTGGCCGTCGGGTCGTCCGGATGAACAGCACCCGCTGCGGACATGGTCTGTGCATAGAGATCGTCGCTGTTGGCTGCGTGCCCGATATAGCAGTCAAACTGGAATGTGAATTCGCACAGGAACAATACCGCGAGCAGTCCGGTTGAAATGCGCGCAGTGAGCACGCCGTTCTGCCGGAACAGAATGACAAACATGTAGCTGAGCGTCAGCAGGAACATCAGGATCAGAACCTGAAGCAGGTTCTCTTCGCTGACCCAGAGTGTCGAGACATAGGAATAGATGTGTTCACGCTGCGTTATATGCAGGAGAACCGCACAGATGACTGTGGCTGCGATCATGCCGGGCATGATCACATACACAGTTGTTTTTGAAAAATTCGCATTTTTTTCTGCCGGGAACGTGACCGAAAGCTGCTTGCCGGCAAGTGTCAGCATCAGCAAAATCGGGATCATGCCCCAGCGCAAAGGGAAGGCCTGGTAGCTTCCGCCATGCCACATGACATTGACCGGATCGAGTACGGCAGCAGCCGTCAGCAGCAGGAAGATGCGGCGGTCACGCTTTCTTGAAGAAATGCGCGGCGACGCCTTCTGCCAGAGGATGATCAGCGCACTGAAGCCGATACAAGTACAGCCGAGCAGCGCAATTTTATCCTTTAGATGACGGAAGAGACCGATTTGCTGCAAATACTCCGGGATACTGACGCCGCGGGCGGACTGCATGACCTGAATCAGGCAAGGCAGCCATACGAACGATGCCGTAAGACCTGCGCAGAGACTCGCCAGCAGAAACCGCAGCGAAATCGACTTGCGGCGTGCTTCGGGAACTGTCGTCCGGACGGAGACCGCCATATACAGAACCACAAAGATCACGGTCATGATGCTGAGATAGAAGTTGAGAAGCATGATCGCGGTCAGCACAAGGAAATAGGGCAGCGGGTCGGTGCGCTTCAGCAGCCTGCGCATGGAGAACATCAGAAGCGGAATCAGAATCATGACATCCAACCACATCAGATTCTGATAGTAAAACAGTCCGTATCCGGAACAGCCGTACATGATGCCGAGCAGGACAGATGTTTCAGCGCTGCAATCGCGGATGCGGCTGCGGAACCAGAAGGTTGCCGTTCCGGCAGCAATCGAGAGCTTTAAGAATACAATCAGCGTCACCAGCTGATCGGCCGGGATATCCGTGACCAGCACGAGCAGCGAGAGCGGATTGCTCAGGAAAAAGCAAAAGATTGCATAAAAATGCATCCCGCCTGCTCCATACGGAGAAAACAGGATGGATTCCCCGTTCCGGACCAGTTCGCGGAACTGCAAAAGCAGCGGAACAGCCTGCTGTTCCATATCGCACCAGACGATGCTGTTTGTGCCGCAGGGGAATATGCCGTAAAGCAGATTGAGCAGCAGAAACAGCGCCAGCGTGAGCACGATGCTCAGCAGCGGAAGCCCTGCACTTGCGAGAATGCGGCGCGGCAGGGAGCGCCGTTCGGATTGTATCACCATATCCATGAATTTATCATATCATATTACAAGCGGAAATGCAAGCAGCTTCATAAAATCTTCATGATTGCCATGATTGCGGCCTGCGGCGGATCACAGCGGATTGCTGCGGCAGAACCGGACCGGGAAGCCGGATTATCCGAGTATCTGCGCTATCATAATAGCACAAAATTCATACAAATGCAAGCGCTGTGATATGTCGGTTCCGTAGGTGCTTTAAGAAAACTTCAGGAAATCTTAATTATAAAGCGGATTGTATCTTCATAAAGAATTTGCTATAATGTTATCAACAGGGAAAATATTGCGCTATACAGAAAGGGAATGCAGCAATGCTTGAAACAAAAAATCTATGTAAAACATATAACCCGAAAAAGGGTGTTCCGGTTCTGGCAGTCGATCATGTCTCGCTGCGTTTTCCGGAGAAGGGCATGGTCTTCCTGCTGGGCAAATCCGGCAGCGGCAAATCGACGATGCTCAATCTGCTCGGCGGTCTCGATCAGTATGACGACGGCGAGATCATCATTAAGGGAATCTCCTCAAAGGATTTTACGCAGCAGCGCTTTGACAGCTACCGCAATACCTATGTCGGCTTCATCTTCCAGGAGTACAATGTTCTGGAAGAATTCACCGTCGGCGCGAATATTGCGCTGGCGCTGGAATTGCAGGGCAGGACTGCGACCGATGCAGAGCTCAACAGCATCCTGAAGACCGTTGATCTGGAAGGCTACGGCGACCGCAAGCCGAATGAGCTTTCCGGCGGCCAGAAGCAGCGTGTCGCGATCGCGCGTGCGCTGGTCAAGAATCCGGAGATTATCATGGCGGATGAGCCGACCGGCGCGCTGGATTCCAATACCGGCCGCCAGGTGCTCGATACGCTCAAGAAGCTCTCCGCGGATAAGCTTGTCGTCATTGTTTCGCATGACCGCGAATATGCAGAGCAGTATGCGGACCGTATCATTGAGCTGGCCGACGGCAAGGTCATCCGCGATGTCGAGGTCTGTCACGATGCGGAAGCAGAAGCGGAAAAATCCCTGATCTTCCGCTCCGCGAGCATTGAGATTCCGCCTGATTATCATCTGACCGAGGAAGACCGGCTGCAAATCAATGCCTATCTCGATCAGCTCCGGACGGGCGCGACCGTCACGCTGCCGGGCAGATCGCAGCGCTTCCGCGATACCGATACATCGGCAATCCCCGTGCAGGACGGCTCCGACTTCAATCTGATTCAGTCGAAGCTGCCGATGAAGAGCGCCTTCAAGATCGGATGCAGCAGCTTAAAGCACAAGCGCTTCCGCCTTGTCATGACGATCTTACTTTCCGTTATCGCATTTACGCTGTTTTCGCTGGTCGATACCTTCAGCTCCTATGACCATATCCGCGCCTGCACCGATTCACTGATTGACAGCGATACAACCTGTGTCTCGGTCAACAAATCCGTCAAAAGAGGCAGCGGGCTGCTGGATGCCTGGTGGTCTACCTACGGGGAGAAAATCTCTGAACAGGATCTGGAGCAGCTCCGGACGGATACCGGCCTGCCGCTCAACGGCCTCTTTATTCCGCATGATGCCGATCTCAGCTTTTATTCACAGTATGACGAGAGCTATGAATTCACCAAGGGCGATTACCCGACGAATCTGACGCATTTCTGCGGCTTTACGGAAATCACGCAGGAATCCATGCAGCAGATGAAATTCAAGCTGGTTGCCGGAAAGCTGCCGGACGGAAAGAAGGATGAAATCGCTGTCAGCGCGGCGCTCTGCGATACCTTTGTCAAGGCAGGCTACCGTGCACCGGCTGCGGAAGATGCCAAAAAGCTGCCGAAGCTGCAAAAGGTCGGCGCACCGCTGGAAATGGTCGGAAAGGTGATCCGGCTCATGGGCGTGGATTATACCGTTTCCGGTGTTATTGACACGGGCTTTGATCTGAGCCGCTACGACCGCCTGCTCGAAGACACCGAACAGAATACAACCGCAGATGATCTCATCAATTACATGATGATAAGCGAGCTGCGTGTCGCGACCAATTACAGCTATACCGGCTGCGCAATGGTCGGCCCGGGCAGGGTGCAGGCAATGGCTGACGAGGAGCCCGATGTTTATGAGCAGAATTCAAACGGAGATTATTCCGTCAGTCTGGAAACCGAGAACGGCTGGGGCGGCTGCTATTCGCCGTATTTTACCACGCTGGACCGGAT
The DNA here is from genome assembly GCA_946537515.1 of uncultured Ruminococcus sp. GTDB lineage: Bacteria > Bacillota > Clostridia > Oscillospirales > Ruminococcaceae > Firm-04. Next base: position 6,388 of record CAMNFV010000040.1, on the reverse strand, counting down.
TCCGGAAGCGGAGATCATCTGGCTCGGGGATGCGAAAAAGGAGCTTGCAGATGATGAAGTCATCATCAATCTGCAAAATCTGGAATACCGCACCAATCGCGGCGAAGAAACGTTCGCTGCGGATATCACGGATATTAAAAGCGGCAAGACTGAAGCGAATGCAGAGAATATTCAGGATCTCCTCAGCAAGATGAACGGCAAGTGGGTGATCCACTTCGGCTTCGCGGAGGACGGCGACTACCGCAACTATCAGAATGAGACGTATGACGCGAAGATCGTCGGCTGCGTCAATCCCGCGGGCAAATACAGCAGCACGCTTGTCATTCCGACGCGCTATATGGAACAGCTCGTCACGGATACGGACGGCGTTTATGACAGCGCTGTCGGCCCGATGCCGGAAGGCAGAGATGCGATCGAAAAGTTCGTCCGCTTCTGCTACCGTGACGGAGAAGATATCACCACACGCTATGAGATCAACGATGCTGTCACCTATGAACTGGATACGGTCAATACTGCACTGAAGGTTCTCGCAAAGGTCTTCTTCTGGATCGGCCTGTTCTTCGCAGTCTTTGCAGCGCTTCTGCTCGCAAACTTCATCACGACCAGTATTCACTATAAGCGGCAGGAGATCGGTATTCTCCGCGCAATCGGTTCACGCTCTGCGGATGTATTCCGGATTTTCTTCTCCGAGAGCTTTGTCATTGCGATGATCAACTTTATCCTGTCCGCGATCATGTGCGCTGCGGCTGTCTTTATCATCAATTATGTCGTGCGCGTAAAAATGGGAATCCTGGTTACCGTTCTGCACTTCGGCATCCGGCAGATTCTGCTGCTGGCTGTCCTCTCCGTTGCGATTGCGGCAGTCGCAAGCTTCCTGCCTGTGCGGAAGTTCGCTTCCAAGCGCCCGATTGATGCAATCCGGGATAAATAATCAGCGCGCCTCCTTCCGACTGCGCCTGTATGCCGCCCGCCGACATGCAGACGCAGTTTTTTTATGTGCACAGGATTTCATAATTTGCACGCAGCCAGCTTTGTTTTTGTACACTATGACAGAAAATCGTAATGATACTTTCTTTTTTTCTCGTTTTCTGGTATGATAGCATTAGATATAAGCATTTTTGGAAAGGAGTCTGTGCAACATGGCAGGAGTATACGGATCTGAACCGCAGAAACCCGCTGGCGAAGCGGCGAAGAAGAAAAACAGCAAGCAGAAAAAGCAGATGAAGCAGCTCATTATCATGGCTGTTTTGCTGAGCATATGCGCCGGGCTGATTACGTGGACCGTCATGCTGATGAGGGAGCGGTATGCGCAGGAGCATCCGATGACGGAGCAGAATTCTTCGTTTGAGCTTCAGGAAATGGAGCGGAACAGCGGCGAAGATTCCGCGGAAACGACCGCGACGCAGGTCCCGGAATTCACCGAAGAGACCACGACTACAACAAGTGCTGAAACCGGTGAGACCACAACCGCTACCACAACAATGACTGCGGCAACGGCGCCGAAAACTGTTACGGTTCAGTCGGTCAGCTTCAGCAAGATCAGCGTCAGCACGACAAAGGCGCTGCATACCACGCTGGGCGGCGGCCGGACAACCGCAAGAACGACCGGAAGAACAACTGTGCAGACGACGGCTTCGTCCGAGCGCACAACGCATACGGAGGTTCAGCAGCTGACACCGAATTCCGCACCGACGGCCGCGCAGGTTCCCTATAATGAACTGCTCGCACTTTATCTCGGTGCGCAGAGTCAGGGCAATTCCGCGTATTTCTTTGATGACGGTTCTGCGCCGACGGTTGTCCTGCACGGCGGTCAGGCTTATCGTGTGGTATCCCCCGCAAACAGCTACAGCCTCTATAACTGGCTGGGCGGTACCGGCGGCACCGAGGAAAATCCCTGGCAGACAGGCACCTCATTCATGCTCAAATCCTATGATGAGAATGATACCTATATTTACTATACAAGCTCCGGCGCGGAGAATCAGGTCATCGGCTACTATAATTGCAGAACCTGCGACAATATCTGGGCACGTCTGCATTATTATCAGGTCGGCGTCGGCTGGCAGGTGGAGTATCATATCTTCTACTGCAACCGTCCGGACAGCACAAACGGCTCGGATGCGGAAATCTTCACCAGTACCTGCGATGCGCAGGCGATGTATGAATCCGATGAAGCTGTAGAGCAGCTGAAAAAGGAACTCCAGAACCGCGGCATGTCGGCGGGCAGCTGGGGCGAATATAAGCTTGTTGAAGCAAATCAGCAGAGCGATGCAATCTGGAATCAGGCGGGCAGCCATAATACCGGCTTTGCACCGCAGTCCGGTGAGACCTACGGTGTTGTCAGCGCGAATGCTTCTCTGTATTCCGCTTCGAGCACGACTTCCACAGTCGCAGCAACGCTTCCGGCCGGAACGCTGCTGAGCGTTGAAAAGAGTTCGCTGCCGGTCGGCTCCGATATGGTTCCGGTTCAGGCAAAGATCAACGGCACATGGGTTTCCGGCTTTATGCAGCCGGAGCAGGTGCTCGCGTGGGTAGCACATTAAAATCTGATACGCAAAAATCCCGAAAGCGGTTCCGGACTGCTTTCGGGATTGCTTTTATATGACTGTACAAAGGAGAATTCGCAGATGACGGAGCAGCTATCATTTGCATATTATCAGACCGCGGCCGGATTGCTGGAAACCGGCTGCACGGCGCAGGCAGTATGGATTCTGCGGTTTCTCACGGGAACACCGGAATATCCGCATCAGCCGACAGCGCTTTCGGATAAGACGGCGGAAGAGGTGCGCGCATATCTCGCTGGGGAATGCCGCAGCTTTACGGTGCCCTATCAGATTACCGGGACGGATTTTCAGCGCAGTTGCCGAATGGCTGCACAGCGGATTCCGTACGGGGAGACACGCAGTTACGGTGAGATCGCGGCGGCTGTCGGAAATCCGCGTGCGGCAAGAGCAGTCGGCGCAGCAATGGCGCGGAATCCGCTCTGGCTGATTGTGCCCTGTCACCGTGTCTGCGGCGCGGACGGTTCTCTGACCGGCTATGCAGGCGGACTGCATCTCAAGCAGCATCTTTTGCAGTTGGAACAAAGCAATCGCGAAGCTTCAGAATCATTATAATACATCCGAGCAGCGGACACCGCAATTCCTTATTCACCATATGATGTATGCGAGGGCAAGGATAAGCTTGCGGTCGGCGTGCTCCTGCCAGAGGAGCCAGAGCAGCGCCAGCAGAAGCAGCGTTTCCGGATCGCTCTGCCGGAAGCGGGCTGTCAGGGCTGCGAGCGGCTCTGTCAGCGGAGCTTTCTCCGGCGGCGGTTCTGATGCAAAGGCGGGTTCGGGTTTTGGCGGCGGGACAGAGCAGCTGCGCTGCATCCACCATATCGGGCTGCCTTGTGCCATGAAACTCCCCCTTTTTATCAGAATGCGTTTGCGGAATCAGGCTTCACCGCCGAAGAGATCATTCAGGACGCCGTTTTCCCGCAGAATACCTGCTGCCGACCAGAGCCGCAGCATCCGGATTGCCTGATCGGCACGCTTTGCGCGTTTCTCAGAGAGATGCGGCTTCAGGGCACGGATCAGCGAGGCGGTTTCATCCTGCTGTACCGCAGAGAAGGCCTGCCCGACTGCAATCAGCTTTGCCGGATCGAACGGCAGCGGGCCGGAATCATTCGGCGCAGCGGATTCAGCGTCGGACGGCGGATCATCCGTATCCGGCGTCTGCATCATAGCGGCAAGCTCCGAAAGATTGCGCATACTCTCCGGATCGGAGAGCAGCGATTGCAGCTTCTGTGTCAGATCATCCATCATTCGCCGTCTCCTTCCGGTATCAAATCAGCTGCCCTTCGTCAGCTTCTCATAGAGTGCTTTGGCCTGTTTGCTGCTGAGCATTTGACTGAGCTTAGATGGATTTGCAAGTGCCTGCTTGAATTTTGCGGCATCCTGCGGATTCAGTCCGGCAATGGCGCGGTCAAACTGACCGGATTCGAGCTGCTGCCGGAGCGTCTCCGGGGACATGCCGAGTTTTTTGCCGACAATCTCGAGCATGGACTGAAGCTGTGCGCTGTTCTGAGGTCTTTCCATTTGCGGGGGCTCCTTTCAAAAAATCATTGACGCTGTTTCATTTCTATGCTATAATGGAACAAAACAGAACGGGGGCAAGTATCTATGCAGATTCTGGTAATATCCGATACCCACGGCAGATATGATATCCTGCGGAAGGTGCTCTCGGAGCATCGTGATGCAGAATTTGTCGTGCATTGCGGCGACGGCGAATATGAGACCGAGCGCCTGATTGCAGAGCATCCGGAGCTGAAATCCTGGATTCTGCAAGTGCGCGGAAACTGCGATCATGACCGCGATATCCCGCTGATGCGGGAGATTCCGCTGCCTTACGGGCACAAGGCAGTCGCGGTCCACGGCCATACGATGATGCACGGGGATTTTCAGCAGAATCTCGTCGATCTTGCGAAGGAGCACGGCGCGGATATCGTGCTGTTCGGGCATCTGCATGTGCGGATTGACCGGAATGTTGAGGGCATCCGGCTGTTCAATCCCGGCAGCGCCGCACAGCCGCGCGATCAGTTCCCGCCGGGCTTCGGCCTGCTGGATGTCATGGAATCCGGCATCCTGACTTCACACGGCAATCTTTCCCGTTCCTCTCTGGATTCTATGCCGGAGTGGTAAAAAATGTGCATAAGCCGGCAGAAACCGGCTTCAAAGGGGGCGAATGCGATGCACCGGAAGCTCCGGAGCAGATTCTTCATCATCAGCTGGCTGCTGCTGCTGCTGTTTCTGGCGGCAATCTGTATCGGCGTCAGTCTGTTTTTATATCAATCTGCCGCAGGCGAAACGGAAAAGACGCTGCGGTCGGCGGCGGAAACGCATACGCTGCCGGACAGTACCCGCGGCATCGTCAGTTTTCAGTATGATGAAAAGGGGACGGTGCGGGACATTGCACAGATGCACCTGAATCTCAGCAGCGAGACAATCGGTACACTTGCGAAAAAAATGGAGATCAAGGGCGAATTGTCAGAAGGCAAGCTGATGCAGGACGACCGCCAGTACCGCTATCTCGCAGTGCATGAGCCGGAGGGCGTCTGGGCGGTGATCGCAGAATGTTCACAGGAACAGGCACTTGTGAAAACGCTGCGCCGTAATTCGATACTATTTACGCTGCTCGGTGCATTTTTGCTGATACCGGTCTGTGCGGTGCTGACGAAATGGGTGAGCAAGCCGATCGAAACCGCGTGGGAGCAGCAGAATGACTTTGTATCGGATGCGACGCATGAGCTGAAAACGCCGCTGACCGTCATTGCAACAAATACAGAGGCCGTCATGGCGAATCCGAATGCGACGATCGAGAGTCAGGAAAAGTGGCTCGACAGTATCCAGGGTGAAACAACACGCATGGCTGGCCTGGTCGGTGATCTGCTTTTCCTCGCAAAGATCGACGCGCACGAAATCCACCCGGATCCGGAGGAACTGGAAGTCTCGGATCTTCTGGAAGAGATGTGCATGGAGCGCGAGTCACAGATCTTCGAGGCCGGCCGCATGTTTGATTATGAGATGACGCCGGGCATCCGGTATATCGGTGACGCAAGGCTGATCCGCCGTATGGTCGATGTGCTGCTGGATAATGCGGAGAAGTATACCCCCGAGGGCGGCAGCATTCGTATGGTCGTCAACCGCGACCGGAAGCTGCGCCTGCGGATTGTGGTGTCAAACAGCGGTGATACGATTCCGCCGGAAGCGCTCCAGAAGATTTTTGACCGTTTTTACAGAGTGGATCCGGCGCGTGCGCGCGATACGGGCGGCTACGGACTCGGGTTATGTGTCGCAAAAAGCATTGCAGAGCTTCACGGCGGTACAATTACGGCGTCATCAGAGAACGGAATCAACGTATTTACGGTGATTTTAGGAGAACTCAAACGCGATGATGGCGAAAATTAACAAAAACACGATAAAAATTTCCGGTTTGTTTTACATCAAAAGGGGTTGACTTTTCTGTCGATCTATGTTATTATATACAAGTCGCCGCGAGAGAGCGGGGACGGCGAGAGAAAAAAGTTCCGAAAGGGGCTTGACAAAATCTCAAAAATGTGATATAATGAGGGAGTCGCCTCAAGAGAGGAGGACCTGAAAAAGTATCACAGCGGCACCTTGAAAATTGAACAATGCAACCAAAGAGAAACCCTTGAAGATTCCGTATTTGCTGAAGAAATGAAGCGAATACAAGTCGAGGCGAGACTATAAAGCGCGAAACAAGAAGTAATTGCGAGTGACTCGTAATGACTAGGATTTAATGATTGGGGAAACCTAATTATTATATACAAACTTTATTAAGAGTTTGATCCTGGCTCAGGACGAACGCTGGCGGCACGCTTAACACATGC
>CAMNFV010000039.1 GCA_946537515.1 uncultured Ruminococcus sp. | reverse complement strand
GTCGAGCGGGCAACATTGACCGTATAGACCGAATCAAACACCGAGGAAATGGTATCCTGCAAATAGGCATTGATGCCGTTTTCACGCTCCGACGTCATATTCATATTGACGATCATGATGCCGTCTTCGGTCAGATGTGAGCGCACCATGCGGAAGAATTCTTCCGTGGACATCTGAAACGGAATCGTGATATCCTGATAGGCATCCACCATAATGACATCATATTTGCGGTCGGTACCCGCAAGATATGCACGGCCGTCATAGGTCGCGACCGGGATCTCCGGATCCAGCGCAAAATACTGATGTGCCAGCGCGGTGATCTTCTCGTCGATCTCAACGCCTTCAATCTCAAAAGAATCAAAATAGCGCCGGCACTGTGTTGCGTAAGTGCCGGTGCCCATTCCAAGAATCAGCATATGATGCGGTGCCTGCGGATCTTCCAGCATCAGCGGCGCCGCGAGCGCATAATCATAGTACATGCCGGTCAGCGCATCATTTTTGACATAGACCGATTGCACGCCGAATAGTACATTTGTTGAGAGTGCGACCTTGCTGTCATCCTCGCGCACCTGCAAATAATTATAGACCGACTCATCTTCCAGCGTCAGCGTCTGATCCCAGAATGCAAATCCGAGCAGGAACGCCGCCGCAGATGCCGCGGCAAATAGCACCGCCGAGACAATCACCTTCACCGTGCCGCGCCGCTCTGACAGAAAATAGACAATGCCGAGCAGCAGCAGAATGCCGGAGAAAATAACAAATGTCGCTGCCGTGCCGACAGCCGGAATCGAAACAAAGGTCGGGACAAATGTGCCGATGATGCTGCCGATCGTATTGGCTGCGCCGAGCGTTCCGACAGTTTTACCGCTGTCATCCAGACTGCTGACGCTGAATTTCACAAGCGAGGGCGTCACCGTTCCGAGCAGGAACAGCGGATACACAAATACGATCATGCAGGAGAGAAACGCCGCCCAGATCAGGAAATTCGTATTGACCGTGACGATGAGCAGCGCCGAGATCAGCAGGATCACAAGCTTCCCGAGAAACGGAATCGCCGCAATCCAGACTGCTGCAATCAGCATTCTGCCGTAGAGCTTATCCGGATCCGGCGATTTGTCAGCGGAACGTCCGCCGTATAGATTACCGAGCGCCATCGCAATCATGATCGTACCTATTATAATAGTCCAGACGATCTGCGAGGAACTGAAATAGGGTGCCAGCAATCTGCTCGCACCGAGTTCGACGGCCATGACAGACATGCCGGCGAAGAACTCGGTGAGATACAGATACCATTTTCTGGAAAGAATCCGATAAGCGGTCGGACGATCAGCTTTCTTCGTCATCTTCAAATGCATTGTAGCCGAGTCTCAGCTCGTAGTTATCACACCAGGGCATATTGCTCGATTTCCAGTAGCCCATCGGTCCCTGCGGGCAGGCCATACCTGCGATCTTACCGGTTGCCTGGCAGACAGGCGCAGCAAGTACGGTATCACATGCCGGGAACTGCTTGGTAAAGTCTTCATCATAATAGTGATTGACAATCCATTCTCCGATGATGTTCTTCCAGACTCTTGCCGACAGGATCGACCAGTGGTTCTTGATTTCCTTGTTCTCCTTGTAGCCGACCCAGACGCCGCTGACAAACTGCGGATTCAGGCCGACAAACATCAGGTCGAACCAGTCAGATGTTGTACCGGTCTTGCCGGCGATCGGAACCTGTACGCCGCCGGTGTACATCTGTGCTGCGGTACCGGTACCGTTCTGAACAACATTCTGAAGAAGCTTATTCATAACATACGAGGTTTCCTCGTCGATTACCTGTTTATAGTCATCATCCGCATTATAGAAGACCGAACCGTCCGGGTTCTCGATGCGGCTGATGATATGCGCATCATTGTAGTAACCGCCGTTGCCGTATACCATATAAGCATTGACAAGGTTCTTGACGGTAACGCCGTAGCCGAGTGCGCCGACGGCGAGCGGTGCGTAGTCAACGTCATAGCCTTCGTTCAGGTCGAGGCCGAGTGTCTTGGTTGCGAAATCAAACACATTCTGTCTGCCGTAGGTCTTGACCAGCAGAGCAGGAATGGTGTTGTAGGAGCGCTCCAGCGCATAGTAGATGTTGATTGTGTTGCCGGAGTAGCTGATGACATTATTGACGTCAGCATAGTTCGTCGGCCACGGTTTTTCCTCGCCGGTCCGCTCATCCTTCTTGGTCAGCGGCGGGACGTCCACAACGTGGGTACCCCATGCGATATCATCATGATAAAGTGCGTAGCCGTAGCTGGTAACAGGCTTGATTGCGGAACCCGGCTGCTGCGGTTCGGTCGAAGCAAAGCTTGTACCGAGCGAGCCCTTCTTTTCGCCGATGCCGCCGCAGGTGCAGAGCACTCTGCCCTTGTAGTCGATTGCGGTGAAGCCGGCCTGAAGCGGCAGGTTTTCTTCATCGGTATATTCGCCGTCGCCGTCGAGGTCGCGGTAGAATGTGGTTGCGGCGGTGTTGGTCATGCCCATGAGCAGATTATCCATTGACGAGAACTTGTCTTCCAGATACTTCTGCATCTCCTGATCGACAGTCGTATAGATCTGATAGCCGCCGGTATTGATGATCGTCAGGGCACGTTCATAGGAAATACCCTGGTCATCCATGAGTCTGTGTGCAAATTCATTGAGCGCCTCATCGACTGCCCAGGAGTTCGCCTTCTGCTCACCGTGATCGTCCAGCATGATCGTACCGTCATCCAGGACCTTCTGCTCTTCCGGATGTGTCATCAGGTATTCATCGGTATCTCTGAAGACCAGGTGCTCATTCAGCGCTTCTTCATATTCATCGAAGGTGATCGCGCCGTTATTGTACATCTGCTTTAAGATATACTCCATACGGGTACGGTTTTCCGCACGGCCGGTATTGATCTTGACATCAGTATAATACTTGGTTCCGGTGACCGGATTTTCCGCCTCATCGTTATGGCCGGCAAACGGATTATTCTTCTCCGGGTTCTGCGGGATTGCTGCGAGGCAGGCGCCCTCTGCAATCGAAAGATCCTCGACATGCTTGCCGAAGTAGGTCTCGGCTGCCATTTCGATACCGTTGTTCGCGCCGCCGAAGCCGATATAATTCAGATAGGATTCGAGGATATAATCCTTTTCATAGTTCTGCTCAAGCAGCATCGCACGGTGAATCTCACGGATCTTACGCTGCGGGCTCTTATCATTATCACCGGTCAGGTTCTTGACAAGCTGCTGTGTAATTGTCGAACCGCCCTGATCGGATGCCCAGAATTTGAGGATCATGTTGGCGAAGGATGCTGCGGTACGCTTGAAGTCTACGCCTTCATGCTCATAGAAACGCTCATCCTCACCGTAAACGAACGCATCGCGGACATGCTGCGGAACCTGATCGAGCGTGACCGGGATTCGCTTCTGCTCACTCTGAACGTGGTAAACCAGTTCGAGCTCGCCGTCCTTTTTCGTTTCAAAGATATTCGTTGCGCCGGAGATCTCCAGGTCCTGAATGCTGATCGGCGTCGTGTTCTCCATGTAGTTTGTGATATACATGGTCGCGGCGATCGCACAGATCGTACCTGTGACGGCAAACAGCAGGAAGAATGAAAGAAACGTGGTCATCAGGACGGTTCCGACGCTGCTGAGAACCCGAAGGATCAGCGGTCTGCGGTATCGTCTTTTCTTTGTTCCCTGCATCTTTCCGGCTGCTTCTGAACGAATGGAAGCACTCATGATTATCTGTTCCCCTTTCGGTATGCGTCAGTACGGCAGATCGCCTGACGGCTTCGGTGAAATGCACCTGCGCTGTCTGATATGCAGGTACAGAATGGACATATAGATACAACGTATATTATAGCACAAAAACCGGTTCTTGTTAAGCACTTTCATAAAAATTTAATGCTTTTTTTATTGTTCGCGCATAAAACTTGAAAAATTACAGCATAATGACGATACAACCCGATGAAAACCATGAAAGGAGCCCCTCCGAAAATGAACAATCCGACCAGAATCCTGCTGCCCGCTGTCACGGCAGGACTCGTATTTCTGTTTACCGGCAGCGCCGCTTATTTATACAGTACCATTCAGCCGATCCCGGAAATTCCGGATGCATTTTTGCAGTCGTATGAAGCAGAGCAGGCCGCGGCAAAGCCTGTTTTGCAAAATGAAATCGACGCAGATACGGAAGTTTCGCTGCCGGATCATCTGCCGGAAAGCGGCTATCTCATCAAACTGAAAGAGGACACGCTCTATGTCTTTGCAGAGGGCGAACGCGAGCCGGAAGCCGTCTATGAGCTGCCTGCGGAATGGCTGCCGGATTATGACCGGACGCTGCTGGAATTCGGCTTCCGCGTTTCCAATAAGGATGAACTGCGCGAGCTGATCGAGGACTATCTGTCATGATGAGACTGCTGCATGAGGCTTCCAGACGGCTGAAATCCGGACGGAGAAGTGCCGCCGTCATCGGATGCGCAAGGCTGATTCTGTATCTGATTTCGGCTGCCGCCGCCGGCCGGGCGCAGGATTCTCTCCGCAGCTGCGGTTATCTGACGGCGCGCATTGACGCTGCACAGCCAAACGGTTCCGATCTGTTTCTCATCGGGACGATGCTGTTTGTGCTGCTCTCCTGTACGCCGCTCCGGATGCAGACTGCCTGGCAGACCGGACGGCTCGCCGGGACGCTCGATGAAAATGACCTCGGATTTCTGGCGCAGTCCGGTTCCGTCTGGCTCTGGTGCAGGGCAATCGGTACGAGACTGCTGATGCAGATTCTGATTCTGCTCTCCGCGCTGCCTGCGCTGCTGCTCGGATTTGCCGCAAAATGCATCTGGCTCACAATCCCGCCGGAATCGGAAAGCATCCTGCCCCTGCTCACAATTCTGCACCTGCTGTTTCTTGCGGTCACCGGCGTGCTGCTGCCGCTTCGGTGCATGGCCGCAGCAACGGCGCTCCCCTACTGCTTTCTCAAGGAGCCGTATGAATCCGGCCTGCATATTCTGCGCGCCGCGTTCCGTGATACCCGCGGGCAGACAGGCGGAATTCTGATGACACGGCTGCTTCTTACGCCACTGCTGCTCTTTCCGTTCACCGCAGTCCGCATGATTCCGGTGCTGCTGACCGCAGAACAGCTCCGCTGTATGACAGCAAGACGGCACCGTGCGCTGTCTCCGCGTTCCCCGTTCTCCGGGCTCGAACTCCATGCTGTCTGATTGCCTGCCGCTCCTGTTCTCGTAAATGGGAGCGGATTCATTTTATCATATAAAAAGAATGCTGCATCTCGATTTTCGTTATTTTGTCTGTACATTGTGATTCGGATTTGTACATTCCGACAGTTTTCTCATTTTTTTCAAAAAACGCTTGACAATCCGGGGTCTCTGTGCTATAATAAACAAGCTGACCACGGACAGCACGAACGAAACCACATGCTGGTGTAGCTCAGTTGGTAGAGCAGCTGATTTGTAATCAGCAGGTCGGGGGTTCAAGTCCGTCCACCAGCTTTCAATTTCATATGGGAGAGTTCCCGAGTGGCCAAAGGGGGCAGACTGTAAATCTGTTGCGTTTCGCTTCGGTGGTTCAAATCCACCCTCTCCCACCAAAAAGACACAGTTTTTTGGACTGTGTCTTTTTTATTTTTATTGTCATGTTGCTTTATCACAACGGGTTATTCTTTTTTGGATATATACAAGCCGTATATGTATTGCAGGATTTTCCATCTCTGATTTGAGATGCAGCTTCTCATTGTTTCTCCGGAACGTACAGAAAGATGGATGAATCTCCGTCAGATTGCTGAATTTTTGATGTTGCTGACAATTCCGTTGACATATTTGAAAAAATGTTGTATAATAATAATGAATTACAATTACTTTTTCGTTCTCTCCTGAAATACAGGATCACTGGTGACGAAACTTAGGAGCTGATGATTTTGGAGTGGTTCAGAGAACATCAACTGGATATCATGCTTGTACTTATCGGCGTATGCGGCGCGATCACCTGCTCGGGATTATTCTCCCGTGCGTCAAAAGTCAGAAGGCTTTCCTTGTTCTTAATGGGGCTGAGTGCGTCCGTCCTGCTGATCGCGGACCGCCTGGCCTATATTCACAGAGGTGATGTGTCCGCAGCCGGCTACTGGATCGTGCGGATCTGTAATTTTCTTGTCTTCTTTCTGACCAATTCGATCGTCTATACTTTTAATATGTATCTGACCGACCTCGTCAGCGTGTACGGCAAGCAGGAGAAGATCCCCTGGCCGCTGAAGCTCAATGAGATCATTCTCTTTCTGGCCAATATCCTGATCATCATTTCGCAGTTTACCGGGCTCTACTATACCTTCGATGAATACAATAATTATCAGCGCTCGGATCTCTTTATCATCGGATATGTCATCCCGCTCTGCGTGTTTATTTTGCAGCTTTATATCATTCTGCTCTATCGCAAATCGCTGCCCCGGCTGCTCTTCGTCAGCCTGATCCTCTTTACCGTTATGCCGGTGCTCGCTTCGATCATGCAGTTCTATTTATACGGTCTGTCGCTCATCAATCTGACGATCGTCGGGCTCGTTGTCATGCTGCGCATCTGTGAGCTCGTCAGCACCAGAAAGCATCTCGACCGCGCAAAGCAGCTCGAAATCGAACTCCTGAAACAGGAGAAAAGCTCCATGCGCATGTTGGTGGAACAGACTGCGACTGCGCTCGCGGAGACCATTGATATGAAGGATAACTACACGCACGGCCATTCAACCAGAGTCGCTGCCTATTCGGAGATGATCGCAAAAGAACTCGGCTGGAGCGAGGAGCAGCGGAATAATTTGTCTTATATTGCGCTGCTGCACGATGTCGGTAAGATCGGTATTCCCGCCGAGATCATCAACAAGGACAGCAAGCTCACCGATGAAGAATATGCGATCATTCAGACGCATCCGGTGCTCGGATTCCAGATTCTCTCAAAAATCAACAGAATCCCCGATCTGAGTCTCGGCGCACATTATCACCATGAACGCTATGACGGCAAAGGTTATCCTGACGGGCTAAAGGGTGAGGAAATCCCTGAAATTGCGCGCTTAATCGCAGTCGCTGATGCCTACGACGCCATGACATCCAAGCGCAGCTACCGTGATGCGCTGCCGCAGAAAGCCGTCCGCGCAGAAGTCGAAAAAGGGATCGGAACGCAGTTCGATCCGAAATTTGCACGGATCATGCTCAAGCTCATAGATCAGGATACGAACTACGATATGCGCGAAAAATAAACAGACAACAGCCCCGGAGCAGAAACTGAACCTGCTCCGGGGCTGTACTATTTTAAAATCATATTGCCCGGATCACAGGCAGGTATGTCCGGATGCCGCTTCAAACTGACATCGCACGATTCCGCGGTCGATCTCGGCCATTGCATTCTTTTTCGTCGCGGTGACTGTCGCCGTATCGCCGGACATCGTGATCATGAACTTCTGCTGATTCATCGCGGTCGGGGCAAGCTGCGCCGCCATCATGCCGTGACGGAACCACTTCGGCATCTCATTCTCCGGGACATTGCAAAGCTTCTCAAAGGGCTTGGAACGCCGCGGACTCCCCTGCGTTTCGCCGTAGCCGATCGCGATAATGCAGACCAGCTCTTCATCCGGGCCGATCTCGGCACCGGTCTTTTTCTTCTTGTATGAACCGCCGATCCAGCAGGTATTCAGGCCCATGCGCTGCGCTGCCAGCACCAGGCGCTGCCCGTAATATCCGCAGACACCGCGCAGATCGGGCATGGATGACTTGCCGACCAACGCAATGTAATTCTTCGCATTGCGGAACATCCCGTAATGCGCAAGCAAAGACGGAAAACATTCGGAATCGTCATAGATCATCTGGATATGCAGATCGCCCTCGGCATTGCACGCCGCCGTCAGCGCGTCAAGCTGTTCGCGCTCGGCCTCTGCAATCGGTTTGTCCAGATATTTCCGCACGCTGTGGCGCGAAACGATCGCTTCTGTTACGGTCATTTAAAATCCCCTCCCGATCTGATAAATGATTGCAGATATTATAACACAGGTTGACGGATCATGTCAATGGAAAAATATGAATTTTTTCGGGCAACTGCCGCGGATACCCCCTGGAATTATATACTATTTATAATAAATTCCAAAAAGCTATTGATAGACCGCATATCATTTAGATTATTATTTTACAAATATTGGCTCCTATCGACGTTTTTCACAAAAATATATGATAAACATGCCGGAGATGCGCACAAAAAATGATGCATAAAACGTCAAAATGCCCTGAGAATCGCAAAACGCCTTGACATTCTAATGCTTTCATGGTATACTCATTTATAAGAACTTTTTTAAGCATCGTGCTTTGCCTGCGGCTCAGCGCGCCGCCGAATTCTCACGATGCTGCCCGCATTTCATATACCCGGAACGCTTTTCCCGCATTTGTACCACAATGTGTACAGCGCAAGCTCACCCGATACGCTACTCGGACAGCTTTTGGACGGCAGCTCCAATCTGCCGCGCAGCGCTGCCCAATGCGCATGACCAGCTTTTCTTCAATCGCTGCGCAACAGGGTTTTAAGCCTGCATCAAGTTCATGTGACCGGCTGCATTCATTGCCCCGAATCCGTCCGGTATGCATGGGCTCAAAATCTCCGATGCCCTCTCTTTCCTTCTGACGCTCAGCTTCGGAAGGCTCGCATCGGTAAGCCGGATGATAAGGGGTTTATTGCATATGAAATCTAAGTTCATCAAGTATGTGCGGCTCTTTTCTACCCGAAAATGTCTGCTCGCACTCGCTGACAGCTTCATTCTGACAGCTTCCGCACTCATCGCAAACTTTTTCCTTGCGCTCACCGGCGCAGGACTCGCATCCGATGTACTCGTCATTCCAATGGTCATCGGAACAATCTGCAGCTTCGCATTTCTCTTCATTTGGGGCGCCTACAGCAAAATGTGGCGCTACTTCCGCGGGAAGGATTATCTTTCCTGTGTATTCGGTGTCCTCTGCGGTCTTTCCGCTATGTTTCTGTTTACCCGCATTCTCGAAATGCGGATTCCGGTTGCATTCATGCTCGCCTACTTCATCGTTTCGGTGATCGGCGTATGTCTCTTCCGGCTCATCTTCCGCCGTACCTTCATTGAGGTCGCGGAGATCTGCAAGCATTCCGTTCAGTATAAGCGCACCATGATCATCGGCGGCGGCTCTGCATGTAAGATGCTGCTCACCGAGATCGAAAATGCCAGAAAAACACCCCGCAGCGGGGATCAGGTTTCGGCACAGTATCTGCCGGTCTGTATCATCGACGATGACCGCAGCAAGGTCGGCAAGGAAATTCTCGGCATCGAGGTCGTCGGCACAACCGCTGATCTCGCGCATTTTGCAAAGAAAATGGAAATCGAACAGATTATCTGCGCGATGCCTTCCGCTGCGGAAGAGGATCGCACCAGAGTCCTCAATATCTGCTCGAAAACCGATCTGCCCGTCAAGACGATTCCTTTCATCGGGTGTCTCATCTTCGATGAGCAGAATCCTTCGCTGCTCAATCAGGTCCGCGATATCAAAATCGAGGATCTGCTCGGCAGAGAACCTGTCACCTTCGATAACAAGGATATCCGCGCATTCATCAGCGGGAAAGTCTGTATGGTCACCGGCGGCGGCGGCTCAATCGGCTCCGAGCTCGTCCGGCAGATCGCAAAGTACAGCCCTAAACAAATCATTATCGTGGATATCTACGAGAACAATGCCTACGAAATTCAGCAGGAGCTGGTCATGGAGTACGGCGATTCGCTCAATCTTGTGACGCTGATCGCTTCCGTCCGCGATTACTTCCGCATGAATCAGATCTACGATAAGTACAAGCCGCAGGTCGTGTTCCATGCTGCTGCGCATAAGCATGTGCCGCTCATGGAGGTCTCACCGATGGAGGCGATCAAGAACAATATCGTCGGAACCTTCAATGTTGCGACGCTCGCACAGTACCATAATGTCGAGAAATTTGTCATGATCTCCACCGATAAGGCCGTCAATCCGACCAATGTCATGGGTGCTTCCAAGCGCTGCTGCGAAATGATCGTGCAGTATCTCGCACAGCAGCATGAGGGCAAAACCGAATTCGTCACAACACGATTCGGCAATGTGCTCGGCTCAAACGGCTCTGTCATCCCGCTCTTCAAAAAGCAGATCGAACAGGGCAAGCCCGTTACTGTCACGCATCCGGACGTCATCCGCTACTTTATGACGATTCCGGAGGCTGTCTCCCTCGTCATGGAGGCTGCTGCAATCGCACACGGCGGCGAAATCTTTGTCCTCGATATGGGCGAGCCCGTCCGGATCGTCACGCTCGCTGAAAACCTCATCCGCATGTACGGCAAGGTCCCCTATAAGGATGTCGAGATTCAGTTCGTCGGACTGCGTCCCGGTGAAAAGATTAAGGAAGAGCTCCTCATGGACGAGGAAGGTCTCCAGAAAACCGCCAATAAGCTCATCTACATCGGCAAGCAGATCGACATTGATATCCAGACGTTCGGCATGAAGCTCGGCGTTCTGCGCGATGCTGCTCAGCAGAATAATGAGGCCATTGCAGTCTCTGCGCTGCATAAAATGGTCCCGACATTCACAACGCCGGATGCCTATAATCAGGGCGAAATGGCCAAGCAGAAAGCTGCGCGCCGCAATAAAACTGACCTCTATGAGGACACGCAGGGCGCTCTTGCGGCTGTTTAATATCGCAATAAACGGAAGGAACTTCGGCTCCTTCCGTTTTCTTGTCTGTATCCCGCCAAATATTACGATAAATTTAATTCTTTTTCTCTTGATTTTTCTGTATATATCTGCTATAATAGAATTTAGGGTGCCGTACAACTCGTACGGCGGATAGGAGGGGCGAGATGATTTACAAAAAAAGAATTCTGTTTTCCGTTACAACTGCACTCATTCTTTGCTTGCAGCAGGCCGTGCTGCCCGCTGCAGCTGCTGACTCCGACGACAGTACCGATCCGCCGGAGCTGATCTACCTCGAGGACGGGCGCGCTGTACCAATCGACAGCGATGTGCAGCCGCCGGATTCTGATTATGAATTCGGGCCGGACGGCAAACCCATACCGGATGAAGACGGACTCTATCCGGACTGGTACTACTATGACCTGTACTCACAGGATGATGACGTTACATACCCTTCAAGCAATCCGGACCTTGAATGGAAATATAAGCGCGGTGTGCTGACGATTTCAGGTACCGGGCCGATGGACGATTATTCCTATGAAACGGCACCGTGGTATGAATTCTCGAATGCGATCGAAGAGATCGACGTGCTGGACGGCATTACCACGATCAGCTACAATGCCTTCAACGGCTTGCCGCGCCTGGAAGAAGTACATATCGCGGACAGCGTGACGAAGATCGGCGATTATGCGTTTTGCGGTTCCATGACGCTGGAGGAGATTGAACTGCCGCCGAATCTGACCGAAATCGGTGAATATGCATTCTCAGGGTGCGGACTGAAAGAGATCGAGATTCCGGAAAGCGTTCGCTCGCTGGGCGCTTCGGCGTTTTCCAGCTGTGACCAGCTTGAGAAAGTCATTCTGCACGAAGGCCTTGAAGAAATCCAGGACGAATGCTTCCTCTATTGCTTTCAACTCGCAGATATTGAAATCCCGATGTCGGTTCAGACAATCGGCAGGTCGATCATGCGGAACTGTTCAACATATTTTGCTAAATATCCGGACTCCTGCATCGTTGTCGGCGACGGCTTTATGATCGGCTGCACGGATGATTCGGAAGAGATCACGGTTCCGGACGGCGTCAAGCATATCTGCACCGGCGCTTTTAATCTAACGAATCTCTCGGATGATATTTACTATACAGGCTGGATCGACCAGCATCCAACCGTACGCCTTGTAACCATGCCGGATTCGCTGATTGATATCGGGCGTGACGCGCTGGCTGAACTTCCCAACCTTGAAACTGTCATCCTGCCGAAAAAAATGAAATCAATCGGCTTCCGTGCGTTTGCTATGTGCGAAAATTTGCAGCATGTCCAGATGCCTGAAGAGCTTGAAACCATCGAAGACGGCGCATTCGTTGATTGCACCAGTCTCTCGGATCTGATCGTCCCGCCGACTGTTACCAAAATCGGTGCGAATGCGCTTTTCAGAACGCCGTTTTATGCAAGTTTCGATGACTTCGCAATTCTCGGCGACGGCATTCTCTATGCGTATCGCGGCCGCGCAAAGCGGGTTGAGATCCCGGACGGCGTTAAGACGATCAATACCAATGCCTTTGAACGCAGCAAGGTTGTGACAATCAAATGTCCGGATTCGCTGCGTTGCATCAAGGAGCGCGCATTCCCCTACTCTGATCTCATGGAGATTGAACTCAATGACGGGCTTGTTACGCTCGAGCCCTTTGCATTCGATGCGTCTTTGGAAATCAAGTCACTCAATATCCCGGAAAGCATGGTCGATTTCAAAGTCACTTCTGTCACTTCGGAGCTGGATTATATTGTCGGCAACGGCCCGGTTTCAGAGAAATTTGCGTATATCTATCACTGCGCCCACTATTCTGAGCCGCCGGAAGATGGAACCTATTTCAAGACAGATCCCCTCGATCCGGAAAAGGAATGCTGGAGCTTCGGCAATTTCAGCGAGATTTTCGGTAACGACTATTACTTCACAGATCATGATGCAAAAATCGTCAAAGAGGTTTCCTCGCGCGATTCTCTGCTGAACAAAGAGGAATGGACAGGCGCCTGCTTCGGCATGACCGACACCATTCTGCTCGTCAAGGCCGGTCTCATCAAACCGGAACAGATCCAGAAGGGCGCCAAGTCCCTCTCGGATATCAAGCCGACCAAAGAAGTACAGTCCTTCATCAACTATTATCATAACGTGCAGTATGTTCGTGCATTTACGGCCGTCAGCACTGTGGTCAGCGACTCCAAACGCTTCTATCAGATGATTAAGACTGCTGAACAGACCGAAAAAGGCGGACTGCCCTTCATGATTTCCTTCCAGACGCCGGACTTCGGTCATGCGGTCATCGGCTACGGACTCGAAGAAGGCAAATGGATCTACTACGACAGAGCCTTCGATCGGCGTATTAAGGTCTGGGATCCGAATTATCCGACGGAAGACCATGTGACCTCTTATCTGTATTATAATGATGTTACTTTTGACTACTGCATCCCGCACTACGACCTGCGCTGGATTGACGGCAATTCCGCGAAGAGCAACGGCAGAATCCTCTATTACTGCAACGATCTGGATCGGCTTAATCCGTATCCCTATGAATTCGTTGAAAATGCAGAGACTGTTTATCAGAACGGCGACTGCAATCTCGACGGACAGGTTGATGTTTCGGATGCCGTCCTGCTCGCAAGATTCTGCGCTGAGGACATCGAAGCGGTCATTACCAAAGAAGGCCACGATCTTGCTGATGTCGATGATGACGGAAAAATCACCCCGGATGATACGATTCGATTGCTGCGTATCATTGCCAAACTTGATATACCTAAAATAACGGCGTAAAAAAAATCCGCTCTGCTGCGTTCGCGCGGCGGAGCAGATTTTTGTTTTGCAGGCAAATTATCATTGCACTTATTCGATAAACAAAAAAATCCCTGCCGCAAAACGACAGGGATTTTTTGTATCACAATTACTTGTTGAGGTTTGCCTCAATCTTATCGAGAACATCATACAGAGCCTGCGGAATCTTGCCGCCCTTTGCCTTGATGTCATCGTTATAATATCTGCGCATCTCAGCGATCTCCTTCTTCCAGAGATCCTTATCAACTGCGAGGAGTGCCTTCATGCGCTTGAGATCAACCTCGCCCTCAAGGCCTTCGATGTTGATGTCTTCCGGCTTCGGCAGATAGCCGATTGCGGTCTCATCAGCATCAACTGTACCTTCGCAGCGCTTGATGATCCAGTCGAGAACTCTCATGTTGTCGCCGAAGCCCGGCCACATGAAGTGTCCCTCTGCATCCTTCTTGAACCAGTTGACATTGAAGATCTTCGGAGCCTTGTCACCGAGCTTCTCGCCCATTTCGAGCCAGTGTGCCCAGTAGTCACCGACATTGTAGCCGATGAACGGCTTCATTGCCATCGGATCGTGACGCAGAACGCCGACTGCACCGGTCGCTGCTGCGGTGGTCTCAGAGGAGACAGCAGAGCCCATGTAGGTGCCGTGCGTCCAGTCGAAGGACTGGTAAACCAGCGGTGTGGTGGATGCACGTCTGCCGCCGAAGATGATTGCGGAGATCGGCACGCCCTGCGGATTGTTGAACTCAGGGCTGATGCACGGGCAGTTCTCTGCCGGTGCGGTGAAGCGGCTGTTCGGATGTGCCAGCGTCAGGTGCTTGCCGTTTGCGTCAAGCTGTGCGCAGTACTCCGGACCGTTGACCTTTGCGCCCTTCCACTCGGTTGCATCGACCGGCGGCTCCTTGGTGAGAGACTCCCACCACGGGGTGTTGTCGGAGTTGTCGAGTGCAACGTTGGTGAAGATTGCATTCTTCTTGGTAGAAGCAAGTGCATTGTAGTTGGACTTCTCGTTGGTGCCGGGCGCAACGCCGAAGAAGCCATACTCCGGATTGATTGCATAGAGTCTGCCGTCCGGGCCGGGCTTCAGCCATGCGATATCATCACCGACTGTGAAGACCTTGTAGCCGGCCTTGCGGTAGCCTTCCGGCGGAATCAGCATTGCGAGGTTCGTCTTGCCGCAGGCTGACGGGAATGCTGCGCAGATGTACTTGGTATCGCCGTCCGGCTTCTGAACGCCGAGGATCAGCATATGCTCTGCCATCCAGCCCTCGTTCTTTGCCTGATAGGATGCGATACGGAGTGCGAAGCACTTCTTGCCGAGCAGGACGTTGCCGCCGTATGCAGAATTGATCGACCAAATGGTATTGTCCTCCGGGAACTGAACGATGTAACGGTTCTCCGGATCGACATCTGCCTTGGAGTGCAGACCGCGGACGAAGTCATTGGAGACATCACCGAGGTTCTCGAAAGCCTTGGTACCCATACGGGTCATGATGTTCATATTCAGAACGACGTAGATCGAATCGGTAACCTCAACGCCGACCTTTGCGAGCGGAGAGCCGATCGGGCCCATGCTGTACGGAATGACATACATGGTTCTGCCCTTCATGACACCGTCATAGAGCGGAGTCAGCTTGGCATACATTTCCTTCGGATCCATCCAGTTATTTGTCGGACCGGCATCCTCTTCCTTGCGGGAGCAGATGAATGTTCTGTCTTCCACACGGGCAACGTCATTCGGACGGGTGCGGTGATACAGGCAGCCCGGATATTTTTCCTCATTGAGCGGATAGAGCTTATCGGGATGACCGTCCGGCAGAGCGGTAACCTCTGCGGTCAGCTGATCGAGCTGTTCCTTGGAGCCGTCGATCCAAACGACCTGATCCGGCTTACAAAGGGCGATCATTTCCTCAACCCACTTGTTGACATTCGGGTTCTTTGTCAGGGACATAATGCAGACCTCCTAAGTACATTTTGAGAAAAACCAATTTTCCCTTTTTATATTATACCGAAAATCGGCAAAAAAGTCAAGCGTTAAACTATGATAATCGCGTGAAAGTTCTCGGGAGTTTTTTTCAGCAGATGTGTACGGAAAAGTGAATGCAAACAGAAAAGAGAAGTCCGCTTCCTGCCGTCGCTTGACAAGCGCTGAAAAATGTGCTATACTGAAATTGCTGAGGAATCAGCGAAATTTTTATGATAAAGGAGTCAGTTGTTTGAAATATTACAGCCGACCTGAGATTGCAGCGTAAACGGGAAGGTTTGCGAATACAATCTCAAAATCACACAAACCCTCCCGTATTGTCACACAAACAATTTCAGGAGGATAAAAATGAAAACAATCAATCATCAGGAACTCATCATCCGTTTGGAGCAGAAATCCGATTACCGCGCTGTCGAAGAGCTGACGCGTGAAGCATTCTGGAATGTTTACAATCCCGGCTGCAGCGAGCACTATCTCGCACATGTCCTGCGGACGCATCCGGATTTTCTTCCGGAGCTGACCTTCGTCGCGGAATACCGCGGGCAGATCGTCGCGAGCATCATGTATATGAAATCGTGGCTTGAAGAGGATAACGGAAACAGAAAGGAGATCCTTTCGTTCGGTCCAATCTCGGTACATCCCGGTTTTCAGCGTCTGGGGCTCGGCAAACGCATCATGGCGCATTCGTTTGATGCGGCCGGAAAGCTCGGATATGATGCTGTTGTCATTTTCGGCAATCCCGAAAACTATGTCAGCAGCGGCTTCAAATGCAGCAGACGCTTCAATGTCTCGATGGACGGGAATTATTTCCCGGTATCGCTGTTCGTGCTGGAGCTGAAGCCCGGCGCGCTCGACGGCAGACATTATGTCTACCGCGAAAGTGATGTCGTCACGCTGCTCGATGATGAAAAAGTCGAGGAATTTGACCGCTCGTTCCCGCCCAAGGAAAAAGGCTGGATGCCGAGTCAGGAAAAATTCTACATCTACAGTCATTCATCTGTCGGAGAATGATCAAATTTGCGGATATCCTGCTTCCGGCGGGGTATCCGCTTTCCTTTGGAGGTGCTGCATGAAAACGCTGCTGAAAAACGGCAAGGTCATCAATGTGTTTACCGGGGAGATCCGGGAAGAGAATATCCTGATCGAAGATGAGATCATCCTGGGCGTCGGGGATTATACCGATGCGGATGCCGATGCTATTGAAGATATCGCCGGCTGTACGGTCTGCCCCGGTCTCATTGACGGGCATATTCACATCGAGAGCACGATGCTCACACCGGCAGAACTGACCCGTGCGGCACTCCCCTGCGGTACGACCGCAATCATTGCCGATCCGCATGAAATCGCGAATGTCTGCGGCAAAAAGGGCATTGATTTTATGCTGGAAATGAGCGAAAATCTGCCGCTGCATGTCTATATCATGCTGCCCTCGTGCGTTCCGGCCATGCCGCTCGATGAATCCGGCGCGGAGCTGCTTGCCGCAGATCTGAAGCCGTATTTTTCGCATCCGCGTGTGCCGGGACTCGCTGAAATGATGAACTATCCCGGTGTGCTGGCCGGTGCGGATTTCGTCCTCGAAAAGCTGGAAGCCGCAAAATCTGCCGGAAAGGTCATTGACGGCCATGCGCCGCTGCTCTCCGGGCATGATCTCGACCGCTATATCGCGGCGGGCATCCAGAGCGATCACGAATGCTCCTCTGCGGAAGAGGCGATCGAGCGCGTCCGGAAAGGACAATGGCTCATGATCCGGCAGGGCACCGCGGCGCGCAATCTTGAGGCGCTGCTGCCGCTCTTCGATGAGCCCTACTGCCGCCGCTGCCTGCTCGTCACCGATGACAAGCACCCGGCTGATCTGCTCCGCGACGGGCATATCGACAATTCGATCCGCATGGCTGTGCGCGCCGGAAAAGACCCTGTCACCTGCATCCGCATGGCGACGATCCAGGCGGCACAATGCTTCGGCTTGCAGCGTGTCGGCGCCGTCGCACCGGGCTATCGCGCTGATCTGGTCGTGCTCTCCGATCTTGACAGCTTCGCTGTGCGCGATGTGTATTCCGCCGGAACATGCGCCGTCCGCGGCGGCAAATGCCTGCCGTTTGACGCGCCCGATCTTCGCGATGCAAAATGGACAGAGATCCTGCATTCCTTCCGCCTTGATGCGCTCACGCCGGATCAATTCCAAATCCATGCAAAATCGGATCGCTGCCGTGTGATCGGGGCCATTCCCGGGCAGCTCCTGACAAATGAAATCGCGGAAACGCTCGATTTTACGAAGAATAACGGCATTGATATCAGCCGCGATATCCTCAAGCTGGCCGTCATTGAGCGACATAAAAATACCGGGCACAGAGGGCTCGGCTATATCAAGGGCATCGGGCTCAGGCGCGGCGCAATCGCGGCCTCGGTCTCGCATGATGCGCATAATCTGATCGTCATCGGCACGAATGATGCGGATATGGCCTGCGCGGCAAACCGCGTCCGGGAACTCGGCGGCGGCTCTGTAGCTGTTGCGGACGGAAAAGTCTGCGCGGAGATTCCCCTGCCCATTGCCGGGCTGATGAGCGACGCCGATGCGGAGACCGTTGCTAAGCAGAATGAGGCGCTCAATGCTGCTGTCCGGGAAATGGGCGTCCCGGAGAATATTTCGCCGTTTATGAACATGGCGTTTGTCTCGCTGACCGTTATCCCCGCAATTAAAATGACAACATTCGGGCTCGCGGATGTGCAGACGCAGTCGCTGCTGCCGCTCGAAATCGCTCCGGATGCCGAATGATAAAGTAAAAATGAATCCGCTGAAATGCGCGTAAATGCTGCATTTCAGCGGATTTTCTGTTATTCTCTCCCGGCGCCGAAAAATACGCGGTCGAAGAAATCCTTGGTCGTTTCGGGGCCGAGTGCCTTCTTGAACACATCGGTCGAAACGCCGCCCTTTTCGATCAGATTGTCGCTGTATTCCTGCGTGATCTGACGCTTGGCTGCCTGCTCATCCTCCGAAAGCACCGGAAGCGACTCTGCACATTCTGCATAACGTCCGACTGCATCGCAGAAGAGTCCGCGGATCTCGTCGTCCTGCTTCGCTTTGCCGGATTTATAAAGCTTGACGGTCAGCAGATCGTCATACCACGGAAGCTCCCCGCGCGGCATATCCGCAAGCGGCTTGCCGGTTTCATAAAGGCCTTTCATGGTTTCCAGTACCTGCTGATATTCCGGGGAATCCTTGTCCGCAACCAGATCATAGACCTCGGTATAGGTTTTGCGGCTGCCCGGGAAGTACATATAATCCATGGAGAGCAGCGGCAGATTCTTCTCAAACGGCGTCACAACAAAGGATGCCATCTGCATAAAGCCCATATTTGTTGTCATGACGGAAAGATTGCCGATCTCCGCGATGTCATACTGTCTGACATTGAATTTCATCAGTCCGTACACGCGAATGCCTGCGTATTCGCCCGGATCCAGCTCCTTCACATGAAAATGTGACAAAAGAATCTCCATGCTTTCGTCGATCGTACGCTGCATGACTTTTTTGTTCTTATGCGCGCAGATCGCGAAAAATCCGACGATCAGCGCAATCACTG
>CAMNFV010000038.1 GCA_946537515.1 uncultured Ruminococcus sp. | reverse complement strand
GTCGTTGTTTTTGCGGTTGTTGTGGTTTCGGGCTTGGTTTCTTTTGTTGTTTTGGATGTTGTTGCTTCGGTTTCTTTGATTGTTGTTGTTTTCTCGGTCGTTTTTTCAGTTGTCTTCTCGGCAGCGGGTTCGGTTGTCGCTTCGGTTTTCGGCTCGGTTGATTTCTCCTCGGCGCTCTCCTCCGGCATCACCTCTGCAACGGAAGCTTCCGGCGGCGTCTGATGCTTTTTATGGATTCCGCGGATCAGAAACACACCGCCGACCACATTGGCAGCAAGAATACCGATCAAAACCATATTGACAACTCTGCGCGCACCGTCCGGACGGATCACCTTTCCGGATTCGGTTCGGACTGCTGCACCGCATTGCGGACAAAACGAGAATTTATCCGGGACAGCAGCATGACAATGCGGACATTTCATAGGAACGCCCTCCTCTTTCAAACAATCAAATCAAGCAAATCAATCTTGCAGCTATCTGTTTTGTCGGATGGCAGCTGAGCTGCTTTTATGTATACGTATTCATTATAGCACATTACACGGAAAAAAGCAAGATGAGAGAATCATATTTTATAAGCTTGCAGGCCATAAGTGTGCGGGAAGGTGCTGCCGGAGATGCTGCGAGCAAAAGAAATGCCGCCCCGGAGCCGGAGCGGCATGGTTTCTGATTGAGTTTTGCTTACTTCAGCAGCTTCTTTTTCTGCGCTTCAAATTCTTCCTTTGTCAGGACGCCTTCGTCGAGCAGATCCTTGAGCTTGCGAAGCTCATCAGCAACGAGTTTTTCGGAGACCTCTGCGATCTTCTTCTGTTCGAGCGCTTCCTTCTCCGCCTTCTTCTGCTTTGCAACGTCTGCCGGATCCGGATCGTCCTCATAAGGCAGCTCGTAGATGCCCTTCTTGCGGTTCTCACGCATGAGCAGCAGCACAGCATTATGCTCCTTATCGTAGAGATAGAACATGACGAGGCAGAAGAGGCCGCAGACCAGCGTGAACAGACCCGCTGTGAGTCCGGGCGGCGTATAGCGCATCTTGACGGTGTGTTCGCCCGGTTCGAGCTCCACACCGATCATCGCCTTGAAGAGCGTCGTGTAATTGACCTCAACCTGCTTGCCGTCAACCGTTTCATTGCGCTTATAGGGCTTGCCGTCAACCCAGATCTTCCAGCCGGGTTCAGCCGGGATCGAGGTCATCATCATCTGGCCTTCCTTCGCGGTGATCTTGCCTTCGAGCGTTCTGCCGCCGAATTTGGTCAGCTTCCACTGCGATTCCTCATTCTGGAGCGTCTTGATATCCTGCTCAAAGAGCTCGGAATCAAAATGATAGAAGAAGAACTGCTTGATGATCGTGTATTTTTCCTTGGTATTTGCAGCGTCTGTCAGCAGCGTCATGCGAAGCTGGAGCTTCTGACCTGCCGGATACTGACCGACATAGAGAATATGGTAATTATCGCCCTCGAAATAGGAGCCGAGCGATTTTGCGCTGGTCTTATCAACATTCTCCATAATGGAGTCATCTTCATTCCACTGGTCTGCGAGCCAGAGGTTGACCTTGCTCTGATTCTCAGTCTTGAAGAACAGGTAGAGCGGCTCGTCTGTTTCCGTCTGAATGAAGATATCAACGGTCGGATCAGGCTGGTGAACGGTCGGATTGGAAGGATCCCAGCCGATTTCACGGAAGCGCATCTGATCGCCGTACTCATCCTGATAGCTCTGATTATAGCGCATCGGCTCGGTAACGGTAATCGGATGATAGTAGGTATGCCATTCACCGAAGCCGCCGCCTGCGGTAAAGGTCGTGTTGCCGGAGATCGTGCTCAGCAGGATATTCTGGCTGTTGAACGGGTTATCGTTGCCGAAGGCATTGACGCGCTCGATATCCTTGCTGACCATATAGCCGAGGCTGAGCGCATTCGGGTTCTGGTAAACGCCGACGTCGATATCTGTCTCGGACTGCGATTTTGCTTTTTCATCCTTGACCTTGACATAAGCGGCGCCGACATCGGAATTCTCGCCCTTCTTGAGCAGATTCTCGTTTTCATCGCCCTTGTCAAAGACATACTTGATGCCGAGGATACTGTCTGCGAGCGGCGTATTGCCGTCGTATCTGGAATAATAGGAGCTGGAAGAATAGCCCATGGTCTCGATATAGGTCAGAATCTTTGCGTTCATGACCGAGCTGGAGTGCGTAATACCGCGGAGCTTGAAGCCGGCGTTATCATTGACGGTACGGACATAGGTCTTTTCCGCACGGTAGAAGGTCGGGTCGGCTGCATAGAGCCGGTCAACCATATCACGGCCGGACTGGATATATTCGCGATAGGACTTTCTGGTGGAATATGCGACTTCCTTGTGAATCTCCTTGAATTCGCACTGTGCGTTATAGACGAGCTCAACGCCGGTGACAGTCAGCAGGCTGCACATAATGACCGCAGTCATGCCCTTCGAGGGATTCTTCTTGGTCATCAGGTAGACGAATACGCTGTAGATTGCGAGGAACAGCACCGTCAGCCAGATGGATTTATAGGTATCGAGATAAACATCGCCCTTCTGGCTGATGAACATTCTGTCGTAGTCATTGATGAGCTTGTCTGCGCCCATGGACACATAGTGGTTGATGACCATGAGGATTACGAAGAAGCCGACAAAGCTGCCGCCGATCGCAGACTTCTTGATGCTGGATGCATAGCGGAGTGTCATTGCGGTCATGCTCAGCATGACAAATGAGAAAATGAACGAATAGCGGAAAGGCAGCCAGTTCGGCATCTGTCCGCCGTGCCAGAGCATATCGACCGGACGGATCAGCATACAGAGGAACATCACAACGACCAGGAATGCATAACCGATCTTCTTTTTCAGCGGGATGCGGCGGTTCAGGAAGAACAGCGGCAGGCAGAGTGCTGCGAGCACACCGCTGAAGATTTCCGGCTTACCCTGGACATTGACCGAGCTGTACTGATTGACGCAGGTGAACTGCGCGATGAAATCGAGCACATTGAACTGTGTCTTGAAGGACCAGTCCGGCTTGGTGAAATCGAATTTACCGAGAGCCAGCGCATTGTAGACCGGCAGAATCATGAACATCGCAAGGCACATTGCAACGCCTGTAGCAAATACCATGCGGACGATGATGCGGCCGATATTCTTGAGCTGATCCTTCTTGAACTTGACCTTGTCCGAGCCGAAGAAGAAATAATAGACAAAGTAGATCGCGGTGAAAATGCAGCACATAAAGCCGATATAGAAGTTTGCAATGCAGATCAGCGCGAGCGGGATGATATAATTGAGCTTTCTGCCGTCGTCGATCAGATACTCAACGCCGAGGCAGATCAGCGGCAGGCAGATCAGACCGTCCAGCCACATCGGGTCGATGGTCTGGATGATGCCGTAAGAGCACATGCCGAACATTGTGCCGAGCAGCACGCCGAGCGACGGTGTGACATGCTTGGATTTCTGTGCGTAATAGCAGAATGCGACGGATGCCGCACCGAGCTTGCAGAGAATCATGATCAGCAGCGCCGCAAGAATGAGCGAGCGCGGCATCAGCATGACGATCAGCGTAAAGGGTGAGGCGAGATAATAGCCGATGACACCCTGGAAGCCGCCGGAGAGATTGCGCGACCAGTTATAGAGGATGCTGCCGTCGCCGTGGAAAGCATCTCTCAGGGCTTCAAAATAGTAGACATACTGACCGTTCAGATCGAGCACGAGAACGGAGTGCTCACCTGCCGGATACAATCCGAAGATCAGATATGCGACATAGATGAGGACGACCGGCAGGAAAAATGCTGCCAGATACGACCAGTTGCGGGAAAGCCAGCCCTTGATGCCGCCGCTTTGAGGCGGTGCAGCAGGCGCGGCCTTCGGTTTTTTGTTTGCCATGAAACTCCTCCTTTTGTTTTTTATCCGGAATCCGGACAAAAAGTGCATACAAATCTATTATACATGATTCTTTAGGATTTTACAAGGGGTTGCGCAAATTTTTTCAAAAATGCGGCAGAATCCGCCTCTCACACTTTATAAGACCGGATTTTGCGGGGAAATGTTACAGTTTCAGCCGAATTTATGCATACAAAAAGGCGCATGCGCCGGTTATTCCGGAACATGCGCCCTGCTTTCGATGTTTATTTTTCGGGGAGAACGGTGAATTCCTTGGGGTAGAGCGTGAGATTGCGCGGGTCATCGTCGGTGATGACGAGCATATCCTCGATCCGGACGCCGAATTTGCCTGCCATATAGATGCCGGGCTCATCGGTCATGACGATGCCGCGTGTCAGCGGGACATTGCAGCGCGGCGAGGCGACCGGCGATTCATGGATCTCCAGTCCGACGGAGTGGCCGAGTGCGTGCGTGAAATACTGCCCGTATCCCGCGGCTGCAATGACATCAGCGGCGGCATTGTGCATATCGGAGCAGAGCATATTTTCTCTTGCGGCGGCCTGTGCGGCGGCCTGCGCGGCAAGCACGGTTTCATAGACTCTGCGCATTTCATCGGTTGCGCTGCCGAATGCGACGGTGCGCGTCATATCAGAATGATAGCCGCGGTAGACTGCGCCGAAATCGGCAAGGACAAAATCGCCCGGCTGCAGGGCTCTGTCTCCGGGGACACCGTGCGGCTTGCTGGTATTCTCGCCGAACAGCAGGATCGTATCGAACGAGGGCTTTTCGCTCCCGCCGAGCGCCATATAATAGTTTAAGCGGGCAGCGGCTTCGCGCTCTGTGATGCCGGTATGGAGCTCGGAATGCAGCCGCTGGAGTGCGGCCTCCGCGATGCGCTGGGCGCGGATGATGCAGGCGATCTCCTCTTCGGATTTGTTTGCACGGAGATTGCGGATGCGGGCGCGGACCGGCTGAAAGCTGATGCCGAGCAATTCGCGCATGACGGCGAATTCATCGACAGTCAGGACATCGTTCTCATACATCAGCTTCTGGATGCCGTTTTCCCGCAGCAGCGTTTGCAGAAATTCATAGAGCGAGGTGGTATTGGCGCGGGTGATGACCTCAAAGCCGAGCGGGAGCAGCTGCTGCTCGGCATTTTCTGTATATCGGCCGTCGGTGACAAAGATCGCCCTTCCGTCCGGGAAGATCAGGCATTGCCCCTCCAGCGCGGTTGCTTTGGTGACATAGATCAGATTGACCTCGCCGGTCAGGAGCAGCGCATCGGCGCCCTCTTCGCGCACGACGGCCGCAAGTGCTTCGATTCGGTTCATATGCTATCAACTCATTTCTCTGAACTGTTTGAATTTACCTATGCTAACATTTTATCATATTTCCGCCGAAAAATCAAGCACCGGCTTTTATTATAGTATCTTCGCAAAAAATATGCCCGAAGCATTCGTGAATTGCTTCAGGGCAATGGGATTCTGTTCTTATGTGATTTTCCTGCTTTTATGAAAGATGAATTTTTGCTGCTTTGGATGTTTCTTGCTGTTATTTTACTGGCGTAAATTGAAATTTATATTAACAATTCTTGTATTTGGGCTTTGACTTTCTCAATATCACTACAAGTTAGAATGGGGATAAGCGAATCAATTTCATCAATACTTTTATCCCACCATTTGAATTTGAGCAGTAATTCTATCATTTCATCATCGAAGCGTTTGCGAAGAACATTTGCAGGATTTCCGACCACAATCGAATAAGGGCCAACATGACTCCCGACAACGCTGTTTGCACCAATAATTGCACCGTCACCGATGTGTACGCCGGGCAAAATAACGGCGTTTTGACCGATCCATACATCGTTACCGATAATTGTATCGCCTTTTAACGGCATATCAGCCATTGCAGGGGGCTCCATATTCCAGCCTTCCAAAGTGTAAAATGGAAAAGTTGATACAGCGTTCATCTGATGATTCGCACCGTTCATTACAAATTCTACCCCTGCTGCTATCTGACAAAACTTACCGATGATGAGTTTATCGCCATTCCATTCGTAATGGTGTGTAACGTGGCTCTCAAAATCCGAGTCGGCAATATATGAAAAGTCACCTACAATTATATTAGGATGATTGACTGTTGGTTTGATATATATTTCTTTTTCATAACCTTTTATAGGGTGGATGATATTGGGATCCGGTGTTTTTTCGTTTTTCATTTGATTACTCCTGAATTCCGATTTCGCATAGTGAAACTGCGGAAACAATCGGCTCTTACGCAATTCCTAACGCATCCGGAAAGCTTTAGATCATCGGCCGCGGACCCTGCCCGCTTATTCCCTGCCTTCCAGGAAATAGGATGCTTCCATATCGGCGACATGGAGCGCAAAGGCCAGCGGGAACATCTCCAGCGCCGCGCCGATCGTGCCCTTATCCTCCGGGCCGGAAAAGCCCATATGCCAGCGGATCGCCATGGCCTCCTCGCGGTGCAGATGCATGAAGAACTGGATCATCAGCACGGATTTTTCGCCGTGGCCATAGGGCAGGCGGTCGTCGATCTTATAGAACGGCACCTTCTCCCAGACACCCTGCGCATTTTTCGCGTTGCGGTAGTCTACAGTATAGAAATTCATCTTGCAGAGATCGTGCAGCAGCGCGCAGACAGCGATTGTCTCCTCGGAATATTCCGGGAAATTGTAGACGCTGTGGACGCGGTCACGCTCCAGATAGGCCTTGAGATTATGATAGACATTCAGCGAATGCTCCAGCAGGCCGCCGGCATAGGCGCCGTGATAGCGCGTGCTTGCGGGGGCTGTGAAGAAATCATTCTGATCCGCGAGCAGATATGCCCGCAGACGGTCGGCACCGGGACGCTTGACATGGGTATCCCAGATATCCAGAAATTCCTGTTTTTTTGCTTCAAGTTCCTGATCGGTCATATGTGTATTCCTCCGTTTGTATGATTCCGGCTGCATGCTTCGATTCCTGAAAGCGGAATCGTTTTTTATTTTTCAGTTCTGTCCGGTGTAGGCGCTCCGATCTCATATCCGGCAAAGCGCCGGAAATCCTCCTGTGAACCGCGGAAAATGTTGAGATCAATCAGGACGTCGCCGCCGGTGTAGCCGTCCAGCATTCCGCGGGGATTATATTGCCAGAATGTCCATTCCGGGCTGAATGAGCGGGAAGGCGATTTGAATATGCTGCGGATCCAGAGCGTGTATTCGAGATCCGTTCCTTTGAGATAATTCTCCCAGCATTTTTTTGTCGTATAAATGATCGGCTTTTTGCCGTAGGCGCTCTGCAATCTTTCCAGCAGGATGCGGAGATTCTCACGGACATCCTGTACATCCGGCAGATTATCCCGGCGATAATATTCCAGGTCGATGACCGGCGGCAGCGCATCTGCATCATCCGGAACAACTGCACAGTAATTATCCGCCTGTGTCTCCGCAGCGCTGTCAAAGCTGAAAAAGTGGTAGGCACCGACATACAGCCCGGCAGCGCGCGCATTATTCCAGTTGTCTGCAAAGCAGTCATCGACGGTGCCGGAGCCCTCTGTTGCTTTCAGAAAGGCAAATGTCACGCCCTGTTCTGCAATGCGCTCCCAGTTCATCTGCCCCTGATAATGTGAGGCATCGACGCCCCGCACCGGATATCTGCTCTTTGAGGGCATATTGAACCAGAGCTTGCCCTCCTGAAAGGAATGCGAGAGCAGCAGCCCGCAGACCAGAACCGCAGACAGCATCAGGAGCATAAATTGTTTTCTTTTGTTCTTCAATCGAGAAGGCCTCCCAGTTTTTTGTCCGGCAGCGGCTGAATCTGTCCCGTGACGATGCCTCTGCCGTTGGTTGCGAAGTAGAATTTGCGGGCAGGGCCCGCCGCCAATGATCTAAAGCCCGCCGGATGTGCTGTGTGCATCTTGAATATACTTTCCTTATGCAGGCAAATTCGGATAAATTAGAATTTGCGGGCAGGGCCCACCGCCAATGATCTAAAGCCCGCCGGGTGTGCTGTGTGCATCTTGAATATACTTTCCTTATGCAGGCAAACTGCGCAGTTTCGCTTTGTGAAACGTGCGGCTCTGCCGACCTTAGCAGCAGCGCTCACTTCTTACGGCTCTCTCCTGACTCAAACCTTTTGCAGCATGGTCTGTACGGATTTCATATCCCCCCAGAGATTCGGGATCATCACGCCGCATTGCATCAGATAGGCGCCGGATTTGATATCCTCATTGCCGCAGAGCGTGTATGCATAATCCGCATCCGGATCAAGCCCTGCAAGCAAAATCCGGCGTGATTTCATATTCGCTTCCGCCGTGATCTGCACATAGGTGAACACAGCTTCCGATTTGTCAGCAGATACGAAGATCCATGCATCATAATCCGCATTCTGCTGCGCGGCATATCCGGACGGCCGGAACGGATTTCCGAGCCGCCAGAGCGCGCCGTCCCGCACAAGATGACTGATGCTGTGCCAGCGCGCGATCTGCTCCGGGATCTGTGCGCGTTCATCCTCCGAAAGCTTTGTCACATCGAGCTCATAGCCGAATGTGCCGAACATCGCGACATTTGCGCGCGTTTCAAAGGGCGTCACTCTGCCGGTTGCGTGATTCGGGCAGACGCTGACATGCGAGCCGATTGCAGAGGGCGGCATGAAGAGCGATGCGCCGTACTGGATCCGCAGGCGCTCCTTTGCATCGGTATTGTCCGAAGCCCAGATCTGCGGCGAATAATAGAGCATACCGGGGTCGAATCTCGCACCGCCGCCGGAGCAGCTTTCCAGCAGAATATCCGGATATTCCGTCACAAGGCGCTCAAGCATCTGATAGACGCCGCGCATGTATGCGAGCGAATAGCCTGCATAGGGCTGCTCGGTCAGCTGGCGGTTCATATCCCATTTGATATACGAAACAGGCGCAGAATCGAGGATTTTCTTCATCTGCTCCCAGACTGCATCCCGGACATCACGCCGCGAATAATCCAGCACATACTGTGCGCGGGACTGCGTGCGCGCCCTGCCGTCGATGCCGATCGCATAATCAGGATGTGCACGGAACAGATCGCTGTCCGGTGAGATCATCTCCGGCTCAAACCAGAGCCCGAACTGCATCCCCTTTCCGGTGATGTGATCGGTCAGCGGTTTCAGTCCGCCGGGGAGCTTGCGCTCGTCGGGCGTCCAGTCGCCGAGCGAGCAGTTATCGCTGTCGCGCCTGCCGAACCAGCCGTCATCGAGCACAAACAGCTCAATGCCGAGCTTTGCGGCTTCATTCGCGATCGTTTTCAGTTTTTCAAGGTTGAAGTCGAAGTAGGTCGCTTCCCAGTTGTTGATGAGCACGGGGCGCTCAATATAGCGGTAATCGGAGCGGATCAGATGATCGGAGAACAGCTTATGGAAGCTGCGCGACATCCCGCCGATGCCCTCTGCGCTGTATACCAGCACCGCTTCGGGCGTATCAAATTCGGATTCTGTGCTGAGGCACCAGAGAAAATCGTCGGTCTGTGCGCCGATCTGTGCTCTGGTCTGGCAGAATTGCGTCAGCTCCGCCTGTAAGGTGAAATCGCCCGACCAGATCAGCGTGAAACCATAGGCTTCGCCCTGCTGCTCGGTTGTTTCGGGGCGTACCAGCGCGAAAAACGGGCTGTATTGATGCGAGGATTCGCCGCGGCCGCTGTCCAGACGCTGTTTGCCGTGACGCAGCGGCAGACGCTCCGCCTGCCGTTCACGCGCCCATGAGCCATAGAGCGAGAGCATCTCAAAACGGTCGTCGTCGAGATCGACGGATGCCGAAAAAGCGCGTACCAGCGTAACATCACGGTCGCCGCAGTTTTCCAGTGTGGAACTGCGGATGATCGCGTCGATGCCCTCGAATACCGTATAATGCAGCGTGACCTCAACACCGGTCGGTGCGTCGATCATTTTGATATCGAGCGATTCGCAGCCGTTGCCCCATGTATGCGGGATCGCACGCGGATTGTATTTGCCGTTGTAGATGCGGTGGCTGACATAGCGCAGATCGCAGGCGCGTGCGCCGTGCTCATTCTGGAGGCAGAACGCCGCCTCGCGGTAATCACCGACGCCGGCGCAGGGGTATTCAAACGGCGCACAGTCCATGAAACTTGCGCGTTCGCGTTCATTTTTTGAGGGGACAAACGGCGGATCATTCAGCCGCAGCAGATCGCTCAAATCCTGCGGCGCGATGCGCTTTCCCCAGTAGGTATGCAGCAGATATCCTTCATCTGCAAGCGTCAGCACATAGCTGGCATTCGGGGTGTCAAGCTGAAACTGTCCTGCTTCTTCGAGATAGGTAATCATCGTAAAATCCCCCCGTTTCAGGCTGAACTTTGGATTCAGTCTTCGATTTCTCCGTTAAATGCGTAAAGGACTCTGCCGGTATGCGCGTCGATTTCAGCATCGCCGCTGCCGTTATAATTCCAGATCAGGTAAGGCGTGTCGCCTTTGACCGTGATGGTAAGCTCCGGCAGTTCCGTAAACGTACAGTCCGGCAGTGCTTCCTCTGCGATTTTCTTTGCATCTTCTGCGGAAATGTCCGGTACGGTGTTGAGCTCGATTCCCGGAAAATAGGAGTTTTGCAGGTCGATGATGCGGTGTGATTCGTCGCGGACATGCAGGATCGTACGGTGCGAATTGATCGGGACACCGTTGTAATTCTGCTGAAAATAATAATGCGTGAGCCCCGCGTTGGAAGAAACGGTGTAAAGACGAAGTTCATCATAGACATTCTTGCAGCCGAGCAGATCCGAGATCGCTGCGATGGCCTGCATGGCATCCTCTTCGGATTCGACCGGCTTGCCCGTGAAATCGCCCTCGATCGAGTCAATGGTATTGCCGAGCGGCCCGACTGTATAGGTAAACTGAATGCCCCGGTCAATGAGCTCGCTTTCCGTAAGCTGCTGCGGGAGCGTCAGTTCCGTCATAGGAACAGCGGCGGCTGATGTTTCCGGCTGTTCAGATTTTGCGGCGCAGCCCGGAAAGCAGAGCAGCATCATACCGCAGAGAATGAGAAGTTTGCTGCATTTCATCGTGTGAACCTCGTCAGGCGGTCAGTTGCCGCCGGTAACGCCTGCGTCTTTGAGCGCCTGCTCCGTTCCGCATACCATGATATTGCCGTATTCGGCGTCATTGGTATAGACGATATAGCGGAAATGATCGATCTGTTTGTCAAATTGCTGCGTCTGCTTGTAGGATTCCAGCGTATCCGGATTGTTTGCACGGATGACATAGAGACCTTCAAAGCCGTCATCGGGCTGTTTGCCGTTTGTTGCGGCGAGCATGGAGATGCCGCTTTGCTCGGTCATATCATTCAGATTGACCTGATAACCGGCCGACTGCATATTCAGCTGAATGACCGAATCTGCCGGGATATTTGCTCTGGATGCGACGGATGATTCCGTCTCCTTGCTGCCGCATCCGGTCAGCAGAAGACCTGCTGCTGCAAGTGCAATCAGTTTCTTTTTCATGTTCCGTTCTCCTTTATGTCATAATATTTAAATAAGAATTTTGGCGCCGTAGGGACCGAGCGGCAGCTTATTCTGATAGACCTTGCCTGTCTCGATATCCTTGAGCGGATGCGGCAGATTGACCGCTTTCTGCTCCGGCGTCCAGTTCATGACGAAATGGTACTTTGTTCCGTCCGCACCATGTCTTGCGGCGGCAACTACGCCTGACGGGAGCGTCGTATCGAGTGCCGGAGCGATTCCGAGGCGCTCCGCGAGCGAGATCAGGAAATCCGAGAAGAAGCGTTCTTCCGCGAATCCGCCGAGATAATATGCCGTGCCGCGGCCGAAGCTGCTGCGCGTCAGGCAGGGCAGATCGTCCGGCATGGCGGGATTATCGTGCTCATAGACCGCAAGCACCTCTGCGCCCTCTGCTGCAACGCGCTCACAGAGCCGCTCCAGCCGATAGGATTCAGCCAGCGGGAACGGCGCTTTCACGATCCGCATGGTCTCATGCTGCTCATCAAACAGCGGGTCGATCTCCAGGAAGCGGATGCCTGCAAGCGCTGCAAGCCCCTCTGCCGGCGTATCGCCCATATAGCAGAGGTCGTGTTCATCGACTACCCCGCTGTGCATTGTCAGCAGGACGGTTCCGCCCTGTTTGGTGTAATCGCAGATACGCTTTGCGACGTCGGCGCGCAGCATATAGAGCATCGGGACGAGCAGCAGATGATAGCCGGAGAAATCCATTTCCGAATTGACGAAATCGACCGCATATCCGGCCTTCCAGAACGGCAGATACATCCGGAGCATCAGTTCATTATCTCCGATCGCTCCGTTGCGCGGCCCCTGTGCGGCATTAACTGCCCAATGGCTTTCAATATCATACAAAATCGCAATATTGGCATTTGTTTTTGCACCGCAGAGGCCGTCCAGTTTTTCCAGCATCGCGCCGACGCTGCTGACCTCACGGAAAACCCGCGTATCTGTGCGGTTTGCATGTGTCATGACAGCACCGTGGAATTTCTCGGCGCAGCCTCTGCTTTGCCGCCATTGGAAATACTGGATGCTGTCGGCGCCGTGCGCGAGATTGGCGATCGCGGTCAGGCGGTGGAAGCCCCATGTTTTCGGGCGGCAGACGGACTGCCAGTTGACCTGCGAGGGCGTATTTTCCATGAGCAGGAACGGCTTGCCCAGCATGGAGCGGCACATATCCGAAAAGGCATCTGACCAGAATGCATTATAAGTCTCATCACCGTCCTGACGGCTGTGCCAGGCGGGATAGCTGTCCCACGCGATGACATCGAGCGATTTGGCCAGCTCCCAGTAACTGATGCCGTCATAGAACGCCATGAAATTTGTCGTAACGGGAATACGCGGATTGGCTGCTTTCAGCGGCGCGATCTCATTTTCAAAGAAGCTGCGTGTCTGCGCGGTGCAGAAGCGCTTCCAGTCAAGCGAGAGGCCGTGGATCAGCTGTTCACCGATCGGCGAAGGCGACTCAATCTCATCCCAATCCGAGAAAGTATGCGACCAGAATGCGGTCCACCAGGCCTGATTGAGCGCATCCAGTGTACCGTAGCGCGCCTTGAGCCATTCGCGGAATGCCGCCTGACAGCGCGGGCAATGGCATTCGCCCTGCAATTCATTGCTGACATGCCAGAGGATCACCGCGGGGTGATCGGCGAAACGCTCCGCGAGCTTTTCGTTGATTTTACGTGTCTTTTCGCGATAGACCGGAGAGGTGTAGCAATGGTTATGGCGGCCGCCGTGCAGCTCCCGGACACGCGAGGCATTGACGCGGCAGATCTCCGGATATTTTTTAGACATCCATGCAGGCTTTGCGCCCGAGGGCGTCGCGAGGACGGTGTAAATGCCGTTTGCATAGAGCTTGTTGATGATATTGGCCAGCCAGTCGAGCTGATAGTCACCTTCCCGCGGTTCCAGCGCGGCCCATGCGAAAATACCGATCGAAACGCAGTTGATTTTTGCCTGCTTCATCTGTTCGATATCCTGCGCGAGAATATCAGGACGGTTCAGCCATTGTTCGGGGTTATAATCGCAGCCGTGCAGCATGTGCGGAACGGATGTGAGTGCCTGCATGAAAAATCCCTTCTTTCCGTTTGAATATGTGAATTCCGCTGCCGGAATACAGTATCATTATAACCGATAATCAGAGCGGCGTCAAGCGGAAAACGTCAGTTTGCGCTCCCTGCGGTTCTGTATATTATCTATGTTTTGTGTACAAAATGCATGTGTGTTGAAAACTCACCATGAATCAGACGGAATATCAGCTATATCTCCTTATATTTTATACAAATTGTATACCTTGATTTGATGATTACAGAACAGAAAGTCCCTTTAAATCGCGAAATACTTAAATATCATAAAATAATATTTCGTCAGCAAATGCGTGCATTTCAATGAAAATGATAGACGGGTTTCGTCAATTCGCGCAAAACGGAACCACTTTGACTGTGATATCTGTAGAATTTTGTAATAATTACAGATTGTACGAAAAAAAGCTTGACATTGGCTTAAAATTGAAATATAATGTAATAGAATAGACAGACCATACATATCCTGAAAAAAATGCAGTTTTTCAGGACAGAATGAACTGTCAAAGGTGAAAGGGAGTAGATGTGATATGAGACTATATAATGTATATCAGCGCCCGGACACTTAGTGCCGGGAAGGAAGGCTTTGTGCAGCTTGGCGGATGCGGCTGTGCAGATGTATCGGCATCCGCATACTATTCGGAATGCCCCGGCTGCGGAGCAGCTGTAATGGGGCTAAAACATAGAACCGGCTCAGACCGGTATCCGCTTCAACAGGCATGACATATTTGAGAAAGGATGAGGATTGGATGAAGAAACCGAAGAGGCTGCGCGTGCTGAGCGGAGTTGCTTCCGTCGCAATGCTTGCCTCCTATCTGCTTCCGCTGGGCGATCTCGCCCCGGTGTTGACGGCAAAGGCAGACGACGAAGTAACCGCTTTTTACGGAAAGCCATACACGATCGAGAATATTCTGACAGATTTCGGAATATTCTCACAGACTGATATTGACGGTCATAACCACATTGTCGGCTCGATTGCTGCGGGCAGAAAGTTTGAAAGTACTACTTCTTTCGGCGATGCAGCTCCCCATGCGAGCTATGCGAAGACGCTGGGCGAATTCGGCAACTATAATGTCGGCGCCTATATCTCCGATGAAGAACTGAAGGAAAAATTCAAAGAAGAAGCACGTATCTACTATAACAACGATGAAACCGGATTTGATCAGTATCACAGCAATTATAAGTACATGACGAAAATTGATAACGATTATATCAATTTCGATGATGCTTTCAGAGAGATTCAGAAATGGTCCGATGCTCAGAAAACCGCGCCGAATACCTGGCGGGTGAAAGCAACGGATGTCAAAGACGGATTTCTTGATATCAATGTTGTGGATCTGGCTGCGAACAATATCCTGATCGACAAGGATGTGTATGACAGCCTTGATGCGATCAAGCTGCACGGAACGCCGGAGGAGGTCAATGACGCGAATCTGACCTTTACATTTGACGGCGTGAAGGAAGGCGGTATCAATTTCGGCGGAAGACGCCATGACGAAAATTCTCTGGAAGGCCAGATCGGTGTTATCTTTGATCAAAACAGCACGACTTTCTTCATGGGTATGGACCGTGAAGCAACAAATACGGGCGAGGCAAATGTTGATGTCGGCCTGAGTCTTGTGTGGAACTTCCCGGATGCGACATCGCTGACCAATTACTACCAGGGCGGTCACCTGATCGCACCGAAGGCAGATTACAAAGTCCCGGGCGGTAACCTTGAGGGCGGCGTGATCGTAAAGAAAGCCTACATTGGCGGTGAGGCGCACTTCTACCCCTACCGCTCCCTGACAAAGATTAAGCCTTCCTATGAGTTCGATCTTTATAAGTACATCGCAGAAGATGACGGCGAACCGCTTGCGAATGCACAGTTCGGCGCGTTCCCGGTCGGCGATGACGGCGTTGCAACGAATCCTGCCTATAAGATCAAGACCGCTGCGGAGAATCCGAATAAATTCGGCCTTGATGCCGGCAAATATGTGATCAAGGAAATCAAGCCGCCTTCCGGCTATATGTCTGACGGCAAGGAGTATTACCTTGAGATCACAGAAGATGAAATCGTAAAAGGCGCGGTTGTTCAGTTGGAAGCTGCTTCCGAAGATCCGACTGTGACACCGAAGACCGCGGTGATTGATTGCCCGGTGAAGGTAACGGCGACTCTCTATAAGGATGATGCCTTTACCGATACGGATAAAAGCGCAGAATTCTCTCCGCTTGCGATCAATGACAATACCTACACCTATGAAGAGAAGACCTATGCATTCACCGTGAATGCAGAGGGCAAGCTCGAAAAGGTTGAGACCGTCAATGCTGACGGCCGAAAGGCGCCTGTTCCGGAGCCCGAAGCGAAGAAATTCGTCGTAACCGCTGTGAAGGACGGCGAAGGCGACAGCGCACAGACACTTGGATACGTTGTTGCCTGCAAGGGCGAAGTTCTGAAGGCTGATATCAACCTCTCCGAGAAGATTGAAACCAAAATCTTCTTCACAAATGACGAGGCTATGACGCTTCGTAAGGTTGACGCCGCAGATCCTGATAAGGAACTCAGGGGCGCACACTTTGCCTTCGTTGAGGAAACTTATACAATGGACGAGGGCGGCGAACTGACCCTTCAGAAAGTCGATCCGGCTGCACCGGTTGACGGTGAGAAGAGCCCGAGCCGTAAGGAGACCAGAAGAGGCCTTGTCGGCTTCACCTGGGGCGAGAATGCTTCTGCAACATCTTTCTCGGCGGGCGCGATTCATACAATGGATTCGTTCGGTTCTTATAAGATCTACCGAATCGCTGAGACCATTGCGCCGGCAGGATACACACTTCAGACTTCTGATATCCTGCTTGCAAAGACCAGCACCATGACGTTTGATGGCCCGAGACCGAAGAACGTCGTTGAGTACTTCATGACAACGGTCCCGCACGGCGAGCAGCCTGCGACACTTCCGACCGGTCCTGATCACGGCGGCTGGCAGAAGCTTGACCTCACGACGCCGGAAGGCAGAACGCTGACAGTTACTGACCAGGTCTCCAAGGTGAACCTGAGCATCGGCAAGAAGGATGCGGAAACCGGTTCGTATGTCCCGGGTGCAAAAATTGAACTCTGGGCAGAAAACGGCAAGGCGGCTGTTGCAACAGTCGATACCACGGGCAATGTTGTTATGCTGACGGATGCTGACGGTGTCGCACTCGACATCCAGCCGGGCGTATACTATTTAAAAGAGACAGTTGTTCCGGAAGGATATAAGAATACCGAAAAGGATGCAGAGCATTACTTCACGGTATTGCCCGACAGAACAATTCAGAAGGGTATCCTGCGCAGCCAGGGCAACGCAAATGAAGATCCGCACGATGTCAATCAGATCTATATTGAGAATACTGAGGGACTGGAAGGCGAGATCACGGCAGTCATTTTCCTGGCGGACGGCAAGACAAAGGAAGTCAAAAAGCAGATGGCGGCAACTGACGGCCGTGTCAATCTGTATGATTCCAATGAGCAGGTTCCGATTCCTTCGGAGACGGGAATGGAGTCGAGAACAGAGCCGCAGGGTGCGCTGAAGGGCGTTGTCGGAATGAAGATCTCGACAACTGCTGAAGGCGACCTCAGCATTATGACACAGGATACCACATGGCAAAACATTGACAGCCTTACCGGTGTGATTCCGGAAGGCAAGACCGTCGGCTTCGGCAGAAATGACCTTCCGCCGATCGTTGAGATGGACGGCGCTGCTGATACCGTTCTGGAAATCAGCAAAGAGGCAACGTCTGTTGTCCTGACCATTGCGAATGAGCAGGAGCTCATTGACAATAAGCTGGTCTTCGCAAAACTCTCCGACGGCTACAAGATCAGCGCAGTCAACTCCGCAGGTTATACCTCTGAGAGAAACGGCGTGAAGATTACCGGCGCTGAAATGAAGCTGACATTCCTGGACGAGGGTACACTTGAAAATGTTACCTCGAATCTTGACAGCAAAGAAAAGGCTGCGGACGGCAAGCCGGCTCTGAGCACTGACAAGAAATCTATCACCTGGACGATCGTTGATACGAATATCGAATTCAGCAATCTTCCGCACGGCAATTACAAACTTGAGGAGCTTTCTGCACCGGAACTCTATCAGCCGATCAAGCCGATCAAGATCAACGTTTCCAATTCGGCACCGACGGTTGCAAATGAAGATGCAGAAGCAACCGGCAGTGTTCCGGCGAATGTGACGTCTGACGAAACGACACATGTTCATACCGTGAATGTCTATGATACCATTCACTCTGTCGGTATCAGAAAGACTGACAAGAATAATATGCCGATTCCGGGCGCGGTTCTGGAGATGACCGGTCAGAATGCTGCCGGCAAAGCGATTGACTTTACCGAAGTGAAGGGCCGCGACAGCCAGTTCTTCCTCGCAAACGGCAATGGCTTCAACAATGCAGTCAACCCGAACTATCGCTTGAATGACCACGAGAACCTGATTCCGAATGAATCCGGTTCCGCAACAGCATATCGCTGGCATTCGATCGGTTCCGCGGTCGTCTTTACCGGACTGCCGGAAGGCACCTATACTATTAAAGAACTAGAAACTCCGCTTGGCTACCTGCCGACAGAAAAGACCTTCAGCGTCAAGCGCGGCACAGACGGTAATCTGTATGTGGAAGGCAAGGATAACCCGACCGGTTATGAGACCATTACCCTGACAGATGAGACCGTTACGCTCTCTATCAGCAAAGAGGATATGGGCGGCACTTCTCTGGAAGATGCAACCTTCACCCTCGAGAAGCTGATAGTAGATGAGACCGGTACCAAGAAGGTCAGCATCGGCAATGTTGCCGTGACCAAGAGCGGTGAATCCGCAGAAGGCATTGCAGTCTCGGTTGATCACGATGACGACGGCGATGACTTCAACGATAAGGTTGTTACCATTGATGCTGATAAAGCAGAGACATTTGAGATCCGCGGCAATACGCTGCACCATGTTGCTGTTGACGGCAAGGCGGTTCTGTCCGATGCTCAGGCAGATGTAACTGCTCCGGTTCAGAACCTCTACACCTACAGCGGCAAAATCACCGGCGATAAGCTCGTGATCTCCGGTCTGTGCGACGGCACATATGTCATCAGCCTCTCTGACGGCAGAGAGTATACCGTTCGCGTTGATTCCAACGATAAGAAGAAGTCCGAAGAGGTTACCTCTTACTCCATGCTCAGAAAGGCAGACGTTAAGGACGACGTTCTGACTTTCGAGGGCGGCAAGGTTGATATCTCTTCTCTGACGGACGGTACTTACCGCCTGACGGAAGTCGAGGGTCCGAAGGAAAAGGACGGCGTTGAGTATGATGTCACCGTTTCCAAGTTCACCTTCGTTGTC
Source organism: uncultured Ruminococcus sp. (assembly GCA_946537515.1). Classification (GTDB taxonomy): domain Bacteria; phylum Bacillota; class Clostridia; order Oscillospirales; family Ruminococcaceae; genus Firm-04. Next base: position 823 of record CAMNFV010000038.1, on the reverse strand, counting down.
CAAGACGGAAAGGTGAAGTCCTACAAAGCAGAGACCGACGGCGATACCGAGGAAATGACCGAGGCGGAGCGCGCCGAAGCAGAGAAATTTGCGAAGAAACACGCTGAGATCAAGGACGACGGCAAGACGCTGGTCATTAAGGATGAGCAGAAGCGCTATTCCTTCATCTTCGATAAGAAGGATGCAGCGGATACTGCAATCCAGCACCTTGGCGATGCAACATTCACTCTGAAGCCGGTTGCACCGGCAAAGATCGACGAGCGCGTCGTTATTAAGTCCGGCGATACGATCGTAAAGAAGGGCACCGCGGGAGCAGCTTCACTTGAGTTTACTTCCTCCGGCGATAACACTCTGACGATCGGCGGCCTGCTGCCTGGTACTTATGAACTCCAGGAGAGCAAGGCTCCGACTTCCAAGAAGTACATCAAGGCTGACGGAGTTCTGAAGATCAAGATCGGTAAGGATGGCGTTGCAACTGTTTCGGACGGCACAACAGCTCTGACTGCAAAGCCGACCAATAACAAGGGCTACTATCTGGTAAGTGCGAATAAGGTTGAAGCGTATAATGCTGTCGAAACAACTTCGACATCAACGACAACTTCTACCACCACTACCACTACTACCACTACGACATCAACAACTACGACCACTACCACCACAACAACTACGACTACTACGACCACCACCACTACTACTACAACGACTTCGACCACGAAGCCGACCACCACTACCACGACTTCTACGACGAAGAAGACCACGACGACTACCAAGCCGACCACCACTACCACAACTTCTACGACGAAGAAGACGACTTCGACTACGA
>CAMNFV010000037.1 GCA_946537515.1 uncultured Ruminococcus sp. | reverse complement strand
GGAGAACTTTAGATCAATGCCAGCGGGCGCTGCCCGCTTGCGATTATTTGAGCAGCTCTGCTTTCAGGAGCGAGAGGTCTGCACCGTTCAGAATGCCGTCTGCATTCAGATCGGCAGCTTCCGGATCGGTGAGCGTATTTTCCGCAGTCAGCAGATATTTGACCAGCATGACTGCGTCCGCGACTTCCAGCTTGCCGTTTGCATCGACATCGCCCTTGATCTTGACCGGCTCTGCAACATGCGGCTTGCCGTAAAGCTCAATTTCTGCGATGTTGCAGCAGTAAACGCTGTCCTTGTTGAGCCCGTTCGTCGGCGCGCCGGACGGAACAGCATAGCGGACATACCGGCCGGATGTGCCTTCCTTCGGCTGGACGTAGTGCATTCCGTAGCCGGGCTCAGAATTGATCGTATAGGCGGTCGTCCAGTTCTGACCGTCTTCGGAGACCTGGATCATGCCGTCGATCGCTCTGACCTCATGGCCGCTGCGCGGGCAGTATCCGAATGCCTCAAAGTCATAGACTTCACCGAGGTCAATCTGCGTATAGCCGTCACCGACACCGTCAAAGTATGTTGCCTTGTTGCCGTCGAATGCCTTTTCAGGTCCGTTTGCGGCATCATCATGCCACGGTGCCGAGCCGGTGATCTGCTTGCCCTTGAGGTCGATCTTGTTTTCGCGCTCGACGCTGCCCTTGACACCGTCGATGATGAAGGTCGTGACGGAGTTGCCCGGCAGTTTGACCGGCAGCTGACTGCCGTTGAGAGCGGTTTCACCGACATCTTTCCATTCCTCGGTATTGCTGGTGCGGATGGTCTGTGCTGCGGTGCCGACCGTTGCGAACGAAGAGAGATCATAGGTCTGCTCTGCGGTATTGCCGGAAGTATTGTAGCTAACGATGACGAGCTTGCCGTTTTCCTTATCATAGGCAGCCATGGTGTTGCCGGAGCAATTCAGCATGATCATGCCCGGACGGATATAGCGGGTATACTGACCGAAGCAGTAGTATTTCTTGGAGAGATAAATCGTGTCCTTATCGTGGTCTGCGACTGCGGTGCCCCAGAAGCCTTTGTTCATGTCGAGCATACCGCCGTCCTTCTTGCCGTTGTAGCCGGCTGCGCAGACATGGCTGTCGATGACCTGCCAGAGCACCCATGCGGAAGCATTCATGCCGTTGCAGTCAGCGGTGATGCGCTCGGAGAGCCAGAGGCCCGGTGCCATTGCGCCGGCGTTCTGTCCGGCTTCGCCCTTGCCGTCAACTTCGGACATCCAAAGGTTCTTGCCTGCGGCGAGTGCAACGTCTTTGAGCTGCGAACGCTTGCTGCCGCCGTATGTATGGGTGTCGATGCGGCCGACTGCCTTCTTGGCATCGCCGGAGAGCTTATTGAACGCATCAATCTGTGTGTCGATTGAGGTTTCATCGGAAGCGCTGATGATGACATCGCTCATGCCGCGCTTTGCCATGGATTTTTGCAGCTCGCAGATGATTGTGGATTCCGAGTTGCCGATATCAAAGTGGCAGCCTTCCTGCTTATAACTGTTCGCACCCCAGAAATTCGTATAGGGCTCATTCATCGCTTCAACGGACTGCACCTTGATGCCCCAGTCATCCTGATAATGCTTGCAGACTTCTGCGAGATACTCCGCAAAGTCATCGTAGCAGTCGTCCTTTAAGTTGTTCGCACCGGGGTTGGTATTACCGGTCGAGCAGCCGCTCTTGCACATATAATAGGGCGGCGAATTGGAGAACATTTCGACGATCATGTCGTCGCCTGCGGCCTTGATGCAGCGCTGAAGGACGTTTCTCTGATTGGCGTCTGCGGACCAGTCGTAGGTGACCTGTCCGTTCTGATACTTTGTATAGCCGGGCATATTCGAGTCGGTTCGCGTGATGTGGTTATGCGAGGGGTTATCGCCGCCGCCGATATTGAAGCGGGCGATATTGAGGTGCAGGCCGTTCTCACCGAAGAAGGTGTCTGCACATTGCTGCGCGAGGGAATCGGAGTAGCCGACGCGGTTTGCCCACCAGCAGAGTGAGGTACCCCAGCCCTCAAACACGCCGTTGTTGATCGCGTAGGTGTCATCCGGAGAGAGGACGATCGTCTTTGCTGCATGTGCAGGCAATGGCGAAAGTCCCGTTGCAGTCATAGCGATGCACGCTGCCATGGCTGCACAGAGGCGCTTTTTAAAATGTTTCATTCCTATCCAACCTTTCCCAGATATGTACGTACAGCTTTTTCTATTGCTATACATTCTTATTATATCAGAGAATATCAAGAAAGTCAATAACAATCATGTCCCATTTTTTGCGATTTTGTATCATTCTGCACAGACAAAAAGGAATCCCTCTCCGGTAAAGCTGTCCGAAGAGGGATTGAACCTGTATGGAAATATGTCCGTTTATCGGGTTTACTCGTAGCGCAGCGCGTCGATCGGATTCATTTTTGCGGCCTTGGAAGCCGGATATGTACCGAAGAATAGGCCTGTCAGCACCGAGAACAGCAGCGAAAGCATGATCGCAAGCATCGAAGGCTCGATGTTGATCGTCACAAGATCTGCGTAGAGCGGATAGAAATGATACAGAAGCTTTGAGCCGATCGCTCCGATCGCAATGCCGTTGAGAATACCGAGGACAATGCCGATCGTACCGCCGATGATACAGAGGATAATTGCTTCAATCAGGAACTGATTGCGGATCGTTTTGCTCTTCGCACCGATCGCCTTGCGCACGCCGATCTCTCTGGTGCGCTCGGTGATGCTGACGAGCATGATGTTCATAACGCCGATACCGCCGACGAACAGGGAGATTGCCGCGATGATCGCAATGATGATTGTGATGACATTCATGACCATCTCAAACTGTTTCATATCCTCCTGATCGCTTTTGACAATCGGCTGAACATAGCGGTTTTCAGCAAATTCCCGGTCAAAGAATTCTGCCAGCTCCGCTTTGCAGGCGGCGTTGTCGAAGTTCGCATCGCGGACATTGATCTGGGGATAGCGGTCAAATTCAGGCTTTTTTCCGCTGAGATCCAGCGCAACCTGATAGGGGATCATCATGGGCGTTGTGCGGTCCATGAGCTTCGTGCCCGGCTCCATCTGCTTTTCCAGAGAAGGCGGCAGCTGAAAGACACCGACGATGACAAACTCTGTGCTGCATAAACCGATGACATCGACCGGAATGGATTTGCCGATCGGATCGGTGTCATCCTGAAAATACTGCTGGACAAAGATATCTGATACAACGCAGGCATGTTTATGATTTTTGCTGTCTGCATCATTGACATATCTTCCCTTAATGAGCCGGTAAAGAGTTGTCTGTGATTTGGCGGAGCCCTCAGACAGGCCGTTCATAACGAAACTGATCTGCTGATTTTTTTTGTTCCGGGCTGTTCCGGCGCCGAGTGATTCTTCCCGGACGATGAGATATTTTCCGCCGAATTCCTCATCCAGATCGTCAAGTATCTCCGGCGTAACGTAATTCTCGCTGCCGATGCTGAAATAATCCGGAATTTCTCCGTTTTCGTCCTCCTTCAGGTCGTAACTCAGATAGAAGCCGTTATTTCCCGCGGAGAGTATCATATTTGACATTGTGGAGCGCAGGGAGTTTCCGATTGTGGTGATTGTGATAACCGAACTGATACCGATGATAATACCAAGCATTGTCAGGAGCGAACGCATCTTGTTGTTGATAAGCGCACCGAGTGCCAGCCGGATGTTTTCAAAGATAAACATTCCTTGGACCTCCGATCTGCTTATTCGAGTCCGGCCTGTTTCTTGATATCACCCATTACTCTCGGGTCGGCGATGATCTTGCCCTCTTCCAGGGTTGTGTTGCTGTCAAAGGAATCTGTAAATACGATATCGCCTTCCTTGAGATCGCCCTTCTTGAGCTCGACGAAATAATCGCCCTCAAAGCCGATTTCGATATCCTTTCTGACGATCTTGACCATATTCGGCTGATCGGTCTCCTCTGCTGTAAAGACGAAGTAGCCCTCGTTTTCACCGCCGCGTACTGCGTCGTAGGGGATGCTGATGGCATTCTCAAGCTTATTCACGATGATCTTTGCAGTTGCGCTCATGCCGATGAGCAGCTTGCTCTTGGGATCATCAATCGAGATCTCAACGGTATAGCCGCTGGCGGAAGCATCGGTGCCGGAGGAGAGGATGCGCTCGATACGCTTGACGCTGCCCGCGACGATGTCATCCTTGGTCGCAGAGGTCTTGATCTCGCACTTCATGCCCTCGCTGATGCGGAGAATATCGGATTCACTGACCTTGCCGCGGATGATGAGATCACTGGTATTTTCGATCATCATGAGGTTGTTGTTGAGCGGAATGGAGCCCTCGCTGATATTCAGCTGGGTGACAACGCCGTCTGCCGGTGCAAGGATCGTGCAGGCGTCGATCTGCTCCTGCAATTCCTTCAGATCGTCATCAACGGAATCATTGCCGGTTGTATACTGCTCTGCGTCGATTGCATCCTGTGCGGTCTGGATCAGCTGATCTGCGCTGTCCGCAGCCTCGGAATAAGCAGCGCGTGCCTGCTGGATTGCAGCATCAAATTCCGGAAGCTTCGGATAGAGCTCATCCATGATTTCCTTGATTGCTTCTGCCTGCTTGCTGAGCGTACCGTTTTCGTCATCCTCGCCGGCATTGATCTTTTCAATCAGCTCGTTGAACTGGCTGACAGCGAGATTATAGCGGTCGTAAGCCGTATCGCGGGCAGAAATTGCATTGTCGATTGCAGTCTGTGCCTTGTTCAGCGCATTGACCTTATTGTTTTTCGCCTCGTTCAGATTCCGGCGGAGAATGCCGCTCTTATAGGATTCCGCATCCTGTGCCTTGCCTGCGGATGCAGCAAGTTTATCATACTTTTCCTGCAAAGCGGACGAATCAAGCTGACAGAGCACATCGCCCTTCTTGACGCTGTCACCGACCTTAACATTGAGCTGCGTGACCTTTTGCAGCACATCTGCCGTGACATTGACGGAGTCGCTGCTGGAGACAGAGCCCGAAACATTGACGTAGTCGGAGAGATCCTTGACGGCGACTTCACCGTAAGGCGGAACATTCATCATTGCCATTCCCTTTTTCGCCATGCTGACCAGGAATACAACGAGTCCGATGATAAGTGCTAAGACGATGAGAAAGATGATGAGACAGCCGATTTTCTTTTTGTTTTTTTCTTTTGCCATGATAATAATGTCCTTTCGCATTTTTTCTGCATGACGCAGTTGTATTGGCTAGAAACATTTTACCACATTTTAAAAAGCCGTGTCAATAACAGAATTGTCATTTTCGGGAATCTTATGAAAAATTTAAGAGGGGATTCAGCATAATAACAGAAAACCCTTTCCGGTGTGGAAAGGGTTTCAGGATTAAACATGAAAGCACTTCTGGATATCGCGGATGCTGCCGACGACGAATACAATATCTTCGGCGGAGAAGACCGTATCCGGCATCGGGATATCGACCTGATTTTTGTGCCGGTATGCGATGATATTGAGTTTATATTTTTTACGAAGATCGAGCTGGATCAGGTTTTTGCCGTCCCATTCACGCGGGACCTTCATCTCGTAGATCGAATAGCTGTTGTCAAGCTGGATGAAATCGAGGATGCTGTCAGAGGCATATTTCGTCGCGATACGCATAGCCATCTGCATTTCCGGATAGACGACCTCATCGGCGCCGTTGCGGAGCAGGAATTTCATCTGCACATCATTGGATGCACGGGAGATGACTCTCTGTGCGCCGAGCTCACTCAGCAGCGCGGTCGTTTCCAAGGAATTCTGGAAGTTGTCGCCGATCGAAACGATGCAGACATCGTAATTCCGGATGCCGAGGGACTTCATGAATTCCTCGTTGGTGCTGTCACCGATGCGCGCATTCGTGACATAGGGGAGAATCTCGTTGATGCGCTCCTCATTGGTGTCAACTGCCATGACCTCACAGCGAAGCTCCGTCATTCTTTTTGCAATCTGGCTGCCGAATTCACCGACGCCGATAATCAGAATCGCTTTCATAATCTTATTACTCCTTTATCCGACATTGATATTTTCGAGCGGCATCCGGGCATTTCCGCCTGCGCCGGAAGGGACCGCTGCATAGATCATGGTAAGACCGCCCATTCTGCCGAAGAACATCAGCAGCATGAGCAAAATATGAGAGAATGTAGAAAGACCTGTAGTGATGCCGAGTGTCAGACCGGCTGTTCCGGCGGCTGAACCTGTTTCAAAGAGGCAGGTCAGCAGCGGGAGTCCCTCAACCCGGCTGATGATGATGCCGGATGTCAGGAAGAGGCTGAAATAGATAAACAGGATCGCGCCCGCATTCCGGATCGCATCCTCGGGGATTCTGCGGCTGAAGCCGGTGACATCATTTTTCCGGCGGAAGACTGCGACCGCAGAGAGGAACAGCACCGCGACAGTCGTAGTCTTCATGCCGCCTGCGGTAGAGCCGGGCGATCCGCCGATCAGCATCAGGATCGTCATGATGACGGTGCCGGATTCATGCATTGCAGCCAGATCAGAGGTATTGAAGCCGGCTGTTCTGGCGGTGACGGACTGGAAGAGCGAGCAGAGGATCCGCTCTTTCATCGGCGCGTCGCTGTATTCCATGAAGAAGAAGCAGACCGCCGGAATGAGAATCAGGATTCCCGTTGTAATCAGGATGATCTTGCTCTGGAGTGAATAGCGGCGAAGCTGGAATTTAAAGGTTCGCACATCGCTCCAGGTCATGAAGCTGATGCCGCCGATCACAATGAGCAGCATAATAATCGTATTGAAATATGCATTGTCGCTGTAGGTCGTCAGCGAGGAGAATTTTTCGCGGACGCCGAGCAGATCGAAGCCTGCGTTGCAGAATGCGGAGACCGAATGGAACAGCGAATACCAAAGACCTTTGGCAATGCCGAAATCCTTGATGAACACCGGGCTGAGCAGAAGTGCGCCGGTCAGCTCAATGGCTGCGGAAGTCTTGAGGATGAATCCGGTCAGGCTCAGAATATTTCCGATCTGCGGGGCGGAGATCGAGTCCTGCATGATGCTGCGCTGCTTGAGACCGATCTTCCGGCCGGTCAGGCGAATGATCGCGAGCGCGACCGTAATGACGCCCATGCCGCCGATCTGAATCAGCGAAAGAATGACCGCCTGCCCGAAGAATGACCAATGCGTCGCGGTGTCCTGAACGACCAGACCGGTCACGCATGTGCAGGAGACGGATGTGAACAGCGCATCAAGAAACGGGGTGAAGTGTCTGTCCTGCGAGGAAATGGGAAGTGTCAGCAGCAGTGCACCGAAGAGGATCAGCAGAAAAAAACCGCCGACGATCAGCTGAAAGCTGCCGGTGCCCTGACGTTTTCGTTTTTTGAGTTCAGTTTGCATGATAAGAAACCTCTGTGAATGATAATACGATGATAATGCCTGTTCCATTATACTACACGGACAGATCGGAAACAAGACATCAGCAGATTTTTTATTGTATTCGGCAAAGAACGCAAAAAAGATTCCATGACATTTGGCGGAAATGTCATGGAGTCTCTTTTATAAATGATGCGCGCAGTTTATTTCCAGAAACTAAGTTCATCCGGATTCAGGCCGATCTCTGCGGCATGGAATACCGGATTGCGGCCGGCTTTTTTCTGCTTCTCGTAATCACGCAAAGCACCGATCGCATATTGGGAGAGCAGCAGGCAGCAGGGGATATTGATGAGCGTCATGCCGCCCATGGTGATATCCGCAAGCGTCCATGCAAAGTCCATCGGCATCAGCGCGCCGAGGAAAATGACGATGATACAGACCACATGGAAACCGAGCATGAATTTTGCAGAAGGTGTGCGCTTTTTATTGAGATAGGTCAGCGCATTGGTGACGTAGTACAGATTTCCGAGCAGCGTTGTAAATGCGAACAGCACCATTGCGATCGTGATGAAGACCGGGCCTGCCTGGCCGAATACGGTTGAGATCGCGTTCTGAACGTATTTTGCACCGGAGACATCCGCGCTGTAAGTGACGCCGGAGCTCAGGCACATAAATGCAGTTGCGGTGCAAAGCAGGATTGTGTCAATATAGACCGAGACCGTCTGGACAAGTCCCTGCTTTGCGGGATGTGTGACGTCTGCGGAAGCGGAAGCATTCGGCGCGGAACCGACACCGGCTTCATTGGAATAAAGCCCGCGCTTGATGCCGTAAACCAGACAGGAGCCGGAGAGTCCTCCGAAGATCGCACGGAAATTGAAGGCATCCTTGAAGATCAGGGCGAACATCTGCGGAATATTCGGGATATGTGCGCAGATAATGATAAGGGAGATCAGGACATAGAGAATGCCCATAAGCGGCACGATTTTTTCCGTCATGCTGATGATGCGCTTGCCGCCGCCGAGGATACAGTAGCCGACCGTGACCGCGAGAATGATGCCGATGATGACGGGCGTCCATGTTGCATGATAGAAGGAATAGACCTCAAAGGTCGATTGCAGATTATAGGAGCAGAGCAGATTGAAGCCGAATGCATATGTCGCAATCAGAAACACACAAAAGAGCGCGGCAATCAGCGGCTTATGCAAAGCGTATTCAATATAGTATGCGGGGCCGCCGTAGCAGCTGCCGTTTTCATCCTTGCGCTTGAAGATCTGCGCGAGGGTACTTTCGATAAAGGCGGATGCAGCGCCGATGATGCACATCAGCCACATCCAGAAACAGGCACCGGGGCCGCCGAGGCAGATCGCGGTAGAAACACCGACAATATTACCCGTACCGACTCTGGAAGCGGTTGAAACGATCAGCGCCTGGAATGAGGAGACTTTCTGATCTCCGGCGGGCTTTTCCATGATCAGGCGGCAGGCTTCCGGAAAGAGTCTGATCTGTGCGAATTTTGTCCGGAATGTGAAATACAGACCGGCAGCGGCGAGGACAATGATCAGGATCGGGTAGTACATGATGTTGTCTACGGTACCGAGAAAGTCAGCGATGGCTTTGAGCATGGGAAGGCCTCCTTTATAATTGGATCTGCTGTGCATAAAAAAGCAGCAGCGATAGTTTCATTATATCAGAAACACAACCGCTCTGTCAACCCCGGGCGGGCAGGGCCCGCCGCCGATTCTACACCGAAGATTGCGCAATGAAAGAATAGTTTGATTCCTCGTCTTTGTCACGCTGTCAAGTTCTCTCTTGTGATACATGAGAGGGCTGCGCCAATTTGGGCGGGCGGGTAGAACCCGCCTCCATTTCTACACCGAATGCGGGTAGAACCCGCCGCCGATTCTACACCGAAGATTGCGTAATGTAATAACAGTGTTATTGCTCGTCTTTGTCACGTTGTCAAGTTCTCTTCTGTGGTATATGAGAGGGCTGCGCCAATTTGGGCGGGTAGAACCCGCTGCCAATTCTGCACCGAATGCGGGTAGAACCCGCCGCCTTTTCTACACCGAAGATTGCGTAATGTAATAATCGTGTTATTCCTCGTCTTTGTCACGTTGTCAAGTTTTCTTCTGTGAAACAGGAGAGGGCTGCGCCAATTTAGTTCCTTCGATAATGATTCAATTCACTTTTCCATGCACCTTCCCCTTTTTATTCCGATCCCCATTGAAATTTTAATCTGTATTTGATATAATATATAGTAGTAAATCATTCGGGGGTGTGAGATGAAAACGAGAATCACAGCGGCCGGGCTGCTGCTTTGCGCTGCGGTGCTGTCCGGATGCGGAAACAAAAAACAGCCGCCGGAATCCGCCGCAGAAACCGCGCCGCAGACAACTGTCACCACGACTTTGACAACGACTGCTCCGACAACCACCCTTACGACCACGACAACGACACCGCCGGAGCAGCTCTATATGGATCATTGGGAAAAGGAGATCGCTGAGGTTCAGCCGAAAGATATCCTGAAGAAGCGGAAAGATGTGACATACCCGAAATTTGAGAAATATTATTATTATTCCCATACAGCCTGCCGGAAAACCGGCGTGAATGTGCTGCTGCCCGCGGACTATACCGATGAGAAAGAATATCCGGTGCTCTATGTGCTGCACGGTTCGGGCGATGATGAGGACTGGCTTGCGAGCGACCGCATCGGCATCAGCACGATGCTGAATAATCTGATCGCGGACGGCGATGCAGAGGAGATGATCGTTGTCACGCCGTATATCTATTGCAGCAAGGATATGCCGGTCTGTACAGGGCTTGATCCGCAGAACTGGCGGAATTTCGATCGTTTCATTGATGATCTGGAGCGCGATCTGATGCCGTTTATCAACAGCACGTTTTCTGTTGCGAAGGACCGCGCCCATACAGCCATTACCGGAACGTCGGCAGGCGGCAGAGAATCGCTGTATATCGGCTTTTCGCATCCGGAAACGTTCGGGTTTATCGGTGCAGTATGCCCGGCATCGGGTGTTGTGCGCGAGGTCGGAAGCCCGCCGTATACGCTGGAACCGCAGGATTTCTGCTTCCCGGAGCAGCGTCCGTATCTGCTGCTGATCAGCGCTGCGGAGCATGATGATGCGGTGCTCGATTACCCGTTTCAGTATCATGATATACTGACCGAAAACGGCACACAGCACCTGTTTCATGTCATGACAAAGAGCGGTCATGACTACAAAAGCGTGATCTCGCATCTTTATAATTTCCTGCGCATGATCTTCCGTCCGCAGCCATAAGGAATTCATACAGCCGTATACACAATACAAATTGTGTGTGCGGCTGTTACTTGTTTTGTTTATGCATACAAGCTTTATTGAAAATAATGTGTATTTTCTTCATAATATCTTCTTTTTTTATATTGAATGTTACAAAAATTTTGAGTATAATAGATAATAGAGTACAAATGCGGACATCTTCCCCTCTCACATTGTATATACATGTGACAGATGCCCGATGCTCGTAGATCCCATTGATATGACATCAATTTCAGGAGGATTTGAAAGATGAAACAGAGAAATTGGAAAAAATCAGGGAGTATTCTTTTGGCTCTGTGTCTGCTCATGCAGATACCGCCCGGCGACTGGAACCTCGCAGCGGATCAGACTGTACAAGCTGCGACGGTTTACAATAACGCCAAAGTAGCAAGCGTTAACGGCGGAGGCGATGCGGTCATTCGCGGCGGCAGCGCTGCGGTGATCTATGATTCCGAACGGAAATCCAATGTGCTGTCCCTCGGCGGCGGCGCATTCGGATCAGGCTGGCTTCAGCTGCCGGAGCTGTTCAAATCCGGCTGCAAGGACGGCTTTTCGATCGAGATGCGCATAAAGCTCGATAAATCTTCGGTTGACTATACGCGCATTTTCCAGTTCGCGCCGATCCCGTTCGGCAGCGGAAATTCCAGCTATAACTCGCCGGATATTTCGATCGACCTGAATAACCAGACCGCCTTCCGTGCAAGTGTTTTTGCCGGCAAGACAGCGACTGAAAATGACCATAAGCACCGCTCGATCTTTACGCTGAGCGCGGCACCCGACAGCGAATGGCATGATCTTGCTGCCGTATACAAACCGACCGGCGCGTCCTTTTATCTCGACGGCAAGGAGCTTTCCAAATCCGGTGAGGGCGCGGAAGATCTGGCTGCGACCTGTGCAAGCCTGTTCGGTGAGGGACTGCTTTCCTCGTATACCTACTGCGGCATCGGTCATTCGCTTTATAATGACAATGATCTGCGCGCAAAGATCGACGATGTAGCGTTCTATCCGTATCCGATCACGATTTCAAACGGCCCGGATGAGGTGAAGCCGACGGAACCGTCGCTGTATTATACCTTTGAAGAGGATACGATCACCGAGGGTGAACCTTCCACGGATCCGGAAAGCGGGCGTGCGCCGGACGGTACGGCGCTGACGAGTGTTCCGTCCTTGCAGGCAGTCTCGCCGGACGGTACGCTGACAGCGAAATTCTGGCGTGACGGCAACGGCAGATACTATTATTCTGTGAATAAGATGAGCGAGGGCATTGAATCCGTTGTGATCCAGCCGTCCCGCCTCGGCCTGACGACAACGACAGAGGATCTGTCAAGCGGCTTCGGTCAGACTGATCCCGTCGGCACGTTCAATGAAGTCGATGAGACCTATACGATGCCTTACGGCAAGCACACAACGATCCGCAATGCATATACCGAAGTATCATTCCCGCTGACAAAGGGCAACAGCACGCTGACAGTCACGCTCCGTGCTTATGATGACGGTGTCGGCGTCCGCTACGGCCTCAATCACGGCGCATCTATCAAAGAGGAACAGACGCAGGTCATGTTCCCGGGCAACTGCACCTTCTGGGGCAACTGGCCGAACAATACTTATGAATGGGATATGGTCGAAGTCCCGAAGGACAGAAACAATGAGACTTCTTCGACCTATTCCTGCCCGTATACCGGCGTGATCGACAATCACTTCTGGGTGACGGTCTCCGAAGCGGGTGTATTTAATGAAGAAACACCGTACTGCGCAGGCGCGCTGCAATTCGTCGGCAACTATCACAGCCTGCGGTTCAAGGGCGGTCAGAAAGTCCGGAGCATCTCCTTTGATAAGGCATTCCAGACACCGTGGCGTGCGGTCGTCATCGGTGATTCGCTCAATCAGATGGCATCCAGCGATCTGATTCTCAACCTGAATCCGCCTTCCAGACTGGAAGATACCAGCTGGATCAAGCCGGGCAAGATGACATGGTCCTGGTGGAGCAGCGGCGGCGATTCGCCGGTCGAGTATCATACGCAGAAGGATTACATTGACTTTGCCGCAGAAAATGGATGGCAATATGTTACCGTTGATTTCGGCTGGGCAATGTGGGATGACAGCGCGGCCAAGATCAAGGAGCTCTGCGATTACGGTGCAGAAAGAGGCGTCGGCATCTGGCTCTGGTACGGCGTCAACAACACCGGCCACAGCGGCTACAAGGACAGCCAGGGACATCCGGCATATCCGTACTATTCGCTGCTCGATGAAGCAACGATCAAACGTGAATTTGAGCGCATCAGCGGTCTCGGCGTCAAGGGCGTCAAGGTTGACTACTACGAGAGCGACACGCAGGAGACCATGAAGCAGATGTATCTCTGCGCGACCATCGCAGCGAAGAACAAGTTGATGGTTCTGTTCCACGGCTGTACGCTGCCGCGCGGTGAGAGCCGCACCTATCCGAATGTTGTCTCGTTTGAGGCGATCAACGGTACAGAGTATTATAAGTGGTTCACGAGCCCGTCGCTCGAAAACCGTGTTTCCTACACATTTACCAGAAACGTTGTCGGCTCCGCTGACTTTACGCCGACCGGCACGCCGGTTCTCAACAGCAAGGCGACCGCAGGCTTTGCGCTGGCTGATGTCGTTACGATCGAATCCGGACTTCAGCACTTTGCACATTCTGTCTATACCTATGAAGGCTCTTCCGCATTGCCGTTCCTGAATGATGTCCCGGTTGTCTGGGATGACATGAAGGTGCTTGACGGCCGCCCGATGCAGTTCAATGTTACGGCGCGCCGCAGCGGCAATAACTGGTATATCGGCGCATCGACGATCTCCGCGCGCAAGATCAATGTCAAGCTCTCCGAGCTGATCGACGATGACGGCACTTACAATGCGTATATCTTCCATGACAATGCAAACGGCAGCGATCTGGAAGTGACCGTAAAGAAGGGCCTGACCAAAAATGATGTGATCGAGCAGAGCCTGCTTGCAAACGGCGGCTGTGTCATGAAGATCACAAAGGGCAGCATGAAGCTGACCACGCCGTATTCCAATTATCTCAGCTATGAGGCCGAAAAGGCAAAGGTTGAAAACGGCGCTAGAATCACAGACGGCAAGGACGGCAGATACAGCTCCGGCGGCGCTTATGTCGGCTATGTCGGCGGCAGCAACAAGGGTACTGTCACCTTTGAGAATGTCACCGCACCGGCAGACGGCGAGTACACGCTCCGTATTTACTATGTTTCCGGTGAAATGCGCAGCATCAAGGTCGATGTCAACGGCGCATTCGCAACCAAGCTCGACGGCTGCTATGCGAATAAGGGCGACTGGACCGGTATCGCGGCAAAGAACATCACCGTCAAGCTGAAGGCGGGTAAGAATACGATCAAGCTGTATAACGATCAGGGCAATGCGCCTTCGATCGACCGTATTGCACTTGCAATCCCGAATGAGGATGTGCTCGCGGGTGATATGAACTTTGACGGCATCGTCAATGCAGCTGACCTGACGCTCCTCAAGCGCGGTCTGATGAAGGGCTTCAGCGGCTCCAAGGAAGAGCACGCGGCTGACTTTAATATGGACGGCAAAAAGGACACATCTGATGTTTCGAGCATGTTGCTGTTCCTGACAACACAGGCATAATTTACAAATCGCAGCAGGGGATTCACGCCGAATCTCCTGCTGTTTGCTTTGTGAAGCGGATTTGTCATGCCGTATCACAATACGACAGTACAAATTGCGTAAGCACATACATAAAAATATGCATCTTGTATGTATATATTCTGCAAATTGTAACGAAAAACTGTGTTTTATATAGTGACAATCAGACAGAAATCAGGTATAATAAAAATGGTAAACTGAAAACCTGTGTGTACCTGACGGAGGCAGGCATACAACTCAGTTACAGAAGAAAAATTCGGAATCTTGGAAAACTTCATTGTAGGGGGAAATACGATGAAAATCAACACATGGAAACGTGCGGCAGCAGCCGCGGCGGCGTGTTCCGTGATACTCGGAACGGCCGGTGTTCTGCCGAAAATGGATGCGGCAGAACCGATTACAGTATCCGCAGCAGATATTGCAATCGAAGATTTCAGCCTGAGTGATATCACGATGACTGACAGCTATTGTACGAACGCATTCAACAAGGAAGTCGAGTATCTGCTTTCGTTTGATACGAACAGACTGCTCTGCGGATTCCGCGAGAATGCAAAGATGAACACCTACGGCGCAAAGCGTTATGCAGGCTGGGAAAATACGCTGATCGCTGGTCATTCGGTCGGACACTATCTTTCCGCCGTTGCAATGGCGTATGAGAATCCGAACCTGACGGACGCACAGCGCAAGTCTCTTTCGGATAAAATGGATGCGCTGCTGAAAGGCATGAGAGAGTGCCAGCAGAATTCCAAGGGCAAACCCGGCTTCCTCTGGGCAGGTCAGATGAAGAATCAGAACAATGTTGAGATCCAGTTTGATCTGGTTCAGCAGGGCAAGACCAATATTATCAATGAATCCTGGGTGCCGTGGTACACGATGCATAAGCTGATCCAGGGTCTTGTCGATGTCT
Source organism: uncultured Ruminococcus sp. (assembly GCA_946537515.1). Lineage (GTDB taxonomy): Bacteria > Bacillota > Clostridia > Oscillospirales > Ruminococcaceae > Firm-04. The sequence continues at coordinate 4,673 of CAMNFV010000037.1, read as the reverse complement.
ACAAGTTCACCGGCAAGGACCTTGCAAAGACGATCGCATCCGGCCTCGGTGACTGGACGCTGAACCGCTGCAAAACATGGAATCAGCAGACGCATAATACCGTTCTGTCGATCGAATACGGCGGCATGAATGACTGCCTCTATGAGCTCTACGAAATCACCGGAAACGACAATTACGCGATCGCGGGTGACTATTTCGATGAGAACGCCCTTCATGAGAAGGTGCTCCGCGGCGGCGCAAATGTCCTCAACGGCAGACACGCAAATACGACAATTCCGAAATTCGTCGGTGCCCTCAAGCGCTATGAAGTGCTCGACGGCAAAACCGTCAACGGCCAGAGAATTGACGCTTCCAAGCATCTGAAATATGCGGAAGCTTTCTGGGATATGGTCGTGACGCATCATACCTATATCACAGGCGGAAACAGTGAGTGGGAACACTTCGGTATGGACGATATCCTCGATAAGGAGCGCACCAACTGCAACTGCGAAACCTGTAACTCCTATAACATGCTGAAACTCAGCCGTGAGCTCTACAAGTGCACCGGCGATAAGAAATATATGGACTTCTACGAGCAGACCTATTACAACTCGATCCTGTCCTCGCAGAATCCGGAAACCGGTATGACGACCTACTTCCAGCCGATGGCTACCGGTTACTTCAAGGTTTACAGCTCCCCGTATGACAGCTTCTGGTGCTGCACGGGAAGCGGTATGGAAAGTATGTCGAAGCTCGGCGATACGATCTATATGCATTCCGGCAATACCCTTTATGTCAATATGTATCAGAGCTCGAATGTCAACTGGTCCGATCAGAATGTAACGATCAAGCAGGAGAGCGAGATCCCGAACGGCAATAACTCGACCTTTACAATCGACGGCAGCGGCGACCTCGATTTCCGCTTCCGTATTCCGGACTGGGCAGCCGGCACGGTTTCCATCGCGGTCAACGGCACAAAATACAACTACAAGACCGTCGATGATTATGCACAGGTTACGGGCAGCTTCTCCAGCGGCGATAAGATCACCGTTACGATTCCGCAGGCTGTTGTCGCTTACAATCTGCCGGATAAGACCAGCGTCTACGGCTTCAAGTACGGCCCTGTGGTTCTGAGTGCAGAGCTCGGCAAGCAGAACATGACGACCGGCTCGACCGGTATGTGGGTCACGATCCCGAAGGAAGCGATCGTCGGCAACCAGAATATCAAGATCTCCAAGCAGGGACAGTCCGTGACTTCGTTCATGTCTGAGATCAATGATCATATGGTCAAGGACGCATCTTCGATGAAGTTCACGCTCAATGACACCGATCAGAAGCTGACCTTCACGCCGCATTATCAGCAGTATCAGCAGAGATACGGCATCTACTGGAACTTTGTCACAAACGGCACGGTTATCGAAGAGAAGCCGCCGCGTGCAAAGTTCACGACGACTGATACCGTTCAGCCTGGTTACGGCCAGTATGAGAATGACGGTCAGCACGATATGCTTGAGTTCAATACGCAGGCAGTCACCGATGACAGCACCTACCGTTACGCAAAGCCGGGCGGATATTTCCGTTATCAGATGGCGGTCGATCCGGATGCTGCGTACACCTCTTTGCTCATCAAGCTGCGCAAGAGCGATAACGGCAAGACGATCCGCGTCCGTGTCGGCGATACGGTGCTTTACGCTCAAACGCTGAATTACACCGGCAATCAGGATGTCTATGATGTCCGCATTCCGGTTCCGGCGGATGTTGTCGAGCGCTGCCTCAAGCAGGTTGAGGCGGACGGCAAGACCTATCCCTGCCTCGATGTCACATTCTCCTCGAATGATGACAAGGAATCCGCAAAGATCTGCGATTTCGTCTACATGACAGCTGCCAAGCTGAATTACAATCTTGACGAAAACATCGCATATTTTGTGGACTGCGGCGACCAGAATACCGCGACTGCGACCGGCAGCGACAAGTTCGGCTATTACAACAGCCTGACCGAGCAGCTTTACGGTCCGGACGAGGTTTCCGGTATGGCGTGGGGTCTGATCGACGATGCTACGGACAAGTACAACGGCGCATCGAAGAGCACCGGTATCTACACCGCAAATACATGGCCGAATGAATCCGCAACGATGGACGGCCAGGCAAAGACCGCGTCTTATCGCTACACCAAGAATCAGTATGAGAACAATATTGCGCGTCATATTGATTACGGTTTCACCCTGCCGAACGGCACTTATTCTGTTGAAATGAGCTTCAGCAATCCATGGAACTGCTCCACAAAGCCTTCTGTTTACGCGAATTACGGCGAGACCGACCAGGCGCTTGTCGCAGAGAACTGCGCGACCGACGGCACCACCGTCAAGGGTACGGTCAAGGTCACAAACGGCAAACTGACGCTCAATTTCCGCAGCGAGGATAAGGCAATCAATCTCAACTACATCCTGATCCGCTTCGGCGACGATGCTCGTTATTCTGTCGTCGGCAAGCGCGGTGACGTCAATCTCGACGGCAAGACCGACGCTAAGGATGCGGCAGCGCTGCTTGATTATCTCCTGACGAAGAAATCCCTGACTTGGGAGCAGGCATATGCTGCCGATGTCCAGGAAAACCTCACACTTGACGCATCTGATCTTTCGCTTCTGAAGCGGAAAGCAGCCGGCAAGTAAACTGAAACACGGCAATGCCGCATTGCAGAATCGTTTTCGTAACGAACTGTGATGCGGCATTTTTTGTATACTGTCAATTTCTGCAAAGCTTATCGTAATCTGTGCTTTCTCCATGATATCTGCATATTTTTCAAGCAAAAGCGCTGCTTTCATATGCTGCAATTATCTGCATTCATTATACCGAAATGTGCTTTATCCAGATTATCTGAAAATCGTCCTTTGACAATCATTATAACTATTATGTATAATAATATTGGTATGATACGTTATGTATACTACCTCAAAAAGCCGTATGCCGCTCCCTTCAGACGGATCCCTGCCGTTTGGCATACTGCATAGAGATAATAAAGGAAATAGATCAACAGCTTATTTTAAAGGGGGAAATCAGTCCGATTTCTGATGAAAGGATGATTTCCATGAAAAAGAAACTCTCAGCTCTGCTGTCTTTCTGTATGGCGGCTTGCGTCTGCACGGTTTTTCCGTTCTCGTCAAGTGCTGCAGGAATTGACAGTCCGGGCACGAGCGGCAGCGCGTCGCTCGTCATGTCAGCATCTCAGTTGTTTGCAAGTGCAAGTGTATCGGTTCAGGCTGAACCTACGACTGCCCAGGACTACATGTCGAAGATGAAGAATGATCTGCAGACAAGCGTCCCGGATAATGTCAAGCAAGGTGATTCCGGCAAGACCGATAAGATCCAGTATTTCTCCAAGAAGGCAAACCGCAATAAGCCCGCAAATGTCTGGACACCGCCCGGATATGATCCGAGCAAGAAGTATCCGGTCATGTTCATGAACCACGGCGTTATGGGCGGTGAAAATGATATGCTCAACGGCTGGGGCATCCGTGAGATGGCTTCCAACCTGATCAAGAGCGGCGACGCTGTTCCGTTCATCATCGTATTCCCGCAGATGTATACCGATCCGGCAAGCGGTTCGGCAATGGGCATCAGCATGGATGTCATGGATCATTATGATGATTATGTCTATGACCTCACCGAAAGCCTGTATCCGTATATCTGTGAGCATTACTCCGTCGCGACCGGCAGAGAGAATACTGCAATCGCAGGCTTCTCCATGGGCGGCAGAGAATCGCTGTATGTCGGTCTGATGTGCCCGGATAAATTCGGCTATGTCTGCGCATCTTCTCCGGCTCCCGGCATTGTTCCGGCAAGTGATATGTTCATCGCGAATCATCTGGGCAGCAAGAAGCTGAACAGCAATGACCGCATGAAGGAAAATGATTTCAAATTCTCCGATTCCGATTTGCCGTATATCCTGATGATCGGCGGCGGCACAAATGATAATGTTGTCGGCACATTCCCGAAGCAGTATCACGAGCTGTTTGACAAGAACGGCACAATGAATCTCTGGATGGAGTTCCCGGGCAAGGGTCATGACGCAGGCGTCGGCACACCGCTCTTCTACAACTTCTTCCGGTATGTATTCAAGGCTGTCAGCGCACAGACTGAACCTGTTCAGCAGGCCGGCGATCTGCGCGGTGATGTGAACAGCGATAAAAGTGTAGATAAGAAAGATGTCGAGAAGCTTCGCGATTATCTTCTCGGAAAAACGAGTGATATCAACGGCAAAGCTGCCGATCTGGATTCCAATCAGATTCTGACTGCGGCGGATCTCTCTGCTCTGAAGGCGCTGATCCTGAAGAATAATGGCGGCACACAGGGCCAGCAGGGTCAGACCACGACGCCGACATCCCAGCAGCAGAATCCGTGGGAGCAGACCACTTCTTCCTCGAATAATCCGTGGGGCTTCCCCTGGGGCGATAATCCGTGGGGCGCTCAGACGACGAATTCTTCCCAGAATCCCTGGGAGCAGCCCGGTTCTTCCGCAACCACGACAACATCGTCTTCAACTACGACGAGCAGTCAGCCTTCCGGTTCTCATATGTCCGCGAAGGATTACATGTCGAAGATGAAGAATGATCTTCAGACGCAGGTTCCGGGTAATCTCACACAAGGTGATTCCGGCAAGACCGATAAGATCCAGTATTTCTCCAAGAAGGCAAACC
>CAMNFV010000036.1 GCA_946537515.1 uncultured Ruminococcus sp. | reverse complement strand
TCCATTATAACATAGGGAGAATCAGAAAGCAAGAGGACTTGACGCAAAGATAGACGGACGCGAGGTAAAAACGTGATATCTGCCGTAAGCAAAACCGCCGCCTGAGATACAGGCAGCGGTTTTGAGCAAAGCGGTTCGTCAGCTTCTTCGACTTTTCGCTTATAACTAGGTTGCATCTTCCAGCAAATGTTCCAGCGTGCGCCAGCCAAGGGATGCACATTTCACACGCGCAGGCATTCTTGCGACATTTTGCAGCGCACCGGCTTCCTCAAGCTTATCCAGTTCCTCCGGCGTGATTTCTCCGCCGATCATTTTGCGGAATAATCCCGCCAATTCTCGTGCTTCCGCCGGTGTTCGCCCAATGATGAGATCGAGCATAATATCGGCGGATGCCTGCGAAATGGCACATCCGATCCCGGTAAAAGAGCCGTCCGCAATGACACCGTCTCGCATCTCAAGGTGCAGCGTAATCTCGTCACCGCAGCTCGGATTCATCCCCGCGTGCGAACATGTTGCACCTGGCAGTTCATGCAGATGCTGAGGGTGCAGATTGTGATCAATCAGCACCTCATCATAGAAATGGTCACTCAAAGCCCATTTTCCTCCTCAAATGTTTTAACGTATTTACGAATATTTCGATATCCTGCTCATCATTGTAGAATGCAAGACTCATACGTGCTGTCGAAGGCACGCCGATATGCTGATGCAGCGGCTGCGCGCAGTGATGACCCGCCCTGATTGCTATATGATCTGCGTCAAAAACCGCAGCAATATCATGCGGATGCACGCCGTCCACCGCAAACGTTACGATGCCGTGATGCGCCTTCGGATCATCCCCGCCGATGATACGGACGTGCGGAATACGAGCCATTTCCTGTACGGCGATCGCTGTCAGTTCCTGCTCGCGCCGCATAATCTCAGAAAACCCAACCGTATTCATATAGTCAATCGCTGCATGCAGTCCGGCTGCGCCGCCGACATTGACTGTCCCAGCCTCAAATTTATGAGGCAATTCGGCATATTTCGCGCCCTCACGCGTAACATATTCAATCATCTCGCCGCCATACAGAAAAGGCGGCATTTTTTGAAGGTATTCCTCTTTTCCGTAGAGAACCCCGATGCCCATCGGCGCAAACATCTTATGTCCGGAAAAAGCAAGAAAATCCACATCAAGTGCATGCACATCAACCGGAATATGCGGCACACTCTGTGCACCGTCACAGACAATGAGCGTACCGTTTTCATGACAGATCTCTGCAAAATCCGCAACCGGATTGATTCGTCCGAATACATTTGAAATCTGCGCTACAGCAAATATTTTCGTATTCGGTGTCAATGCCGCACGCAGACCATCAGACGTATAGATGCCGGATTGATCGCATTCCAGATATCGCAGTATCGCGCCGGTCTCCCGTGCAAGCATCTGCCACGGAAGCATATTGCTGTGATGTTCTGATATTGCAACAAGAATCTCATCTCCGGATCGCAGATTCGTTCTGCCCCAGCTGTATGCAATGAGATTCAGACTTTCGGTCGCATTGCGCGTGAATACAATCTCCCTGGTTGATGCCGCACCAATGAACTGCCGAACCGCCTCGCGTGCATTTTCATATGTTTCCGTCGCACGGACGCTCAGGTCGTAGAGTCCCCGCAGCGGATTGGCGTTTGCTTCGCGATAATATGCCGTTTCTGCCTCAATTACAGCCGCGGGCTTCTGTGATGTCGCAGCGCTGTCGAGATAGACCAGCTCCGGAAATTGCGCAAATACGGGAAAATCAGCTTTCCGATTCTGTTGCATCTGCATCCTCCCTTCCGAGCAGCCTCCAGACTGTCCGTTCTGTTTCAGCATCGCAAATGTGACGAATGACCCCGCCGAGCTTCGTGCGTGCGATGAGCTCACGAATTTCCGATTCCGGAATCCCGCGTGACTGCAAATAAAAAACGGCCGGTGCGTCAAGCTGTCCGATCGTTGCGCCGTGCGTACCTGAGACATCCTCTTCAGCGCAGAGAATCACCGGAACAGTCTTGTTGACGACGGTCTCATCGGTCAGCAGAACATCCTCGCGTTCCGCTCCGGATGCTCCGGATGCGCCCTTTTGAAAGTCGATCGTCCCCCGAAAGATTTTCTGTGCACAGTCGCGCAATACGCCCCTTACATCAATATCGGAAACAGATTTTTTGCCGCACTGGATCACATTCAAATTGATATCAAGATGAGATTCCTCGTCCTGTAAATAACCGATATGTGACGTAAATGCTGACTTTCTACCGTTCATATGTACTTCTGTGTCACTAACAGTATCAGAGCCGCGCAGATAAATCTGCACCAGTTCAACCTCGGCCAGATCATCAAGATCAACTGTCAGGCGGCTGCACACCGTTTCCCCGTGAAAGAGCTGTACAAGCCGGATCTTCTCGCCTGCATCTGCCTGAAGATGCGTCTGCAAATACGCCTGCGCTGCATGAATGTCCATGATGACAGTCTGCCCGCCTGTGACCATATATGCGGCATCCTCAGATACATCAAGGCGTACTGTATCGGTTTGTCCGCTGATCGTCACATTTTCTGATTGCTGCGCCGGCAGAATTCGTTCCGTACCGTTGACGCCAAGCCAGCGGAACGTCGGCACGGAAAGCTGACTGCGAAATGTTGTTGCCATGATTGCCTCCTTAGCCGATGCTGCCGGTCATTTCCAACCGGATCAAATTGTTCATTTCCATTGCATATTCGAGCGGAAGTTCCTTGGAAACATTGTCCGCAAAACCGCTCACGATCATTGCACGGGCGCTCTGTTCATCCAACCCGCGTGACATAAGATAAAACACCGCATCATCGCTGATACGCCCGATTTTGGCCTCATGGCCGATATCCGCTTTGTCGGTACGGATATCCATGGCCGGTACGGTATCTGACCGCGAGATACTGTCTAGCATGAGCGATTCACAACTCACGGATGACCGGCTTCCGACGGCTTTTTCCGCAACAGTCACAGCGCTTCGGAAGGTGCTGATGCCGCCGCCCTTTGAAATGGACTTCGTGTCAATATGCGAGGAAGTCTCCGGCGCATTGTGAACAATTTTGGCACCGGTATCGAGATTCTGGCCCGCTCCGGCAAAGGTGATACCGGTGAATTCTGCATGTGCCCCGCGCCCGTTCAGAATGCTCATCGGATACAGATATGAAACATGAGAACCGAAGCTGCCCGAAACCCATTCGATGCGCCCGCCCTCTGCGACGACCGCACGCTTTGTATTCAGATTATACATGTTCTTCGACCAGTTTTCGATCGTCGAATAGCGCAGCGTTGCGCGCTTTCCGACATACAGTTCCACGCATCCGGCGTGCAGGCCTGCCTCATAATATTTCGGTGCAGAGCAGCCCTCGATGAAGTGCAGATAAGCATCATCCTCCACGATGATTAGCGTATGCTCAAATTGCCCCGCGCCTTTTGCATTCAATCGGAAATACGATTGCAGTGGGATCTCAAGGCGCACCCCGGCCGGCACATAAACAAATGATCCGCCCGACCAGACCGCGCCGTGCAGCGCAGCAAACTTGTGATCTGTCGGCGGCACAAGCTTCATAAAATGTGTACGGATCATCTCTGCATAGCGCGGATCATGCATTGCACTTTCGAGGTCCGTATAGACCACGCCTGACTCCGCAACCTCCTTACGGACATTGTGATAAACCAGCTCGGAATCATACTGCGCGCCCACACCGGCAAGCGATTCGCGCTCCGCCTGCGGGATACCCAGGCGTTCAAAGGTCTCTTTGATGTTTTCCGGGACATTGTTCCAGTCCGTATTCATACGCGATTTCGGACGGATATACGTGACAATATTATCCAGATCGAGCCCCTCTACAGAAGGTCCCCAGGGGGGCATTTCCGATTTTGCAAAGATCTCAAGCGAATGCAGCCTGAAATCGCGCATCCAATCCGGATCGCCCTTTTCCTCTGATATTTCGCGAATAATCTCCGGTGTGATGCCGCTTGCAAGCAGATCTGTTGCATCCTCCTCATACCGGAAATCGTAGAGACTGCGGTCAATATCCGCGACCTGTGTTTTTTGTTTCATATTGCTCAATTCTCCGTGTATTTCTCAAAGCCGCAGCGGTTGATCTCCGTGATCAGTTCCGCGCCGCCCTCTGCCGTGATCCTTCCGTCGGCAATGATATGCGTCCGGTCAACGTCGAGTGCTTCCAGGATCTTCGTATTATGCGTAATGATCAGCAGTGAACCGCCGCATTTCGCACGGTATGCCGCGATACCCGCAGATACCGTCCGCACAGCATCCACATCCAGCCCCGAATCTGTCTCATCGAGAATCGCGAGCTTCGGTTTCAGCATCAGTAATTGAAGGATCTCCGCCTTTTTCTTTTCTCCGCCGGAAAATCCGACATTCAGTTCGCGTTCGGCATATACCGGATCCATTTGCAGCACATCCATGGCATCTCTGAGCTGCTTTTTGAAGTCCCAGAGCTTGATGCGCCGTCCGGTCACCTGTTCAAGTGCATTTCGCAGGAAATCCGAAAGTGACAGACCCGGAATCTCAATGGGATTCTGAAACGACAAAAAAATACCGCGTTTTGCACGTCGATCCGCGGATTCATCTGTAATATCCGCTCCTTCAAAAAAGATTTTTCCGCCTGTGACATGATACTCCGGGCTTCCCATGACAGTATAGCCGAGTGTCGATTTGCCAGCGCCGTTCGGACCCATTAAAACGTGTGTTTCACCGCTGCCAACTGTCAGCGAAACGCTGTGGAGCAATTCTTTATCCTCTATACCAGCCGAAAGATGTTCGATTCGCAGTAATTCCATGGATGATTTCCTTTCCGTATTTCCGTACAGAATTCTCTGTGCCTTGTGCTCCGTTCGCCTACTAAGCAAATAGAGATTATAAGTATTATAGCACAGAATACCTATTTTGTCAATAGGCATTGTGCCGGATTTACTGGACAAACTGGAAATTTGCGTATATACTATTTATGTATTGTTCGTTCAATTATTTTTCTTTTCCCAGTTTCTTTCGTAACATGTATCTGTTATTATATCAACATCATCTGCCGAATCCTGGTGAGACATTTGACACATGAACGTAAATCTGATATAATATAGCCACTTAGTTCTACATATAACGGAGGGACATCATATGAATAAATTTGCAATTATGGCAGCTGCAATTCTGTTCGGAACTGCCTGCCCGCTCATCCCCGCACAATCAGCTTTGGTCTATGCAGCGGATACAGAAGAAGAGGACGCAAAAAATGAATTTTTCAGCTACAAAGTCTATTCGGATCACGTCAAGATCACGAGCATCCTGAAAAGCGGCGGTGATATCGTGATTCCCGCCGAGATCGATGGGCTGCCTGTTACGGATTGGGATCCGGATGCATCCATTCCCGGGTTCTATGCATTCTCCCTGACCGTTGATGAAAACAATCCGAATTTTGAGATCGTCAATGATGCTCTGATCTGCAAAACTTCGAAGGTTCTGATTTTATATGTCGGGAAGAGCAACGGTTACAGCGCAGCAAATGAAATCTGGCTTGAAAACTATCAGGTCCCGGATGACGTCCTGGTCATCGGCAAATCGGCGTTTCGCAATGCAAAATTCATCCACAGCATGAAGCTGCCGGAGTCTCTCACATCCCTGAAAATGGGCAGCTTGCAGGGAACAAGTCTGGAGGAAATCACGATCCCGGAATCCGTCACAGAAATCGAGGATGCCGCGCTGAATACCAATAAACTGAAAACGATCATACTTTCCGGAGAGAATCCTGCATATCAGCTCATCGACGGCGTGTTGTTTACGAAGGACGGCAAAACACTTTGCTGCTATCCGCAGGAAAAAGAAGGCGAATCCTATTCTGTACCCGAAGGTACTGCCGAATTCATGAAAGATTGCTTCATTAACTGCCGGCATGTCACCGAGATCAACATTCCGGCATCATTTACCGGTTCATTGCGCCCGACAGAGTATATCCATAAACTCGAGGCTTTTGATATTTCTCCTGATAATACGCTGTATTCGGCAATCGGCGGCGTTGCTTTCAACCGCAAGGGCGATACGCTTGTGAAATATCCGGAAATGCTGTGCGCAAGTGATGTCTACTATGTACCGGACGGCACAACCACGATCGACGAATATGCATTTTATGGTGCGAAATTTTATGGTGTGGTCTTTCCGGAGAGCGTCACAATGCTTTCCAGAACCAGTATGTTCGGCACGGAATACAGAAACCTGAAGTTCATAAAGGTGCTGAATCCGAAATGCGTCATCAAGGCGAATGGACTAGAATTCGGTCTCGGCGCCGATCCGAACGGCAGCGACGTCCGCTTGGGTATTGTATACGGCTATAAAAACTCCACCGCGCAATCCTTTGCAAATGGAAATGAGTACTGCTTTACAGCGCTGTCAGAACGCCCGGGCGATTTGAATACAGACGGCGTTTATAATTTGGCAGATATTGAAATGCTCAGAGATTATCTGCTCTCGAAGCCGTCAGAAATTCCTTTCAATCTCAAAGCAGCGGATATGAACGCTGACGGGATCCTGAATGCAGCTGATCTCAGTCTGCTGAAGAAATATGTCATGGAGATTCCGCGCTGCGTCCTGACCTACAAAGCCGGGGATCAAGAATCGCATCAGATCACGGTTGCCGAGGGTGACATGCTCTATGAGCAAAACGGCGGGCTGCTGACACGCAATGCCTCACCGCTTGACGCCTATTACGGACGAACCATTCAGATCAACAGCATCAAGGACGGCGTTGTATCCTATACAACATACTCCCGCAACTATCATACCATGAATGCTTCCGCCAAATACGGAACAGCATTCACAAAAGATTCCCTGCTCAAGGGTTTCCGGGATATCGACTACACATTCTCAATGCAGTTTGATGCAGAGTAAGGAGCAAATCGGATATGGAACAAAAGAAACTGGCAGTCATCTTTCCGGGTATCGGCTATCATAAAGATAAGCCGCTTCTTTACTATGCTGCCAGACTCGCAAAAAGTGCGGGATATGATATGCAGCATATCGAATTTCATGATATGCCGCAGAAAATCCGCGGAAATGCTGCAATGATGCAGACAGCTGCGGCTCTTGCCGTTCAGCAGGCAGCTGAGCAGTTGTCTGATACGGATTGCTCCGCATATAGTGAAATTCTTCTGATCGGCAAGAGCATCGGTACGATCGCTGCAGCACGTTATGCCGCGGAAAACGACATCCATGCTAGGCAAATCTGGTACACACCGCTGAATGCGACATTTTCTGATGCAGCGTTTCCGCAAAAATCCTGCATTGCTTTTCTCGGAACGGATGATCCCTGGTCCGATATCAGCAAGATCCGGGCAGATGCAGAAAAGCAGCAGATACCGCTTTATCTGTATCCGGAATGCAATCATTCTCTTGAAAGCCCGGACGTCCTGCATAATATCCGGAATTTATCGGAGATTATGCAGATCACATCTGATTTTATACAGAACATGAACTAAAAAATATAAGAAGCGCTCAGCATCAGCCGGGCGCTTCTTTTCTGATACACGCATACAATCTGAAAACCTGTTCCGCTGTTTCAGAAAGATTTTTCTGTGCAGTCTCCGGTTTCATTGCTTCCTGCTCCGGTAAAACCATGCGAAGAATCGGGAAATATGCATCAATTCCATGTTCATTGCAGCGCGATGCACCGTCACCGGCACAGCCACAGAATGCGATCACCGGAACGCCGTATTTTTTTGCAGCTGCTGCGATTCCGACCGGAACTTTTCCCATGACAGTCTGTGCATCCATTCTGCCTTCACCTGTCACAACCAGATCTGCTTCTCGAATTGCAGTATCAATGCCTGTTTTCTGAATCACATGCGCAATTCCGGGCTGAAGGTCTGCATGGAGAAACGTTCGCAATGCAAAACCGAGGCCGCCTGCTGCGCCGGATCCCGGCAGATCTGCATCGGAATCCGGTGCAAATTCCTTTACAAGCACAGAATAACGCCGCATCATCCGTTCCATTTCGGCAACCATATCCGCATCAGCACCCTTTTGCGGCGCGAACACATAGCTGCATCCGTTTACACCGCAGAGCGGATTATTCACATCACAGGCAACATCGAATCTGCACTCTGATAATTCAGGCATGACATGATCCGTATTGATATGATATACCGCGCCTAATCCTTCCGCACCATAGGGCACCGGATTTCCCCGTTCATCAAGAAAACCGAATCCCAGCGCCTGCAGACAGCCGATTCCCCCGTCGTTGGTCGCGCTGCCGCCGATTCCCAGCAAAAAGTTTCTGCACCCCTGATGAACAGCATCTGCAATCATCTCACCGAATCCGTATGTGGTCGTCTGCATCGGATTCCGCTCAGATTCTGAAAGCAGCGGCAACCCGGAAGCAGCTGCCATTTCAATCACCGCTGTTCCGTCCGGCAAAATCCCATACTGTGCCTCAACCGGCCTTCCAAGCGGATCAGAAACAGAAATACGGCGGTATCTGCCCTGCAATCCGGAGACAAGCGCTTCTACTGTTCCCTCTCCCCCGTCCGCAACCGGAAAGATCTGAACCTCTGCATCCGGCATTGCTTTCCGGATCCCGCAGGCAGCTGCACGGCCTGCCTCTGCGGCAGATAAGCTGCCTTTGAAAGAATCCATTGCAATGACAATTTTCATAGTATCACCCGTAATTCGTAATAATTATTCTTATTATAACACAGAGGAAAGAAAAGTACAATGGATGCAGTTTAAAAATTTGAAACTCTGTCCCACTCCGCTGAGGATTGCACAATAGATCATATAATTTGTATGATATCACATTGCAGGTCCATTTGAAAACAAGCTATAATAGATATATAAGTTTCTTTTTTCTATTGTTTTTAGGGGGTTCTATAATGAGAAGAAAACTAATTGCCGGTCTCTGCGCATTTGCAGCAGTTTTTTCCGGCATCGGCAGCACGGTAAAGCTTACAAACGGTACTGTCTTCCGGGCGGATGCTGCGCGCGTCGGTGATATAGACGGGAACAGTACCGTCGATGCATCCGATGTTCGGCTGCTCGCTGATTATCTTCTGACAAAACGCACAGAAGCACCCGGCGCCGATCTTGATCACGACGGCATCGTCAATGCAGCTGACCTGACGCTCCTGAAACGACAGGTGCTCGGCGGCTCTTCCGGCGGTACATCCGGGCTATGCATCAATGAGGTCTGTTCGACCAATAAGAATGCGATCAAGGCAACTGACGGTACCTCTCCGGACTGGATCGAGCTGCATAACGCCGGAAATAAGGACTGTGATCTGAGCGGAGTCGGCCTCTCCGACGGTGATAAAAACCGTTACAAATTCACTTTCCCGCAGGGAACTGTACTGAAGGCCGGTGAATACCTTATCATTTTCTGCGATGATAAGGATGTGACGACCGGCGAACTCCATGCTGCATTTAAAATCAGCGCTGCCGGCGAAACGATTTATCTGACGGCCGCTGACGGTACCGAACTTGATCAAGTCGCGCTGCCCGAGCTTGACGCTGATGTCAGCTACGGCAGGATTTCCGGCCAGTTCTCGCTGCTGAAGCCGACTCCGGGCAAATCGAATGATGCTGCTGAGACTGTATACCGCGTTGAAAAGCCGGTATTTTCTGCGGAAGGCGGATTCTATGACAGCGCTTTTGATCTGACGCTGACCGCCGCGGACGGCTGCTCTGTTCTCTACACACTCGACGGATCGGATCCGCGCACCTCAAATTCTGCAAAGCAATATCAGAGCAGCATCGGCATCCGCAATAATACCAATGATCAGAATAAGCTCGCATCTGTCCGCGAAATCTCTCTGCGCGGATACACCCCGCCGGATTATGCCGTAGACAAAGGCATGATTGTGCGGGCGGTCTGCAAAGATAAAAAAGGTGAATTCAGCGAAGTTGCGACAAACAGTTATTTTGTCGGAAAGACCGCAAGCTACTATAAGGATATGAAGGTGCTTTCGATCTCCACAGACAGCAGCAATTTCTTTGATAAGGAAACCGGCATCTACATGATCGGCAACCAGTATGACCGCTGGAAAAACAGCGGCAGCTTCGATCCGAAACTCGATGTCGGAAGCTGCGATAATCCGACAAACTACAATATGGAAGGCAAGGAGTGGGAACGCCCCTGCAATATCCAGGTATTTGAGGAAGGGAAACTCAAATATACCGAGGATGTCGGCGTCCGCATCTCCGGAAACTGGACAACCGCATTCCCGCAGAAGAGCATGACATTCTATGCACGGCGCGAATACGGTTCCAACAAAATGCAGCATGATTTCTTTGAAGGCGGAGCAAGAGATATCGACGGAACCAAGATCAAGGAATACAAGAAGGTCACGATCCGAAACGGCGGCAACGGCTATGATAACTGCCGCTTCCGCGATGACCTGAATCAGTCGCTTGCAGAGGGCCTTGCACTCGGCAAGCAGGCAAAGCAGGATTACATCGTTTTCCTTGACGGTGAATTCTGGGGCGCATATTCCATGCAGGAGAAGCTCGACGAAAATTACATTGAATCGCATTATCATGTCAATGCGGATCAGGTCACGACCGTCAAGAACGGCAAGGAATATGACGGTCTGGAATCGACCTATCAAGGTTTCCAGCAATTCTGGAACTGGGCTATGTCTGCGGATATGTCCAATGCAGCCAATTACAAAAAGGTATGCGATACCATTGATATCAACGGTCTGATGGACTTTGTTGCATTTGAAAGCTATATCGTCAACTGGGATTGTATGCTCAATAACAATAACTGGATGATCTGGCGCGCAGATGAAACCGATGCCTCCAATCCGTATGCGGACGGCAAATGGCGCTTCCTGCTCTTTGATACAGAATATTCCTCGGGCTATGACGGACAATGTGCGCCCAGACGTGATTACTTCAAGGATATGGATCGCTCCGGCAAGATCACAAGCATGGGATCGCTGTTCTACAAGCTGATGAACAACTCCGAATTCAAGGATCAGTTCTTCAAGCGCTACCAGACGATTGCAAAAGAAAACTTTGATGCAGCCAAAGTCTCCGCAGCGATTGATACTTATGCAGCAGCTGTGAAAGCAGCGACAAATGATACTTACCGCCGCTTCAATATCGGCGCAAGCTTTGACAGCAATGTCAAAATTCTGCGCAATTTCTATAGCAACCGCGGCAAATATGCGCTGCATCATCTGAATCTCCTCTACGGTATCCGGGATAACTGGCAGGACGATCCGAATATGATCGACCAGTTCGGCTGGAGCATCTGGATGAATGACGGCGCAGGCTCCATCGAATATAACGACGACGGCAGCATCACCGTTAATGTCACACGCACCGGCCAGTATGCACAGGTCAGCAGCAGCACCGTTTCGCTCCAGGCCGGAAAGACTTACCGCATGACCTACAAGATCAGCACCAGCCAGAATATCAATACATATTCTATGTTCCAGCAGGGAACCGGTGAATATAAGAGCTACTATTATCAGGATCACACATTCTCCCCGAATGCACAGACAATTACCGATACTGTCACCATGACACAGTCGGATGAAAATGTCAAGTTCCTGATCGGGCTTGATAAGGGAGTCGGCACCTATCGCATCTCTGATTTCTCTATGGTCTGCCTGAACTAACAGAATATAACAAAACAGCGCATATCGGAGTTTTTCCGGTATGCGCTGTTTTTTGTTTGAAATCCAGCCAAATTCTCATCCATAACAGTAATTTCGGCTTAATCGACTGCATAAAATGAATCCCCGAAGTGACACGCAGTTACTTCGGGGATTTCTGTTGCGATAGAATCATGCTTTGAATATGAAGCGGATGAAATTATACATCATCGGGATGACCGTATTGCTGTCATGACCGCCGCCGGGAACCGAGAGATAAATATTATCTGTGCCGTGCTCCGTAAACAGATTATGGTACTGCTCCGGATATGTTCCGACCATGCCGTCATTTGTACCGCCGGCAATCAGCAGCAGGTAAGGCTCATACGGTGCATCAATGCGCATATCTTCCTTGCTCATAACGCCCGGATGATCCATGAACTGATCTTTCGTCGGGAAGATACCGGGAGCCGGTGCGCCTGCACCGATATATCCGACCTTATCTTTACACTTCATGCCGATATAGAGCGATTCGCGGCCGCCCATTGAAAATCCGCAGACCGCAGTATTTTCGCGTCCTGTTTTCACCGGATAATGCGATTCGATATAGGGCATCAGGCTGTCAGGAAGATCCTCAACAAAATTGTCATAGCCGGGAACATCCGCCTGACCGTTTCCTGTCTGCTTTTCATGATTCGGATCGGTATACTGATTGGTAAATACAATGATCATCGGTTCTGCTTCACCGCTCTTGATCAGCGAGGTTGCGATCTCCCGAACACCCATGCCGTTCACCATCGCGAATTCATCGCCGCCGTAACCGTGATTAACGTAGAGAACCGGATACTTTTTACTGCTGTCGTATCCGGGCGGAAGCCAGACATTTGCACCCTTGTTACGGTTGGCTTTGGTGGAGAAATATGTGATGTGAACCATATCGCCCTCTGCTTTTCCGAGCGCAGCAGACGGGACTGTCGCAGTGATCTGATTGCGTATCTGAGACATATAATCCTTATTGTGTTCTTCCGGATCCTTCACCGGTTCTGAAGCGGCAGGATTGAGCAGCATCCGTTTGAGCAGCGTCAGATCGGATGCATTCAGCAGACCGTTGCCGTCAAGATCAGCCGTATCTGCATGAATTTCGCCGGATTTGGTGAGCAGATAATGACATAATGCTGTGACATCCGCGGCATCAATCGTTCCGTTCTGATCGGCGTCACCCTTGCGAAATTCTCCCGCTTTTGTAATCTTTACTTCATCCAGATAAAAATCACAGAGATCGGTACTCGTTTCAATATAAAGCGTGGGATTTGCGCCTGCCGGTATCTGATAGTCGGATGCAGAAAGCGTCAGCCATTCGCCGGATGCCGCATCTCCCTCTGCAAAAGTATCATAAACCGTGCTGTCGCCGGAATCATATTGCAGCGTCATTTTGAAGTGTACAGCGCTGCCGGATTTTTGCAGGACCTGCGCCTTGACATCAACATAGGATCCGGCCGGGCATTTCTTCGTATTCAGCGCATACGAAATGCCGTTCCATTCCGCCGAACGGTCAGAGACAAATGCGGAGCCCGTACCGCTTGCTGCCTCTTTATCAGAAGCAGAAACGCTTGAACCGCCGCGCGCCTTCCAGCCTGATAATCCGCTTTCAAATCCGGAATACAAAATCTCCGGAGAATCCGGATCATCGGGTGTTTCATTCTGCGTTCCGAGATAATCTTCGATCACATCCGCCCAGAACTCGCCCATTTTCTGATAGCCCGCACCGGTCGGATGCAGATTATCAGATGCCATGTCAGCCATGCCGTTCAGGCTGCCGTGCGTATCCGCAAAACGAACATTTTCGCCATAAGATTCCGCAACCTTCTTCACGGTGTTATTATAATTCGCAACGCGCTGCGTATTGCCGCCATATGCGGTAAATTCCGGAATTGAGCCCATGAATACAATGCCGTCCTCCGGCAGATCCTCAAGAATATAATCGACGAGCGTATGCAGATCCTTTTCACAGTCATTGAGATTGCGGTTTGCGGTCATATCATTTGTTCCGATGATCAGCAGCACAATATCAGGCTGACTGGTTTTGATCGCATCCTTATTTTTCAGCTTCTCATACAGACCGTTTTCGCCCCAGCTCGGAATCGGATACTGTTGTTTGATCGTATATCCGCTGTATCCTGCATGATTGTCATCGTACTGGACATTCTGTCCGTTGTATTTGAAGCTGGCCTGATTTTTGCCCTCGGGTCCGACCAGATCAAAGTCGATTCCCTTTTCGCGCAGACTGCGGTCAAGATATTTCCGGTATCCGCCTTCGTCGCCGTAGCCGAATGTGATCGAGTCACCGATCGGCATGATTTTGACCTGATCCAGAGCTGACACGCTGCATTCCGGATTTTGCAGATACGGTGTACAAAATCCGGCACAGATGACAGCTGTTACTGTCAGCGCCAATCGTTTGAATTTCATAAACAATCCCTCCTAAAAAACAAAGTATATATATTTCGCGATTCTCTATATCAATATTATAAACCAGCATTCCGCGCCCGTCAATCAAAATTCCGCAGAATTACTGTACAATTAACCGAATTTTGTCCATAGTTATATTGTAAATCCATGATGAATTGAATAACAAGAAATACAACTTTATAAAGTTACCGGGAACTCGATAAAGGGTACAGCAAGGACATTCCTGATGACGATGCAATGCGTTCAGACTGGTCTGCCTGTTTGATTCTGCTGCAAAACATTACAATCCGGTAAAAATGCTTGACAAAAGGCAGCGTTCCGAATATAATAGACACAAATTCAATGAAAGGAAGGTGAACCCCATGAAACAAACTAGTCTGAAAATTTCATATCAAAATCAATACTGCACATGGAGTTTGCCCGTATATATCGGCTGACAATCTGTCAAAGGATAACAGCACCTCTGCGTTTGCAGGGGTGTTTTTTTATGGGCACCCGGAAAGGAACAAAATGTTTGAAATCAAAGGAAAATACGCATCTGCTAAGATTTTTGCAGATATTGCTGAAGAGAGCGCCGTTGCACAGATTATGACGCTTTGCAATCAGCCGATGAGCAAGGATGCGAAAATACGAATTATGCCCGATGTTCATACCGGTGCCGGATGCACAATCGGTACGACCATGACGATCACCGATTCTGCGATTCCGAATCTGGTCGGCGTTGATATCGGATGCGGCATGGAAACTGTCAGGCTCAAAGAGAAACATATCGAATTGCAAAAGCTTGATAAGCTCATTTACCGCTGCATTCCGTCCGGTTTTTCCGTTCGTGAAACCCCGCATCGTTTTGCAGAATCGTTTCAGCTTGAACAGCTCTATTGCGCTGAAAAAATACATGTTCGGAGATTGCTTCAAAGCATCGGTACCCTCGGCGGCGGAAACCATTTTATCGAGGCGGATCAGGGCGACGACGGCAGCATTTATCTGGTGATTCATTCGGGCTCGCGTCATCTCGGCGTTGAAGTTGCAAGATATTACCAGGAAGAGGCATACCGTCTGCTTAATCGCGCTTCAGAGGCGGAAGTTCAGGCGCTGATCGGCTCTCTCAAAGCAGCCGGAAAGGAGAAGCAGATCCAGAAGGCACTCAAAAAGCTGCGTGAAGAAAAGCACACCGATGTCCCGAAGCATCTTGCATACACAACCGGGATGCTTTTTGAACAGTATATCCATGATATGAAGCTGACACAGGCATTTGCCATGCTGAACCGTCAGGCGATGATGGATGAAATTATCCGCGGTATGGGGCTTCATGTTGCCGACCAGTTTACCACGATACACAATTATATTGACACAGATCATATGATCCTGCGAAAAGGCGCGGTATCTGCGCGCTGCGGTGAGAAGCTGCTGATTCCGATGAATATGCGCGACGGCAGCCTGATCTGCACAGGAAAAGGAAATGATGACTGGAATCAGTCCGCCCCGCACGGTGCCGGACGTCTGATGTCCCGAAGTGAAGCAAAAGCATCCTTTACGGTCTCTGAATTCAAAAAGCAAATGGCCGGAATCTATACAACCTCAGTCAGCAGCGGTACGCTCGATGAATGCCCGATGGCCTATAAGCCGATAGAAGCAATCACGAGCTGCATCGGTGATACTGTCACGATTGATGAGATCATCCGGCCGATCTATAATTTTAAGGCGGGTGAACCTGATGAATGAATTTGTATCCGTAGAAAAAATGAGCAAGAAACAAAAGCGCGAATACTATAAACAGCAGCGCGGTGTCTGGAATATCTCTCCCGTGACGCGAATTGCTGATACCGACAAGAAGCACTATACGCGCAAAATCAAACATAAAAACGGCGCCTCTGAAAACGAGTAACACGCCGTGACAGCAGCCGGTCTCTCCGAACGGAAGTATTGGCTGCTGTCATTTTTTATATTGACAAGTATGATTGAAACGTGTATAATGAAAACAAAGAATATATGAATTGACACGCTGAAAGGAGTTTTCTACATGCACGCACAGCCTGTATGCTCCGCCGAAGAGGCGCTGCAAACACTTCGCACCGGCAATCAAAAATATATTGAATCCACACGCAGTACCGGCGACATTTCGCCGCAAAAGCGTGAACAAACGCTGAAAAGCGGTCAGCATCCATATGCTGTGATTATCACATGTTCTGATTCGCGAGTCGTTCCGGAGTATATTTTCAGCGCTGATATCGGGGATCTGTTCGTAATCCGCGTTGCCGGAAATGTGATCGACGATCATCAGCTCGGTTCGATTGAATATGCTGCTGAGCATCTGGGTATTCGTCTGGTTGTTGTCCTCGGGCACGATCATTGTGGTGCCGTGGATGCTGCGATCAATCATGATCCGGACGGATATATCAAATTTATTACGGATGAAATCAAGCGCGCAATCGGCAGTGAAACGGATGACTATAAGGCCTGCTGCCTGAATGTTCATCAGAGTGTTGCGCTGATAGAAAGCAGCCTTGAAATTCAGCAGGAAGAAGCGCACGGATTACATGTCATCGGCGCACTCTACCGGCTTGAAAGCGGAAAAGTTGAATTTGATATCTAAACCCTGATTGGCTCAAAATACAGAATCCGAAGAAAAAGCTCCTCAAATCAAGGAGCTTTTCTGTTTATTCAGTTCTGCGGCGTATCTGCACGAAGGCGGAATGTACCGTCTTTCAATCCGGCGAGAATTTCTTCGTACGGCATTGGTTTCCCGTAGTAATACCCTTGCTGTCTGCCGCAGCCGGCTTCCTTCAGGAATTCCGCTGCACTTTGATCTTCTACGCCCTCGGCAAGTGTTTTCATTTCCAGCTTCTCTGCAAGCTCTATAATGGTTTCCACGATTTTGCGCGTATTCTTATTCACATCAAAACATTTGAGGAATTCCATATCAATTTTCAGCAAATCAAAACGGAAATCCTTCAGCACATTGAGCGATGAATAGCCTGCGCCGAAATCATCCAGCCAAACCATATACCCATTCTGATGCAGCAGGTCAATCGCTTTTTTCAGACCTTCAACATCATTTGTCAGGGCGCTCTCAGTAATTTCGACATGCAGATATTCTTTTGGAATCTGATATTTTTCAACCAGCGTCTCCAGTTCACCGACTGCATCCATCAATTCAAAATCCAGTCTGGAAAAATTCAATGAAATCGGAATGGCCGGAAGCCCGCGGTCCAGACAATCGCGGATGCGTTTGCATACCTGTTCATAAATGCAGCGATCAAGCTTATGAATCTGCCGGCCCTCTTCCAGCACCGGTACGAATGCACCCGGAGACATGAATCCGAGATCCGGATCCACCCAGCGCGCCAGCGCTTCGCATCCGCAGATCGCACCGTCCTCTGACCAGACGACAGGCTGATAATAAGTCCGGATATGCCCTTCTTTGATTGCGCGTTCAAGGTTATTGAGGACATATTGCTTCAGGCTGTATTCTTTGCTCATATCGCTGTCATATTCGATCAGAAACTGCTCGTCATTCTGAATCTGTTTGATCGCATAGCTTGCACGGTCAACGGCGGAACGCGCCTCTCTGTCTGACTGTGCTGTCCGAAATGCGCCCACACGTACAGAAAGATAAGTTTCCTCCGGATAGGATTCCCGAATCCAGTCCTGAACGGATGCGGCACGTTCAGCGTAGTCTTCTGCGGCAGTCAGGACACAGAAACAATCGGCGGATTCTCTTGCAGACGGTTCTTCCGGGAAAACTGAGACCAGCTTCTCCCCCATTTTAATCAGCAGCGCATCGCCGCCTTCATAGCCGAAGCGATCATTGAACGTATGGAAATTCCGGATATCAAAGACCAGATAGACCGGAACTTTCTGCCGTGAAATGCAGTCCTGCATGTATTTCCGGGAATCCCGCTCGAATTTCCGCATATTGGCAATACCGGTCAGGTCATCCGTTTTGGATTTCAGATCGAGTTTGTAGGATTTTGTCGCGTCACTATACCGCTGAATAAATACCGCCATTTCCAATATAATGATAACAATTATAAATGTAACATAATTGACCATATCGGCGGATTTCAGATGCAGCGGATTTCCGGCATCGTCATGTGCATAATGATTGATGACACAGATGAAAGTACAGCCGTAAACAAGAGTCAGCAGCAACGACGTCACAGGACGCCAGATACATATAACTGTTACAAACATCAGAATCGTCAGAAAAGCAATGATCATTTTGCCGTTGGAATAGTCTATGACGGCCGTCTGCATCCCGAATATCATTGAGAATGCACAGTAAAGAAAGATGATCAGTTTGCTGTATTTCTTCAGCCTGGTAAGCTTTCTGCGCAGGTACATCAGTGAATACAGAAACAGAATGCCGGAACCCAGAAACATAAGCCAGAACGCAGATGTGTAATGGAAGAATTCAGCAGCTGTTTTCAGCTTTTCTTCCCGATAAACATACAGGAAGAAATAGCGAACAATCATACCGATCTCAACCGCTGCCACAATCGCCGAAAGAAACAATGCGCTGCGTACATCGGCCTCTTTGAGTCTGTCTTCAATATAAGTCGGATAATTGCAGAATCCGAGCGCAAACCGTATTTTACTCCATAAACCAGACTTGGGCGGCGGAGTATTCCGATTCTTCATTTCTGTCACTTCCTTTCAGATGAAACTGCCCGATCGTTCAAACTGCGGAGTGAAAATGCTGTTACCTATAATTAATTATACCATATATTTATGAATGATTCAATATATTTAGGCCGAATTTGTATAAAATTACAATATCCTTCGTTTTCTCCCCATTACATAATAACCCGCACCAACTGCTTCAGCATATGTAATTTCATTTTTCTAACTTCTGATACTATGCTGCATACCATGTCACATTCTCACCTTGCATTTTGAAGTGCAATGTGTTATAATAAATATGTAATGTCTGTCCGGAAAGAGGGTTACCATGTTACATTATTATTATGGAAACGGAAAAGGGAAAACATCTGCTGCAATCGGCGCCTGTGTTCGGGCAGCCGGACAGAACATGCACTGTATTGTTGTGCAGTTTCTCAAGAACGGTACAAGCGGGGAAATCGCATTTCTTCGCGCATATCCGATTCCTGTTTTATGCTGCAGCTTCACAGGTACAAAATTTTTCCGGGATATGACGCTTTCCGAACAGCAGGCTGTCATTGCAGACCACAATCGGAATTTACAGGAGATTCTGAATGAACAATATGACCTCATTGTTTTGGATGAGCTGACAGACGCGCTTGACCGTCATGCTGTTGATCCGGCGCTTGCCGAACAGATTCTCAGCAAAACCGGCTGTGAGATCATTGTCACCGGCCATAAAGCACACCCGCTGCTGATGAATCGTGCTGATTACATTACAGAGTTCCGCTGCATTGCGCATCCGTTCCGGGAAGGGCAGCCTGCGCGGGAAGGGATTGAATTTTGAATATTTATACCTATCGCGGCGGAAAACAGCTCCGCTGCGGATATACAACAGGCTCCTGTGCGGCGGGTGCTGCAAAAGCCGCAGCGGAAATGCTGCTCAGCGGAAAAGAATGCACGCAAATAGAACTCATGACACCCGCCGGGGTGCTGCTGCATCTGGATATCCATGATATCAAAAGGGATCAGACATCCGTTTCCTGCGCGGTCATCAAGGACAGCGGCGATGATCCGGATGCAACACGCGGGATTGCTGTTTATGCCACCGTTTCAAAATGCGACTCCGGTATTATCATCGAAGGCGGCGAAGGGATCGGTATTGTGACAAAACCGGGACTTGATCAGCCTGTCGGTTCTCCTGCAATCAATTCAGGCCCCCGCCGTATGATCACGGAAGCTGTGCAGGAAATTGCAGAAAAGCACCGGGAGACCTGCGGATTCCGGATTGTGATATCTGCGCCGCAGGGCATCGAAATCGCAAAGAAAACCTTTAATCCGCGCATGGGGATCGAAGGCGGCATTTCGATTATCGGTACGACCGGAATCGTTGAACCGATGAGCAATCAGGCAATCGTGGATACCATCCGGACAGAAGCCAATATGCGAAAAGCTGCCGGAGAGCAAACACTCATTTTGACAGTCGGCAATTACAGCGAACATTTTGTATCGCTTCAGCTTCCTGATCTCTCTGCA
>CAMNFV010000035.1 GCA_946537515.1 uncultured Ruminococcus sp. | reverse complement strand
CCGCCGGAATCCGACACGCGCAAAGATATCCTGCAAACGGTGCGGCAGCAGCGGCGCAATCGGTGCAGATACCGGATATCCGAAGATCTCCGTCCCGCAGATATGAAACAGCAGCGCGATGCCGAGCAATGCAATCGCAGGCAATCCGGCTGCGGCTGCCGCGAGAATGAAAACAGGACGCAGAACCGTCAGCGCGGCATGATGCTCCGGGATGATGAAGCCCGCAGTTGCAGAAAGCGCCGCAACGGTCAGAACCGGCGTGCTGATAAGCCCCGACTGTACGGCTGCATCCCCGATGAGCAGCCCGCCGATCATCCCCACCGCACCGCCGACGGCTTTCGGAAGCCGCAATCCGGCCTCGCGCACGACCTCAAATACAAACAAGACCCCGAGCATTTCCGCGGCGAGTGAAAACGGAACATTCCGGTCGGAATCCGCGAGCAGACGCAGCAGCGTTTCATGGAGCAGCTCCGGATGATGCAGCGCCGCCGCGAGATAGACCGCCGGAAGCAGCAATGCAATCAATGCCGCCGCATATTTGATCCAGCGCAGGAGTGTCGCATAGGCGGGCGGGTAATTATAGTCATCAAGTGTCTGGAAGGTCTCGCAGAAAAGCTGCGGCAGGAACAGCGCAAAGGGTGTCCCGTCGATCAGGATGCCGACTCTGCCCTCAAGCAGCTTTGCGCAGAAGATATCCGGGCGCTCTGTTGTGCCGACGCTGTGGACAAGGCGCAGGTCGCTGCCTTCCAGAAACGGCCGGACATATCCGCCGGAGAGAATCGTTTCCAGCGGCAGATGCTCCAGCCGCTGCCGGATGCTTTGCAGCAGATCCTCCGGCACGCGGTCACGCAGAAAGACCATGCAGAGATCGGTCTGCGAAAGGGATGCGGCTGTCAGCAGTTCAAAGGTCAGAAGCGGTGTTTTCATGCGGCGCCGGATCAGCGACATATTGGTGCGGATCGGCTCTGTGAAGCCTTCCTTTGCGCCGTAGATATTGAGCTCGCCGGAAGGCTCTGAGATGCCGCGTGCAGCATAGCCCTGCAAGCCGTATGCAAGACCGCAGGCTGTCCCCTCCGCCAGCAAAATCACAAAGCCTGAATGCAGCAGATGCAGCAGCGCATCAAAATCGGATACGGCGGTGCTGTCTGCGGAAAAGAGCCGGTAAGATTTCAGAAACTGCATCAGCGCGGCACCGTCCGGGCAGTCTCCGCGGAGATGATGCAGCGGTTCTGCAATCTGCTCCGAAATCCCTGCGCCGCTGCACATCCCCTCGCAGGAGAGCAGTACGCAAGGAATTCCGCAGACGGTCACGCGGCTGATAACGGTATCTGCGGAATCTCCGGTCAGATGCCGGATGATACTGAGATTTTGTTTGAGTGATGCGGTCAGCTGCATCGGATGTGCCTCCTTTGGGAAAATATGGATCTGGGAAGATGCGCTGCGCGGTTTGGTTTGACATGATTAAATTGCGCGGCTGCTTGAATTTTCCCCTGCGGTTATGGTATACTGAATCCGGCGGTTTATACTGCCGATCTATGACATGGAAAGGATACAGCAATCATGAAAACAATAAAATACATTCTTTGTACCGCTGCCGCACTTGTTTTTGCAGGGAATTTTGCAGCAGAACCGGGCCTGTCGCTGGCCGTATCCGCAGAAGCAGCATCTGTACACTTTAATGAAGCAACCGGTGAGCTGACGCTTCAGGGTGATTTCACGCTGCTCGATCTGGATGATTACAGATGGGATGAGTCTGTCAAAAGCGTTGTCGCGGAAAAGGGTACTGTTTTGCCGGAAGATGCCTCGGAGCTTTTCAGATTTATCAAAGCGGAGAAGATTGATCTTTCCGCCGCGGATGCTTCACATGTCACAAATATGAGCGCATTCTTCCGCGACTGCGATAATCTGCAATCCGTGAATATACAGGGACTGAATACCGCAGCGGTCACGGATATGAGCTTTTTTGCCGCAGGCTGCGGGAAGCTGACGGCACTCGATCTGCACGGGCTGAATACTTCTGCCGTGACAAATATGAAATATATGTTATATCATTGCAAGGGCCTGACATCGGTCGATCTTGCAGGTATTGATACTTCTGCCGTGACGGATATTTCCGGGATGTTCCTAGGCTGTGAGGCGCTGGAAACACTCGACCTGAGCAGTTTTGAAATCGGGGCGGTGCAGACGATGCGCGGACTCTTCGGCGGCTGCAAATCGCTGAAAACGATCTGGGCTTCGGACAAATGGCAGGTCCCGGAAAAGCTCAGCGACGGCGATATGGTGTTCTATAATACCGGGAAGCTTGCCGGCGGAAACGGCACGGTCTTTTCGGATCAATATCCGACAGATGCAACATTTGCGCGAATTGACAGGGAAGGGACACCCGGCTACTTTACATACAAAGCGGCCGGAACAGGCGAGACCGCATACTTGAAGGGTGATTTTGACGGAAACGGCATCATTGACGCGGGGGATGCGCAGAATGTTCTGAATGTTTATGCGGAGATCGTTGCAGGCAATGCGGTACAGATGACCGATGCACAGAAACTGGCTTCGGATGTCAGCGGCGACGGCGCGATCGACTCTGCCGATGCACAGCTGATTTTGCTCTATTATGTGCAGAATTCCGTTGCGGGTATCCCGACGGAATGGGACGATCTGCTTCAGAAATGATCCGCTTGTGAAACGGATTCTGCTATATTATAAATGAAGCCGCGCATCCGGAAAATGGATGCGCGGCTGAATTATACCGATTTGTAACCGGAATTTATGAAAAATAGAAGTTGCATTTTTCGGGTGATTGTGTTATAATAAGAAAGATCGGGCAAATTCGGCAGATTTCGCCGCTTTTTGCCGGCGGAGAGATTCAGAAAGGAACCACGGAATGATGAAGCAATCGAAGAACGGCGCAGGCCATTTCTATATTCATCTCGCTGCTGCGCTGCTTGCATTCGGCACAGTTTTCTGCCTGACTGCGTGCAGCGGGGAATCGAAGATTGAAACCGGGGAAAGCATCGAACCCATTGTCACGGATTCGACCGAGCCGGTTACGCTCCCGACGGAAACAACCGTTATTACCACAACGACGGAGCCTGCCGCACCGCCGGATATCAGCGTCAATATGCTCGCTGTCGGCGATAACCTCGTGCAGACCTATGTCTATAAGGCGGCACAGGCAAGAGCTGCTGCCGGTGAGGAATATAACTTTGCGCCGCTCTATGAACATGTCAAGCCGATCGTACAGGAAGCGGATGTCGCTGTGATCAATCAGGAGACAATCATCTGCGGCGACGGCTTCGAGGTTTCCGGTTCAAATTTTAATTTCTGCTCGCCGCCTGTGCTGGGCGATACGATGGTCGATGTCGGCTTTGATATCTTCACGCTCGCGAATAACCATATGCTCGACCGCGGCGTCGAGGGCCTTTCGGCTTCGATCAACTACTGGAATAAAATGATGAGCAAATATCCGATCCTTGCGCTCGGTGCCTATACCGGCCCCGGCGACCAGGATACGCTCCGCGTTCAGGATATCAAGGGGATGCGCATTGCATATCTTGCATACACCGAGAGCCTCAACGGCTATTCGATCCCGGATTATTCCGAGCTGCGCGTCGGCAGAACCTATGACGAAGAGCTGATGGAGCGCCAGATCAGACGTGCGAAGGAAGTCGCGGACGCGGTTGTCGTCGCGGCGCACTGGGGCGTGGAGGATACGCATACGGTCAGCCCGGAGGTCAAAGAGCTCGCACAGAAAATGATCAACTGGGGCGCAGATGTCATCCTCGGCTCGCACCCGCATACCGCGCAGACCATGGAGTATCTGACCCGCGAGGACGGTACGCAGGGCTTTGTGTTCTATTCGCTCGGAAACTTCATCTCCGCACAGACTGATAACTTCAATGTCATCGGTGAAATGGCCCGCTTCAATATCGTCAAGAACGGTGAGAGCGGCGCTGTCACCGTGGAAGATATCGGCGTTATGCCGGTCATTACGCATTATGAGGACACATTCTCGAACCTGCGGCTCTATCCTTATAATGAATATACGCCGGAGCTTGCAAATTCTCATGCGCTCCCGTATACGCACGCACCGGGCGAATCCGCAAAGGATTTCAGTATGGATGTCATCAATGCGCTTGTCGATGCAAATATCCCGAAGGAATATCAGTGGCTTGAGTGATATGCTGCATATCAAATAAAACAAAATCCCGCGTATTTTTTTGCCGAGTATAACGCACGGTATAAACGCGGGATTTTTTCTTTGTCGGATTGCATAATTTTAGCACGGCGGATTTATCAATAATCACAAAAACGGTACCAAAGTCTTGACTTTGTGACAGCGGTTTATTATAATGGTAGTAAGCCGTATTGTCTGGGTACGTGTACCCTTTTGACGGAGTTCCCTGCACTTTAGTACGGAAGTGAAAGGACTTCGGAAATCGGGCGCGCGTAACCGGTACGGAACAGACGGACGGTCGCGGCTGTGCCATGCTCCGGAAACGCTGAATCCGGTGAAGGAGCTGAAGCGCTGCTACGATTCGTTCGAGGTATATGAAAAGAAATGTATCAGCGCGTTTCTTGGAGTATATACATTTTCATGAAAGAAGGAGGAAAGGAATGAAGGCGCAGAAAGCGGCGGCTGCCGTCCTGACTGCGGGCTTCGTTGCGTACTGTGCATCGGGAACGGCTCCGCTCCGGGCGACTGCCGCAGAGAAACAGCCTCGTACTGCACTGACCTTAGACAGGACAGTTGCTGACACGGACGGGCATTTCACGGCGACACTCTCTCTGGATGAACTGCCGGAAACCGGATTGTGCGCACTGGAGTTTGCAATCGAATACGACACTGCTGCTCTCGGGATAACCGATGTGAAGCTTCTGTATGATACCGGCGCACAAAAAGCGGAGGAACGCGCGAACCCGAAGC
This sequence comes from uncultured Ruminococcus sp., assembly GCA_946537515.1. Classification (GTDB taxonomy): domain Bacteria; phylum Bacillota; class Clostridia; order Oscillospirales; family Ruminococcaceae; genus Firm-04. The sequence goes on along the minus strand of CAMNFV010000035.1, from coordinate 15,328 downwards.
TTGCCGGAACTGTCTTTCAGTATGAGGACAGGGACGGGCTGCTGTGGATTCGCTGGGCGACGGCTCTGGACGCAGAATACTGGCTGAGAACGGAACAGGCTTTCTTTACGGTGAGCGGAACGCTCAAGGGCGATATGCCCAAAGGCACCGCGACGGAACTGAAGCTCGTTTCAGCAGCGGGGGATGCCGCAGACGCGGTAATAGCTGCTGGCTATCTGGATGCGGACGGAACCTCTCATTATTGTGAGACCGCTGTGCAGAACGGTACCGTCTGGAAACCGATTGATGAAACCGGCGCGACAATGTACGGCGACATTGATCTGGACGGAAAGCGCACAATGACAGATGCGGTTATGATGCATCGGGCTATCGCGGAAGAGCTGGCTCTCAGCGCCGCAGCATACGCAAACGCAGATTGTGAGTCTGACGGAATGCTGACGATGAGCGATGTAACGCTGATGCTTCGGTTCATGGAACATGATCTCGAGGACAACGCTCCGGACGCTCGGAAGAACTCACCCACGGGGAATCAACAGACGCACGGGTAAGCTGGATGATTCCATGCTCCGTGATATGCGGCCGCAAGGCGCGTATCAACTGCAACATTTCGTGGTCGGCAAAAGAGCCGCACGCTCCGCCGGGAGCATGCCGACGGAGAAAAGCCGAAGACAAACCCAACAAAACCAAATAAACAATGCGTTTGGACCGAGAAGGCGGCTTTCCCGGGATCAAACCAGAAAGGATTAAGTTGTCATGAAGAAATTCATCTCTGCTCTTTCGTCGCTCGTTCTCGCAGCGACGGCTATGGGCGGCGCTCTGGCTTTCAGTGCAGACGCTGCAACAAATACGAAGGTCGATGATACGATCATTTCCTTCAGATCCGATGGTAAAAATGAGATCACTGCCGAAAAAGGCAAGACCATTCCGGTTTCTGTTTATATTCCGCAGTCCAGCGGCTTCCACAGCATCAACCTGAAGATGGCGATCAACGGCAAGGAGACTCTCGGTAAGGGCTCTGTTCAGACTCCGAAGAATAATGACGGAGTTGCTGTAAAAGTGACCGAGAACTATAAGTATGCATTCGGCAACTACGGCATCACCATTAAGAAGGATTCTGATTCCTGGTACAATGAAGATAAGTTCTGCCTCGATTCCGGTGTTTGGATCGGCGAAGCAGACGGCGTTGAGGGCGGCACGGCAGCAGGTAAGCCGAAGAAGGCCGGTAATTATGACGCCAGCAGTAAGGTCGCAGCTTTCTCCGCTGAGATGTTCTCTGTGAACTATCAGGCTGACGCTGCTATCAACTTCAAGGCAGCATCTACGAACCCGCGCGGCGACGGCCCTCACAACATCGACTCCTATGATGCATGGGTTGCAGCAGGCAAGCCGGATGATCTCTCGAACTACAAGATCGTTGAGACCTGGACAAAGGATGAAGCGTGGGCATACAAGACCCCGTTCATCAGCTTTGATCTCGTTCTGCCGGCAGATCTGCCGGACGGCAAGTATGTACTGGATGTCTACACTGATGAATATGTCAACTGCATCCCGTCCGCTATTTACAATGAAGTGAAGGATGCATCCGGCAAGATTACCGGTTATGAGGAAGTTCCGGATGATCAGAAGGTTAAGAACAAGTCCGCTGTTAAGGGCGTTACCGACGGCAAGGACGTTGTAAAGACCTTCAAGACTGAGCCGCTGACCATTACTGTCGGCAACCCGACAACGACTCCGTCTTCTTCTGAGACCACTCCCGGCACTACCTCCGGTACGACCTCCGGTACCACTTCCGGCACCACTTCCGCTACCACGAAGGGCAGCGAAGTTGATATTGCCAATAAGGTTATCTACAACCTCGTTCCGCACGGCAAGCAGTACACCAAGGTTGCTGACAATATGACCGGCAACAACGAGTACAAAGCAACTGCCGGTGAGGACATCGTCGTTGACTGGACCGTTAAGAACGACCAGGGCACCGCGGGCCTCCAGATGAACTTCAACTTCTCCGGCGTTACCTATACAGGTAAGGAAGAGGGCGATGCTTATTCTGCTACTCCGCAGGTCAATGATACCAATACGAAGACCACCGGTGAGCTCAACTACTCCCTCGGCAGCAACAAGGAAAAGAAGGCTGAAGATGATGCTGTTATCTACAGCTTCAAGGTTAAGGCACCGGAATCCGGTTCCGCAACGATCGGCATTCTTTCCGATGAGAAGAACGTGAACAAGGTTGTTCCGAAGCAGGACGGCAAGCAGTGGGAGTTCCTGTTCCACGGCCTGACCATCACAGTCGACGGCCAGACGACTTCTTCTTCTGAGACCACGAAGTCTGAGACCACGAAGTCTGAGACCACGAAGTCCGAGACCACGAAGTCCGAGACTACAAAGTCTGAGACCACAAAGTCTGAGACCACTACCGTTTCTTCCTCTTCTGAGACCACCGTTACAACTCCTTCTGATACCTCCAAGTCTTCTGACAGCAGCCAGAACACCCAGTCCGGTACTGTTCTCCCTGGCGACGTCAACTGCAACGGCAAGGTTCAGATCAATGACGTTGTTCTTCTGAACAGATATCTCGCAAAGACCGCTAAGGTCTCTGACCAGGGCCTCAAGAACGCTGAATGCGACGGCAAGGCAGGCATCTCTCAGGATGACTCCTCCGCAATTCAGGAGTTCCTCGCTCGCCTGGTTGCTTCCCTTCCGAAGAAGTAATCAGAACGCTGTCTCAAGCGACAGTAAACAGAATTAAGTTGACGGGTTTATGTGCGCGGGGGTTTATACTCTGCGCACATAATCCAGAAAGGGATAAAGATGAAGAGACTTATTTCAGCTCTGTCTTCCTTGTGCCTTGCTGCGACGTCACTTTTGGGGACATTCCCGGGAATTTCAGCATCTGCGGCGCAGGTGAAAGCCGATGCGCCGGCAGATACGATTGTTTACAATCTCGTTCCGCACGGCAAGACCTATACGCACGCCGATGACGGGACAAAGGATAGTGTGAACTCGTATACTGCAACTCCTGGTGAGGATATCACCGTTGACTGGACCGTTAAGAACGACCAGGGTACCGCAGGTCTCCAGATGACTCTTGATTTCTCCGGCGTTACGTATGTTGGCAAGGATGAAGGCGAAGCCTATTCGGCAACACCGCAGATCAATGATAACAATACGAAGACTACCGGTGAACTCAACTACTCCCTCGGCAGCAACAAGGAAAAGAAAGCTGGCGATGATTCGATTATCTACAGCTTCAAGGTCAAAGCACCGGAATCCGGCAAGGCAAAAGTCGGAATGAAGACCGGCGACAGCATCGTAAATAAGGTTGTCCCGAAGCAGGACGGCATTGAGCACAAGTTCTACTTCCATGGCCTTGAAATCAATGTCGGCGGTTCTTCAACCGGCGGCAGCAGCAGCGATACAACTAAGGGTACCACCGCAGGTACATCCAGCGATACCACAAAGGGAACAACTGCTACCCAGGGCAGCAAGGTTGACAGCTCGAAGATGGTTATTTATAACCTCGTTCCGCATGGCACAAAGCCGACCGTTGCTGATGATATGACCGGCAACAACACCATGACCGCTACGGCTGGTCAGGAGATCGTTGTTGACTGGACTGTCAGAAACGACCAGGGTACTGCAGGTCTTCAGATGAACTTCGACTTCTCCGGCGTTACCTATACAGGTAAGGAAGAAGGCGATGCTTATTCTGCTACTCCGCAGGTCAATGATACCAATACGAAGACTTCGGGTGAACTGAATTACTCGCTCGGCAGCAACAAGGAAAAGAAGGCTGACGATGATTCGGTTATCTACAGCTTCAAGGTTAAGGCACCGGAATCCGGTTCCGCAACAATCGGCATCATCAGCGATGCGAAGAACGTCAATAAGGTTGTTCCGAAGCAGGACGGCGTTGAGCATAAGTTCCTGTTCCACGGCCTGACGATCAATGTTGGCGGAAGCACATCTCCCTCCAGCAACACCACCCAGAAGACGACCGATTCTACCCAGGGCAGCAAGGTTGACAGCTCGAAGATGGTTATTTATAACCTCGTTCCGCATGGCACAAAGCCGACCGTTGCTGATGATATGACCGGCAACAACACCATGACCGCTACGGCTGGTCAGGAGATCGTTGTTGACTGGACTGTCAGAAACGACCAGGGTACTGCAGGTCTTCAGATGAACTTCGACTTCTCCGGCGTTACCTATACAGGTAAGGAAGAAGGCGATGCTTATTCTGCTACTCCGCAGGTCAATGATACCAATACGAAGACTTCGGGTGAACTGAATTACTCGCTCGGCAGCAACAAGGAAAAGAAGGCTGACGATGATTCGGTTATCTACAGCTTCAAGGTTAAGGCACCGGAATCCGGTTCCGCAACAATCGGCATCATCAGCGATGCGAAGAACGTCAATAAGGTTGTTCCGAAGCAGGACGGCGTTGAGCACAAGTTCCTGTTCCACGGCCTGACGATCAAGGTTGCTGCTGATCCGAAGAATTCGATTATCTACAATCTTGTTCCGGCAAGCGGCAACTATACCAAGGCTGCGGACGATTCTACCGACAACAACGTTGTCGAGGTCGCTCCGGGTGCTGATCTCACCGTAAACTGGACCGTTAAGAATGACCCGGGTACCGCAGGTATCCAGATGAGCTTCGACTTCAGCAAGGTTAAGCTGAACAGCGGCGCAGAGCCTGAAGAGAATGTCGCATACTCCAAGACTCCGCAGTTCAATAAAGCAACTGATGTTCCGGGCGAAGCGATCTACAGCATGGGCGGCGCGAAAGAGCAGAAGGCAGCAGATGGCTCTGTCATCTACACCTTCAAGATCACCGCTCCGACCACAGCCGGCTCTTATCTGATTACAGAGAGAGACGGCCAGGATAACAAGGCTGTTCCGAAGGAAGACGGCAAGGTCAATCCGTATGTCTTCCACGGCCTCGTGGTTAAGGTTGTTGAGAACCCGACTTCTTCTGATACAACTCCGACCACTTCCGAAACGACTGCTCCTACTTCTTCGAATACCAATCCGACAACCGGCAGCTCCGAGACAACTGCAAATGTTCCGGCCGGCTCCGCAAACTGGATGATCGGTAAGGAACAGGCAGCTGCAGGCGCAGAGGTTAAGGTTCCGGTTACTGTCAGCGGCGACGAGGGTACTGCCGGTATCGTTGCAGAGTTTGCTTATAATAAGGCGCTCAAGTTCAACGGCATTACCTGGGCTGAGGGCTACACCGGCCAGGCAAAACTCAATCAGAATGAGTCTGTCGCAGTTTGGGCAGACGCAAACGGTAAGGATCAGAAGGCAGCTGACAATGCAATTGTTCTCTATCTGAACTTTACTGCACCGAATGAAGCTGGCACTTATGATGTCACCTTCAAGGATCTCCAGGTTACCAACACAGCTGGCAACGACCTCAAGCTTACCAAGACAGACGGCAGCGTTACCGTTATCGGCAATGCAGGCTCCTCTAACTGGGTGATCGGCAGAGAGACCGTTGCAGCAGGCGAAAAGGTTAAGGTTCCGGTCACCGTGAACGGCGACGAAGGTACCGCAGGCATTTTCGTTGAGTTTGATGCAAATTCCAAGCTGACCTTCAACGGCATTGAGTGGGCGGACGGTTATACCGGCAGCGCAATCACCAATAACACTGAGAAGATCGCAGTTTGGGGTACCACCAGCAACCAGAAGGCAGCCGATAATGCGACTGTCCTCTACCTGAACTTCACCGCTCCGAGCGAAGCAGGCGAATACGATGTTACCTTCAAGGAACTCGAAGTCTGCAACGAAGACGGCGCATGGCTGAAGCTCACTAAGAAAGACGGCGCAGTCATCGTCACCGATCCGGATGCAGGTTCTGCAAACTGGACCATCGGCGAAAAAGTTGCTGAGCCGGGCGCACAGGTCAAGGTTCCGGTCACCGTCAGCGGCGACACCGGTACTGCAGGCTATACCGTTGCATTCGCTCATGACAGCAAGCTCGCCTTCACCGGCTTTGAAATGGCTAAGGGCTATACCGGTAAGGTCACAGTCAACCCGACTGATAAGATCGTTGTATGGGCAGATGCAAACGGCGCAAACCAGAAGGCAGCTGATGATGCAGTTGTCATGTATCTCCTCTTCACCGCTCCGAATGAGCCCGGTGAATATCCGGTTACCTTCACGGATCTCGTCGCTTCCAATGAGAAGGGCGGCTTCCTGAAGCTCACCAAGAAAGACGGCAAGGTCATTGTCCCGGATCCGAATGCAGGTTCTGCAAACTGGTTCATCGACAAGGTCACCGTCGCAAAGGGCGCTACTGTTAAGCTCCCGGTTTATGTTACCAAAGATTCCGGTACAGCCGGCTTTGATGTTGAGTTCGCTTATGACCAGAACCTCACGTTCACTGGTTTTGAGTGGGCAAACAAGGCTTACACCGGCAAGCCGGCCATCAACATGAACAGGCAGATCATCGTCTGGGCAGATGCAAACGGTGAAAACCAGAAGGCAGCTGACAAGGCAGAGATCGTTTACTTCCTGTTCACCGCTCCGGATACTCCGGGCAAATATCCTGTCAGATTTATCGCACTGAATTCCTCCGATAAGGCAGGCATTCCGCTTGTTATCACGAAGGAAGACGGTTGGATTGAGGTTGTTGAGTCTGTTCCGGAGTCCACCTCGACCACTTCTGACACCACAGTCTCGACTGACAGCACGGTATCTACCAGCAGCACGGTTTCGACCGTAAGCACAGTTCCTACCAGCAGCACAGTTTCGACTGTCAGCACAGTTCCTACCAGCAGCACGGTTTCGACCGTAAGCACAGTTCCTACCAGCAGCACAGTTTCGACTGTCAGCACAGTTCCTACCAGCAGCACGGTTTCGACCGTAAGCACAGTTCCTACCAGCAGCACGGTTTCGACCGTCAGCACAGTCTCGACTGTCAGCACGGTTTCGACCGTCAGCACAGTTTCGACTGTCAGCACGGTTTCGACCAACAGCACAGTCTCTACTGTAAGCACAGTTTCGACTGTCAGCACAGAATCTTCCAGCAATAACACCGCTAATGAGAGTACTGTTCCGACCCAGCCGACTCAGCCGACTGAGACCACTCCGGGACCGAACAATGGTCACGTTGTATATCAGATCGACAAGGTCCAGGGTATTGCCGGAACAATCGTAAAGGTCCCGGTTCATGCATGGTATGATCAGGGCACCGCTGGCTTCACTATGGAATTTGCTGTTGAGCCTGGCTTCAAGATCACCGGCATTGAGTACGGCGATGCTTATACCGGCGCAAACAACGAATACAAGTGGAACCAGACTGAAAATGTCCTTGTTTGGAACTCTGCTGATGGTGCAAACCAGAAGGCAAAGGACGGCGCAGTCATCGTGAACCTCCTCGTTGAGATTCCGAAGGATGCAAAGCAGAATACTGAGTATCCGGTCGTCTTCAAGAAGGACAGCGTCAGCGTTTCGGATACCGAGCGCAACCTCCTCGAGCATGAGGAAATCAACGGCGCAATCACCGTTCTGCCGGTTACACCGAGCGAAGTGATCTTCGGCCTCGATGATACAACTGGTACACCGGGCTCCAAGATTGATATCCCGCTGGAAGTTCTCTTCGATAAGGGCACCAACAGCTTCGAGATTCAGCTGGATGTTCCGGATGGATTCACGATCGACGACTTTGTTCCGGATCCTGATTCCCCGTACACCAAGAACGGTACCTACACCTACGATCCTGCAACCAAGACTCTGAAGTGGACCAGCAAGGACGGCAAGAATGTCGCTCCGAATCCTGGCGAGAAGACCAAGCTTGGTACATTCTCGACGAACATTCCGGAGAACGCAACTCCTGGTGCAGATTATCAGATCGGTGCGAAGACTGCAAAGGCTACCAATGAGGCAGGCGAGAATATCACTCCGACTGTTGTCAAGGGTAAGATCAATGTTGTTCCGAAGAACACCGAATCGACTGTATCCACCAGCAGCACAGTCTCGACTGCAAGCACGGTTTCGACCGTAAGCACAGTTTCGACTGTCAGCACGGTTTCGACCGTAAGCACAGTTTCGACTGTCAGCACGGTTTCGACCGTAAGCACAGTTTCGACTGTCAGCACAGTTTCGACCGTAAGCACAGTTTCGACTGTCAGCACGGTTTCTACTGTAAGCACAGTTTCGACTGTCAGCACGGTATCTACCAGCAACAGCTCAAATGACAGCTCCAGCCAGAATACCGGCACCAGCAGCAACAACACCAACAGCAGCGAGACCACTACTTCGACCACATCGGATACCACTCCGACCACGCCGAGCACTCCGAAGGTTGTAACGTCCTTCACCTATACGTTCCAGCCGCCGACTCGTGTGAACTACTGGTCGCACGATACGCGCACCTTCAAGGAGAGCCGTGGCCTTGCAAACCTCACCGCTTCCCTGACCGTTTACAAGTACTACATCACTGAGGAAGGCTACTTCTGCAACGAAAAGGGTGTTGAGCTTGTACATCAGAAGTATGATGCAGCAACCGGTGAGATCCCGTCCGGCGTAAAGCCGTTTGAAACGAAGACTCTCGATGCAACCGCTTATACACATCCGAAGGAGACCGAGGATGGACCGAAGAAGGTTTGGGAGAACGAGATCAAGGCACAGTTCGGTGAGAACTACACCGCAGAACAGGAACTGAAGGCAAAACATGCAAACAAGTATCCTGTCAAGGCGTACTACTTCCCGTCTGAGCAGACTGATCCGGACTTCAATATCAACAACGGTGAGCCGGTTGAGTTCGGCGAGTTCAAGATCTACATCGGCGTCAAGGGCGATGTCAACCTCGACAACGTCGTTTCCGCTGAGGATCCGCAGCTCGTTCTGGTCTACTACACCGAGAAGGTCGTTTCCGAGAAGACAGGTGTTCTGATCAATCCGGATAAGAAGGTTGATCCTGAATTTGAAGGTGAAGACGGACTCTGCTTCTACCTCGGCGATGTCGCTTACAAGGATAGAGAAGGCAAGATGGTTGACCCGGCAGTCCTCGACGTTGAGGATGCTCAGTACATCCTGATCTACTATACTGAAAAGTATGTTACTGGCAAGGATGATATCACCTGGGCGTCTAAGGATGTCGTTGGCTATGACCTGCTTGACTCGTTCTACGGCGGCGTAACTGAATAATCCACGCAAAAACGGGCAGAGCAACATCTGCCCTGCCCGTTTTTTACAGAGAAAAGGAGTGTTTCGATGAGAGCTTTGAAAAAAGTGATCGCATTTGTCGGCAGCGCTGCTGCTGCGATCAGTCTGGCTGCGAGTGCAATGACAGCTTTCGCATTTCAGCCTGTTGATCTGGATGACCGTGCTTCTGAGCTGAAAAGCGGCATCACGAATATCATCGCAGATGAGGTGTATGCAGAACCCGGTGAGACTGTTTCTTACCGTGTGATGATTCAGAATAATAAAGGATATGGCCCGAGCGGTATCGCGCTGAACTATGACGCAGCGCTGACTCCTGTTTTGGAAGCAAACGGTGTGAAGCCTGCGCTGAAATGGGGCGACGGCTCTTATGGCCTGACAAAGTCCTATAGTATTAACAAGGAAAAGCACCTTCTCGGTATCGGTACAACCGGTACGGATAACTGCGAGAAAGACGGTGTGATTTATACCGCACAGTTTGTGGTTCCGGCTGATGCAAAAGAGAATACGGTTTATCCGATGACGCTCACGATTGATAAGTTCCTCGATGCAGCAACAGATCCGGTCGCAAACAATCCTGTGAATGGTTGGATTCGTGTTCGTAAGCCGGTGGAAGAAACTACGGTTTCGACGACTAAGGCAACAACAACCACAACAACACTCACGACTGTTACGACGGTTTCGACCTCGAAATCTTCTGTTTCGACTGAGCCGACTACCAGCAAGTCTGTTACAAACCCGACAACGGTCAGCTCTACGGTTACGAAGATCGAGACCGATGTCTCTACGGTATCCAATACCAGCAAGACAGACCGTCAGGATCCGAATAAGAGCGAGCCGACAACTGCAAGTCGTCAGGGCGGCGTAACTGCTACGACCAAGAAGGCGACGACGTCCAGTTCGACGACAACTGCTACCAAGACCGGTGATGCCGGCGTCGGCATTGCTGTGACAGCTCTTCTGCTGTCCGGTACCGTTGCAGCAGTCTGCAAGCGCAAAAAGGAACACTAATCCTTTTCTTGAATGATCTCTAATGAAAACGGAGAGGCCGCCCGGCTTCTCCGTTTTTTCTGCTTCGCGACAAAAAAGACTTGTGTTTTTGTCCTCGCTGTGGTATAATAGAGTTAGCTCAAATTCACGGAGGCACATATGGCATCTATTTGGAATCATCGCATCAGTATCTCTCTGTTCGGCGAAGCAGAAGGCCCCGCAATCGGCGTCGTTCTCGATAATATCCCGCCCGGAGAATATGTTGATATTGAAGAATTAGCGCGGTTTATGACGCGCAGAACACGCTCTGTCTTTCTGCCGGATGACCCGAAGCATCAGCGCGAACAGCTCGATTTTCCGCAGGTGCTATCCGGCCTCATCAATAACCGCACAACCGGTTCGCCGCTGTGCGCTTTTCTCAATAATCCGCGCGGAATGCAGCAGGTCGATTATCAGTCGCTCTCGCATCTGGCACGGCCCGGCCACGCGGATTATACCGGCGCGATGCGTTACCGCGGCTTTGCGGATGTCCGCAGCGGCGGTCATCTCTCGGAGCGCATGACGATCCCGCTCTGCTTTGCAGGCGCGGTCTGCCAGCAAATGCTCGAACGCCGCGGCATCTATGTCGGCGCACAGATCACATCCATTCACAATATCAAGGACAAGCCGCTTTCTCCGACTATGGTCACAAAGGAGGAGCTCCTTCAGATTCGTCACCGCAGATTCCCGGTCAATAACCCGGCGCAGGGCAAGAAAATGCTCGCTGATATTCAGAATGCAGCTGCGGGCGGCGAAACGCTCGGCGGAACAATCAGCTGCTATGCAGTGAATGTGCCTGCCGGAATCGGTTCACCGATTTTTGAAGGGCTGGAAAATTCGATTGCGCAGCTTGTATTCGGTATTCCGGGCGTGCGCGGACTGGAATTCGGTGACGGCTTCCGGACGGCGAAAATGACCGGCAGCCAGTGCAATGATCCGTTCTATGTGGATGAACACGGCCATGTCAAGACGCAGACGAATCATCACGGCGGCATTCTCGGCGGCATTTCTTCGGGTATGCCGATCTGCTTCAGCGTCGCGATCAAGCCGACTGCTTCGATCGGTAAACCGCAGGAGACAGTCGATTATTCCGCAATGACCAATGAAGTGCTGCAAAGCGCAGAGATGACGCATCCCTGCCTTGTGCCGGAAGCGGTTCCGAGTATTGAGGCCGCGATGTCGATCGCGCTTGTATCACATATGCTGGATTATCCGAATTTTGTCTGATTGCACGGATTATGCTGGGGAGGTGAGGCTATGAAACCGGAAATCCGGACTGATGAACAGCAGCAATATGCTGTACCGGGGCAAATGGCGTTCTTTCCGGATATGGAGTCTGACCCTGCACCGCGCATTTCGCTTCAGCGGCCGATTACACCGCCGGAGATATCGCAGATGGAGGACTGGGAATTCTGCATCATCATGAGCGATGTGCTGATGCGGTTTGACGGAAAGCTCCCGGAATCCTGGCTCTTTGATATCATGGTCGGCGGCAAATTTCTGAGCAATTTCCTCTATCAGGATGCCCTCGGCTCGCTGATTGAATCGAACGCAGTCGAACGTGTCATCGAGCATGACACAGAGATGATCGTCCTGACGGAATCCGGCAGGCGTGACGCGAGCAATCTGCGCCTCATGGTCCCGAAAATCTTTCGCGATCAGGTGCATCTCACCGCGATGCGCTGCGTCGCAAGGCAGAAGGCGCTTCGGGATCTGAAGATTACATATGAGCCGGATACGAAGGGCTGCAAGCTTTGCCTCTGCTGTATGGACCACGGCTCGGAGATGTTCTTTCTGCGTATTTCCACGCCCTCACGCGAGGTCGCAGAGGAACTGAGCGAACGAATTCTGCGGAATCCAGCGCGGTTTTTCGGCAAAATTATTGATTTGGCAATGACAAATGAGGAAGAACCGTTTGATTTGACAGATAACTGAAAATGACTTGCCAAACTGCGCAAAGTGTGTTATAATAATACAGTTGAAATCATGATGAAAGGGGTTTCTCCATGAAACTGATTACCAAAATTACAGCAGGCATGAGTGCTGCTGTTGCAACGGCGATGGCGCTGGGCGTTTGCGCTTTCGCAGAGAGTGAAACTGTCGCCGCAGATCCGGCTGCACCGCAGATGACGACTTCAGCCATGCTGCTTCAGCTGGTGCCGTTCGCAGCGGCGCTGGTGTTGCTCTATTTCCTGCTGCTTCGCCCGCAGCAGAAGCGCGAAAAGGAAGCACAGGCCATGCGCGATTCTGTCCGCATCGGCGATGAGGTCTGCACCGCCGGCGGCATTGTCGGAATTGTGCTCAAGGTCGAAGAGGATACCGTCGTGCTGGAAACCGGCGCAGAGCGTAACCGCATCCGTATCAAGAAATGGGCAATCCACGAGAACATTACCCAGATCGAAGAGAAGAAGCAGGCGGATAAAGAACGCAAGGCTGCCCGCGCAAACGGAATCGCAACCGCTGCCGCAAATAATGACGGCAAAAAGAAGAAAAAGTCTGACGACTGATCGCAGACGCCTTCCGGAAACGGGAGGCGTTTTTTGCTGCATTTTCGCGAATGCTCTTGACAAATCCGAGGAAAGTGTGTTATGATATAAATGGTCGATTATGCACTGCGGGTTGCATAAAGAAACCGCAATTTTTGAGAGGGGGCATTTCGTATGAAAGCCAAAAAGTTTGCTGCGATGATCGCGGCAACGGTGCTCACCGCGACCGCTGTACCGTTCGCGTCTGCTGCGCCGGCTTCAGCAGCTTCTGAGTATAATTATGCGGAAGCACTGCAAAAATCCATGTTCTTCTACGAGGTTCAGCAGTCGGGATCCCTGCCCGAGTGGAACAATGTACCGTGGAGAGCGGATTCGATGGTCGATGAGGACGGCAAGGATACAGACAAAGTGCCGGGCGGCTGGTATGACGCAGGCGACCATTACAAATTCACGCTGACAAATGCATATTCTGCCTCAATTCTGGCATGGGGCCTTCTGGAATACGGCGATGCTGTCAAGAACGCCGGCCTGGATGAGCTTTATAAGAACAATCTGAAATGGGGTCTCGATTATGTTCTGAACTGTGACGTCGGCGGCGGCAAAATGGTCGGTACGATCGGCGATACCGACGACCACGTTGTCTGGTGCTCCTGCGAGGTCTATCTGCGCAAGCATCACCTCAAGACCGGCGACTGGGTCCGCCCGTATGACACGATCACCGATTCGAGCTGCCTTGCACTTTCCGCAGCGGCACTCGCAGAGGGCTACATGATCTTCAAGGACGAGAATTACCTCAAGCACGCAAAGAGCCTCTTTGAATCTGCGGACAAGACCCGCAGCAATAAGGATCAGGGCGCGCAGAAGTCCTTCTACCCGACGACTTCCTGGGTTGATGACTGCATGTATGCAGCCTGCTGGCTCTATAAGGCGACCGGCGATGAATCCTACCTCAGCAAGATCAAGAGCGATTATATCCCGGAATTCCCGCTGGAGAACCAGTCTACCGACAGAAAATACACTTGGGGTCTCTGCTGGGACGATACCTCCCAGGCAGCAGCATTCCTCTATGCACAGATCACCGGCGATCAGGAATGGATCGACCACGTTGCACATCACCTCGATTACTGGGGCCCGAACGGCTACGGCGGCAAGAAGGTCGATTACACCGGCGACGGCCTGGCATGGCTCTTCAACTGGGGCTGCCTGCGCCATGCAACGACAACCGCATGGCTCGCAGAACTCGCAAGTGATACGCTCTTCAAGGATGATGCGGCACTCTCCAAGAAGTACCGCGAATGGGCAGAGAGCCAGATGAACTACTGCTTCGGCGATAACGGCCTGAAGCTCAGCTATGTGCTTGGCATGGGAGATAAGAACCCGACCGCTGTCCACCACAGAACCGCTTCCGGTATTCACGATGACCATTGGAATGAACTCGGTAAGGCTTCCGGCGGCGCAGAAGGCTGGCAGACTGAATATGCACATACGCTCTACGGCGCGCTGATCGGCGGTCCGGATAAGAGCGGTAACTACGATATGAAGCAGATCGGCGTCAGCGACTATCAGTATTCTGAGGTTGCAATCGACTATAATGCAGGCTATACCGCAGCACTCTGCGCAATGATCGCAGACCACGGCGGCAAGCCGCTCGCAGACTTCCCGCCGCAGGAGGAGCCAAAGTGGGCAGAATGGGAAGTTGCCGCAATCATCAACGGAACGCCCGGCACCAACTATACCGAAATCAAGATGTGGGCTATGAACCATACCGCATGGCCGACCAGAGTCCAGAAGGACATCGAGGTTCGCTATTACTTCGATATTTCCGAGGTGCTTGAGAACGGCCTGACAGTCGATGATGTCAAGGTTGAGGGCAAGTCCCAGCAGTACAGCGCAGGCGATCAGGGCTACGCAACCGTGACCGGCCCGCATCCCTACAAGGACAATATTTACTACGCTTCGATCAAGTTCGAGGACGGCAGAGCGATCATGCCGACCGGTCAGTCTGAGCACCGCGATGAGGTGCAGTTCCGCATCTCGATTCCGGATGCTGTTGACGGCAAGTCCACCAAGGGCGCATGGGATCCGACCAATGACCCGTCCTATCAGGGCATCGAGAAGGCAACCGATCTGAAGAAGGCTGATTCGGTCAACGAGAACTTCGTTATGTTCGCAAACGGCGCACAGGTCTGGGGCGTTCAGCCGGACGGCACAAAGGGTGATTCCCGTGCAGACCTCGGTGAGGTCAGCGTCACACCGCCGAAGACCACCGAGCCGACGACCGAAACCACCAAGCCGACTTCTGAGACCACGACCTCTACATCTTCTTCGAGCAAGACGACCGAGACGACCAGCAGCTCAGAATCTTCCCAGAGCAACGGTGATTCGTTTCTCTACGGCGATACCAACTGCGATAAGGTCGTGGATGTTTCCGACGCTGTTCTGCTTGCTCGCTTTGTCGCTGAAGACAGCGAGGCTCAAGTTTCGGCACAAGGCAAAAAGAATGCAGACTGTGACGGAAAAAGCGGACTGACCGGCGATGATACCGTTCGGATTTTGCAGTACATTGCAAAGCTCGTAACTGCTGATCAGATGGGCAAAGCACTTTGAGATTGATCTTTTGAATCAATTTAAACCCGCAG
>CAMNFV010000034.1 GCA_946537515.1 uncultured Ruminococcus sp. | reverse complement strand
ATTGATCTAAAGTTCTCCGTTAAGTCAACTGCGACATGAGCGTTGATTCTCTCAACTAACCTCTGCCTATTATAAATCATCGCGAAGCGATCCCGCAACTCCTCACTCCTCCTTCCTAACTCCTCTCTATTTTAAAATCGTCCGAGCAGCGGACACCACAATTTCTCATTTCTAATTTCTCATTTCTAATTTTCCCATTATCTCCTGCTGTTGCGCTTTTTGAGATAATGTGTTATAATATATTGTCTGATGTACAACGGCAAGGAGGCGACAAATACACCATGAATCTCATTAAAATACTCATCATCGAAGACGACCGCATCCAAAACGATGTGCTCGCAAATTTCCTGCGTAAGGAAGGCTATATCGTAATTTCTGCATACAGTCTCGCGGAAGCAGAGCAGTTATTCGATTCCTCGGTTCAGCTCATCGTCCTGGATGTCATGCTGCCGGACGGAAACGGGCTTGACTTTCTCAAAAATCTCCGCTGCATCAGTTCGGTTCCGGTCATCGTGCTGACTGCACTTGATGACGACTACACCAAGCTGCAAACTTTCGGCCTGAAGGCTGACGAATATGTCGATAAGCCGGTATCTCCCCTTGTCATGACCAAACGGATCAACGCATTTCTCGAACGTGTCTACGGCTCGCGCAATGTGTTCCGCATCTCGGGGTATACGTTTGATTTCAATAAGTATACCGTGCGGGACAGCGGCGGTCATGAGATCAAAATGACGCACAAGGAAATGAGCATCATTAAATTTCTCTATGACAATCACGGCAATGCGGTCACACGTGAATCGGTGATCACAAATGTCTGGGGCTGCGATTATGATTCGGATGAACGTGCGATTGATACGCATATCAAAAATATCCGCAAAAAGCTGAATTCAGATTTTATCATCACAGTCAAGGGAATCGGCTATCGGATCAATCTGTGAGGGATTTGATTGAAAAAGATACAGAAAAACTTTTTTGCAAAAACTTTGACAGTCTCTCTGACGATGCTGCTGAGCATGACGCTGATCGCGTATCTGCTGTTTTATCTGCTGCTGCCGATCTATTACCGGCGCTATAAGCTGCGGGAATATGAAAATATTGCAGCCTCGCTGACACAGGAACTCTCTGACGCTGCCGATTCCAGTGCGGAAATCACGGCGCTGAGCAATTTTGTGCAGCGGGATCCGGCCGGTGCAGCGATCTATGATGCAGACGGCAGCGTGCTCTTTCAGATCACCGAAAACGTCGGCCTGAGCGTCACACAGGAAACTTTTTCCGATCATGATTTTGAAATGTCCGTTGCGGTCGGCGAAAAGCCGGGCGGAACGCGGATTTCTGCGGAATATCCGTATACGGCGGCAGGCGGCGAGCAGCACAAACTGGTGCTGGATATTCCCCTGCAGCCGCTGGATGAAGCAAAGGCCGTGATGATCGACATTTACCCGCTGGCATGTCTGATCTGCATCGGATTTTCGTTTCTGCTCTCAATGCTGTTCTCGCATATCGTGGTCAAGCCGATCCGGCGGGTACAGCGCGTTGTGCGCGAAATGGCCGAGCTGAAGCCGGATGCACGCATCTCCGAGGCGGACGGCGGTGCATTCGCCGATATGAGCCGCGATATCAATTCCATGTACGAGGAGCTGCACAGCACGATCGTCGATCTGGAAAATCAGATCCATGCGTTTTCAGATTCGGAAAACCAGAAAATCGCGTTTCTGCGGAATGTTTCGCATGAACTGAAAACGCCGCTCTCTGCCGCAAATGCGCTGATCGAGGGCATCATTTATGACATCCCGCCCTATTGCAATGAGCGTGAAAAATATCTCGGCGAATGTCAGACGCTGCTGCAAAAGGCAATCACGCTGACCAAGGAATCGCTGAATCTCTCGCCGGTCTATCACGAGAAATCACAGAAGGTGAACCTCAAAAATCTGATTGAAACCGAATTCCGGCCGTATAAGGTAATCCTGAAATCCCGGCAGATCTGCTATGCAGTCGATGTACCGGATGATATTGAAACGATGACCGCGCAGAATCTGTTTTCCAAGGTGCTCTCCAATGTATTCTCCAATGCGGCGAATTATACCGATCCCGGCGGACTTGTCCGGATCCGTTATGCAGAGGGAGAACTCCTGATCGAAAACACCTGCACACCGCTGACGGAAGACGAACTGAAAACTGTCATGAAGCCGATGCAGTCGGGAAAGAAAAAGCATCCGCTCTCAAACGGCCTCGGCCTGTTTATCGTTTCGCAGTCGCTCGGACTGCTGAAGATGCCGTTCACCTTTGCGCCCATTCCGGACGGCAGCGGCATGCGCTTCACAATCCGGATTCAGAAGCAGACATCAGAAACTGCCTTGCAGTAACTCTGATAAACTATGATTACCGGGTAAACCAAGATGAATCCCGTATGCACAAATCATACTGCCGGATATTCCGTTCACTCCGAAATCTGTCCCGTTCACGGAAAACAGGTGGCATTTCTCCTTGCACGCTGTTATAATGGCTGTATTACGCCGATCTGCAACCAGAGGAGAAACGGGATATCCTATGCAAATACTTGAACAACAGTCATTATATCTGAATAATCTGATTTCATATAAGCTGCATGCCCCGAGAGAGAAGCTCCCTTTTGTGATACGTCATATGCAGGAGAATCTTGACAGCCTCAGTTTGCAGCCTGCCGGAAAGATTCTGTTTACAGAGGATCGTTCCCAATATCAAAACATTGAAATCCTGATTCCGGTAAATCATGATTTTATACCGCAGGAACAATATGGAAAAAAGCCGCTTTTTAAGCTTATCAATGCAGTATCGGCACGGCATGAAGGCAGTTTTCCGGATGCGAAAAGAACAGAGCAGAAGCTGCTGGACTATATCCGGGAAAAATCCTATCAGGCGATCACGCTGCCGTATTACAGCGTTGTCCGGCTGGACGAATCAAATGCCGGAAGCTGCATCCTTGATATCTATATCGGTGTCAATTATAATATCCTGTAAAAAGCCGCATTTCACAACGAAATGCGGCTTTCATTATAATATTTCCGGATTGAGCCAGAGATTGACCTCAAGTATGAACTGCTTGTCATCGGAAGACAGCACAGCATCTCCGCTGTATTTTTTCGCTGTCTTGACAATATTTGCAACGCCGAATCCGTGTAAATGCGGATCCTTTTTAGATGTTTTCACCTGATTGCCGTTCCGGATCTCGACGTGTTCAAATACCGGATTTGCGATCTTCAGGCAGAAATAACCCTGCTGAAAATCGGAATGTACCGAAATCTGCTTCAGTTCCCCGCTGCTGTCCTTTGCACAGGCCTCGATCGCATTATCCAGCGCATTCGCAAAGATCGTGCAGAGATCTGCGCTTGTGATGCCGGCGGTCGGGACATAGCCCGTAAATCCGATCTGCGCATGATCTTGCAGCGCCTTCTCATTTTTCTCATTCAGCAGCGCATCGACGATGATGTTTCCGGTATCATAGGTTTTTTTCTGTGCCAGGCTGATGCTCTCGATCTGGTCCATATATTCACATGCCCGCTGCACTTCATTTTCTGCCAGCAGGCCGCGCAGGCAAAGCAAATGATTCCGGAAATCATGCTGGAATGCGCGGAATTCTGCATAAATATCGTTGATCTTCTGATAATATGCGACCTGATTTTCAAGCTGCACTTCCAGAAGTTCCGAGATCCGCTTATGTTCCTTTTCCTCTGCGCTGATCCTTAGAAAACGTGCAATGATATAGGAAATAATCAGAACAACCGGAATAATCAGCATTCTTGCGATCGGATTCAGCTCCGGGATCACCGTCGTAAACGCGAAGAATGCAAAGAAAAACAGAAAAATCAGGATCATCACATACAGCCTGCCCGGGATGAGCGTCAGGCAATGCGCGACCTCTGCAGCACGGTTCTCCCGGCTGATATACAGCAAAATCAGCCCCGTTACGGCAGATTCTGCAATACAGGCAGCGATATTCAGCGGCATCTGATCGTCAGTAAACAAATGCATCAGATTTGTATAATTTGCATTCATTACGAAAGAGAGCACGCTGATATACAGCATACTCAGCTTTATTTTCCGGAAAATCACTGCATAACAGCCCGCTTTCATCAGCATGAAAGCCAGAATCATGATCGGTCTGACCGGCGGGGGAATCCGCGTACTCGGAAACAGAAAGATCATCTGCGGAACCGCGCAGCACAAAGCTGCAAGGCCAAAGAGCAGTTTATTTTTCGTAAACGCATAATTGCAGGCTTTCCTGACCAGGAAGAGAAACAGGACATTCTGCATCAGCGCAAAAATATAATACACCGTATACAGCATGGCTCAGTACCTGTTCGCGAAATGATATCGCTTGATATAATCCTGAAATGCTTTTTTGAACGGCGTTCGCTTCAGCTTACTGATCAGCGCCTTCTCCTGATTATCCAGCACAATCGTTGTTTCCGTATGCGAAACGATGTGACGGAATCCGACAAGATAGGTACGGTGGCTCCGGAAGAAGCGGTCTTCCGGCAGCTGACTCTCCAATTCCGAAAGTGTCTTTTTATAGACAAATCCATCCTCTGTCGTGCGGATAAAGCAGTACTTATCAGATGCTTCCGCATACAGGATATCATCAATGTTGATCCGGCGGCTGGAATCTCCGTCCTTGATGACAATATACTGATCTGTTTCCTGATCGGACAGGAGATCATCCATTGCTGCGGTCAGCTTTTTCGGATCGACGGGCTTGACCAGAAAGCGATACGCATTGACCTCGAATGTGTCAAAAACAATATGCGGGAAGCTGGTCAGAAAAATGATCGGCGTATCAATATGGGCTGACCGGAGTTTCCGTGCTGTTTCCAGTCCGTCCAGATCCTTCATCTGATAATCCATAAAAATCAGATCCAGCTCCTGCGGAAAGGCGAGCAGTTCCTTCCCCCCTGTAAAATCGAAGTACATAACAAAAAGATTTCTTCCGCGTGCGTAGCTGTCCAGATGCTGCTTCAGGAGACCGTGCATCAATGGTTCATCGTCGCAGATTGCAATTCTCATTTTCTATTTTCCTATTCTATAATGTAATGTTGTAGTGTGGTCTATTCACTCCAAAAAAATGGCGTTTTATGCCGTTGATACTGATATTTCGACTGCTGACTCTATTTGAATTGACCATGCCGGAAATCAATGCTATAATGCAGTTACAGTCGATCACAAGAAAGGAGATGAACGAAATGTTTGACTGGCTTTGGGACTTGTTCGGCTAAAAAGTGTACATCACTATTCTAGCATAAAACATGCACTTTGTCAATATCACGAATAAGCGTATCTGCAATCAATTCACTCTTCATCTCAGCAATGAACAACCACGCATTCACTATCATTCATCACAACAGTAAGTACCCAAACAGTCCATAGCAACGTGGGCAATTTCTGATCCGTACCCGTTCATCTTTCCGTCTGCGAAGCGCATTACCCGATCACTCCGGTTTTGCAGACGTTCACTCTCTTTTTATTGTCTTTTTCTGCGATCTATGCTATGATAAAGTTACAGAGAAAGAGCAGATGCAGATGAACCGGTATCCCTTCAGCATAAAAGAATGGTTGCTGTTTTCTCATACAGAAAGGATCTCAATTATGAAGACTTCTATGAAGAAAAAGGCAATCGGCACCTGCGCAGCAGCACTCTGCGCAGTCAGCGCAATGTCCGCAACAATGATTCCGGCATCCGCAGCAACAAAGACCAACTCGCACTACTATTACTGCCTCGCACACAGGAATAAGGGCACTGATATGTATATTCAGCTTGCAGCATCCTACAGCGGAAAGAGAGTTTCCAGCGTGTGGTGGAACAGCTCCTATGCACACTGGCCGAATGCATTTACCTTCGGCTCCACCGCAAACTGCACCAGCTATGCACGCGGAACCTACACAGCTTATTCCAGCCTGGTCACACAGTGGGCATCGCTGTCCTTCGCATCCAGAACGGACACGATCTATATTTACGTCTGATTCTCGAATCTTACCAAAATAAGCGTAAAAATATTATAGTTCAGAGAACAGCAGCCATTCTTTTTATATAATCCATTTGATGTTTTCAAACTTAAAGGAGCGTGTGAGATATGATCCATCTGAACCATATCAATGTCACATTCGGAAGACCTGTTCTGCGGGATGCTGAGATCCGAATCCCGCGGGGGAAGGTCACCGCTATCACAGGCGACAGCGGGTGCGGCAAAACAACCGTCCTGTATATTCTGGGAATGATGTCCTCACAGCAGGATCTGCAATATATCTATGACGGAAAGGCAATTGATCTGCATGACCGTGCGGAATGCCGGCGGCTTGCCAGAGAAGAATTCGGTTTCCTTTTTCAGGATCATTCCCTGATCGAAACGCTGACGATTTCAGAAAACCTGATTCAGCTGGCAGCACTTGCAAAACGCAAGCTGACAGACAGCGAAATCGACAGCCTGCTGAAAGAAGTAGACCTGGATCCTGCACAAAAAAATGCATATCCGAAGCAACTGTCCGGCGGTGAACAGCAGCGTGCTGCACTGGCGGGCGTACTCGCAAGAAAACCCAGATGTCTTTTCGCCGACGAACCGACCAGCGCCCTGGACCGCACCAATACACAAAAGATCATTCAGATTTTCAAGCGGCTGGCCGAGCGCGGCATTACCGTTGTCATTGCATCACACAGCGATGCAATGTGCGATGCGGCTGATTGTCTCTATCATGTGGAAGATCAGAAGATCGTCCTTGACAGGGGATCCGTTGATGACAGCAGCACAGAGCCGGAAAGTGCAGTGCGTACTGCACCCTACGGCCTGCCGAACCTGTTCCGGTACGTCAAAAAGTCGCAGAAAAAGGGAAAGATCCTGAAGGGCTTGATCGTCACATTCTGTGCGCTTGCAATCGCAGGATTCTCTCTGACGAATACTGTCATGGATACGCTGCAAAATCAGCAGCGGAATCTGCTGAATCAGATTTCCGAGCGCGAAATCTTCGTTCTGAATCAGGAGCACCCGACTGATACGATATTGGATGCAGACGGAAATCCTGTGCTCACAGATGAAGAGCTTGAGAAAATGCACGCGCTCAGCGGTGTCGAAGAGATCATGCCGTTCTATGAATTCCGCAGCTTCAGCCTCTTAGGCAACCAGACAGGACCGTCTGCCGAGGTGATCGCAGAGACAAGCGAAGGGGAGCACAAACGGTCTTTCTCGCTGGAAGATGCAGCCTTCCCGTATTTCGTTGTGCAGCCCTATCATACGGAACAGAAAATTCCCGCACAGGCAGAAATCCTTTTTGATGCGGCAAAGAGCGATCCGGAACACGCGGTATATCTTTCGCATGATTTTGCAGAAGCGCTGGAGCTGGAGAATGCTTCCGGCAGCGTGACGCTGAAAACGCAGGTCTATGTTCCTGTCCGGAAACTGCATTCTACCATGCAGATCAATCATTCCGAAGAAAATGCAGATTATGATATATCCGAAGCAACAGAGATTGAAGTACCTGTTGCAGGCATTCTTCCCTATGAGGTCGTCAATCGCTATTCGATCAACGGCAACCGGATCATCTATATGCCGGAAGCGGAAATGGAGCGCATCCGCGAAAAATGCGCCGCGAAAAATGAAGAAACAGATTACAGCAGCCTGGCGCAGAACGGCGAATCGCTGCTGCGCTGGATGCCGAGTGCCTGCCTCGTATTTGCCTCTGATTATGACGGGATCAATGCGATCAAAAGCAAGCTCGGCAACCTCAGCCCGAAATTCATCACGCGCTGTGATTATCAGGATACCGTGGGCATGGATCAGATGCTTGCCGGTATCAAGAGCACATCAACGATCATTCTGACGATCGTTGTCTGCATTATCTTCGTTTTGATGTCCGCAGTCTTTATCAGCCAGACACTTGCAAGAAAGCGGGAATTTGCGCTGCTGAAGGCAAACGGTATGCAGGAGCACAATCTTGTCCGCATGATGATCGTGGAATCGTTATGGCAAAGTATGCATATTCTGCTGACTGCGCTCCTGATTTCGATCGTCCTTTCCGTTATCAGCACACAGCTTCTGCTGGCATCTGTCTCGCTCTTCTCGGCAAAAACAATTCTGTATGTTCTGTGTTCGGCTGTTCTGTTCGTCCTGATCCCGACGCTTGCCGGTATTGCAGTGACGCTGCGTGTACAGCCTGACCGGATACTCCGAAGCTAAGTTTCTTGAAATGAGGTACTTGTTATGAAGAAAATCACAATCGGGAAAGTGCTGCTGGCCATTTTCATTATCCTTGCAATCGTATTCATTGCTGCAACCGTCCTGGCACATTTCTACAGCGCCATTCCGGAACCGCAGGTCACAGAACAAACTGCATGTGTTCTGGCATTGCAGTAAACTCCCGGCAGAAATCGCTGCGCATACAGGCAGTTTCGGTTCTGTAAAAGGAGACCGGCGTATCGTTTGTCCTGATCGGCTGAACGGCTGATCGGGATGGCGGTGCACCGGTCTTTTGCATGATACCTGAATGTACCTGACTTTTGATTTCCGGCGTGTTATATTGATGTCCCAACTATCTCTTGAAGTGATCTGCTTGCCTTTTTGCCGTGATACTGCGTTAGAAATCCTTGCCTTGCGTCAGCAAGGCGGCGGCTTTCTGCCTTGTCTCACGACAAAAATTCTGCGCATCTCATCTTCAAGATTTAATTGGTACATCAATAATGTAGGTGTGTCAGATAACCTGTAAGCGTTTACAGGCTCTCTGACGTTGATTCCGGCGCTCCTTCGGGGGCGCCTTTGCTTCATTGGGGCAGGTGGTTCCTGATTCTAATTGCATCAAATCGAACTTTGGCGCAATTAGAATCAGGGGATTATGCTGGACTTGCTTTCGGACGCCGGCTGCCTGCCGTTTTTTCTTTCGCTGATCCGCTGAAATCCTGCCGATAACGAAGCATAAAAGCAACTGCATATTCGGACTATTCGCCCAAATTTGTTATCTTTCTAATAAATCCTATTGAAATCTTCATAAATATATAGTATAATAGCTATAAACATCATTCTAAAATCAAATAAAACGTGAAACTTAAACAATTTTTCTGACAGAAAGGAGTTTTCCGGCATGAAACTGAAACACCGGCTGCCTGCGCTCATCACCGCAGCAGCACTCGCACTCTCTGTTCTGCCCGGCATCCCGGCAGAGGCAGCAGACGATGATCTTTACTGCGAAAGCTATCAGGGCACAAACATCGGCAGCCACGATTACAGCCTCTGGGCGACGACGATCAATTCCTATCTGGTTCCGTCCGGCACCGGCTGGATGCGCGTGCAGGGCGATGCGGTCCCGGCATCGGCAGATGCACCCGCCAAAGCGCTGATCGAATACTATGATTCTGCATTTGCGCTGCAATCGCGGAAGACGGTCGATTTGCAGCTGCCGATCTGGGGCGGATTCCATGCGGGCAGCGACGGCAATTTCTATCTGATCACCGGTCAGGCAAACAAAGATCATGTTGACACGCTGCCAGTCGTCGATATCGCAAAATACAGCAGCGACTGGAAACTCGTCAAGCATGTCGTGCTGAAAAATACCGATCTGGATACCAGTCACGGCGGCATTGATACCCCGTTTGAAGCGGGCTCGCTGCGCAGCACGGATGACGGCAAATGGCTGATCGTCAATATGGCGCGGAAGATGTACAGCGGGCATCAGGCAAACCTCACATTGCAGGTCAGCATGTCCGCCATGAGCAGCATCCTGAATACCGATACCGGCTACACCGGCTATTGCAGCCACGCCTTCAATGAGTTCGTGCTGCTCGACGGCAATCATATCGTAGAGCTCGATCACGGCGACGCCTACCCGCGTTCGATCATGCTCGGTTACTTCAACGGCGATTATACAGAGGGCAAGTTCCCGACCAAGAATTATAGCTCAACCCAGACAATAATCAATCTGGTTCCGTTTCCGGCAGCTGCCGACAGCAACAATATGAAGGAAGTCAATTACACCGGTGCAGCGGTCGGCGGATTCGTCCAGAGCAGCACCAGTTTTATCGCCGCATATAATTCGGTCAATCAGAAGAAAATCTCCGAATACTGGAAAAGCTACAGCGATTCATATACGCGCAATATCATGATTGCATCCGTCCCGAAAAACGATATCAGCGGAACGATCACGCGCTATTCCATTACCAATTATGCAGAGGATACGGAGAAAGCCCAGGCGCCCTATCTGGTGCCGGTCGGCTCGGATACATTCGCGGTACTCTGGCAGCGCGGCAATCAGGTCAATTATACCACAATCGACAAGACCGGCAAGCCCTCGGGCAATATCAAATCCTTTGACGGCGCACTCTCGGACTGCGAACCGGTCGTGAAGAATAACAAGATTTATTGGTATAACTGGAACAATGCGAAGATCACATTTTGCAGCATGAACGCAAAGAATCCGGCTGCGCTCGATACAACGGAATATGTCGCAGGCCATGATTATGAGCAGCTGACAGAGGCCGACGAAAACGGCAATGTCACGCTCCATTGCAGCAAGTGCAATACGGATAAAGAAATCGTTGTTCCGACAAAATTTAATGTGCAATGGCGCCTCAGCACAGAACCGAATGTCTACTTTTATTCTACGCCGCGGGATGTGGATGCCGGAACAACATTCTCAGCGACAGGCATTGCAAGCGCACCGGATAACGTCACCGGCAGCGAATATATCATGGAAGTCGTTGACGGCGGCGAAATCGTGACCGCAGATGATCCGGAGAGCGTTGACCGGCGGCATTCTTTCACGGTCGGACAGTTTGATTCGGAGACCGCAAGCTGCAAGCTGCGCATCTATCCGCGGTATAATCCGGCGGCGGCCGTGGAATATACGATCAATCTCAAACACAGCTATGAAGTCACCGAGACCATTCAGCCGACTGCGGAAAAAGACGGCTCCATTACCTATACATGCACCGGCTGCGGCCATGTCTGGAAGAAAATCCTGCCGAAAATGACGGCGCTCGATGCATCATCCGTGAAGATTTCGGTCGATGATGCAGCATGTGTCTACAACGGCAAGGAATTTGAGCCGAAAGTCACCGCGTACATCCAGAATGCGGACGGCACAAAGACCGATCTGACCGAAGAGAAAGATTATCTCGTCACATATGAATCCAATACGGATGCGGGTACCGGCATCATCAATCTGAAGGCGCTCCCGGACAGCCTCTATGTCACGGGCAATGTCCGGACGACATTCAAAATCGCGCCGCAGCCGCTGAAATCCGGCAGAATCACAGTCTTAGCCAATACGGACAAAGATCCGGATAAGGTTCTCATGCCGGATATTCATGTCATGGACGATCAGGGCAAAATCCTGACCGAAACACAGGATTACATCCGCGAATACGGCGAAAAAACGATCTCTGTCACCGGCGTCGGCAATTACACCGGCACAATCGGCAGAACATTCACCCCGCGCTATCTCTATCTCTCGGATTATACGCTCTCATTTGCCGATCCGGAATTTGATGCATCCCGCACCGCGCCTTATACCGGCAAGGAACAGACACCGGCCGTCGTTGTCGCAAACGATGACCGCACGCTGCGCGAGGGCGTCGATTACGAGGTCAGTTATCAGTACAATACCAATGCGGGCAAAGCCTATGCAACGGTCAGCGGCATCGGCGCATTCAAGGGCTCGCTCAATGCGGTTTTCACGATTGAAAAAGTGAACATTGCGGACGATGCTGATTTCATCGCAGCGCTCAAAGAATCCGGCCCGTTCACCTATACCGGCAGCGCGATCAAGCCGGAAGTAACAGTCAGTTCGCCGGACGGCAAGCGGATTCTCAATCCGGAGACCGATTATACTGTCTCGTATCTCAGCAACATCAGCAAGGGTACCGCAACGGTGCGCATCTACGGCAGCGGCAACTACACCGGAACCAAGTCGCTGGAATTTGAAATTCTGCCGCTGGAAGTCACAGAAAAGAACTGTAAAATTCAGCTGGAATACGATTCTGTGACATATGACGGCAAGAGCCATGCGCCCCGCGTGACCGCGATCATCGGTGAACAGAAGCTGACAACCGGCTTTAACCGGCATTACGGCGACACGATCAACGCCGGCACCGTATCCGTTGAACTGGAATTTGTCGGCAATTACACCGGCAAGCTCACCGCAGAATATCAGATTCTCCCCTGCGAAATTGATGCAGAAATGCTGTCGCTTTCCGAAACCGAATTCACATTCAGCGGCAATGAGATTACTCCGGCCGTTCTGAATTCCGGCGTGACCGATTGGCGCAAGGGACTCGAATATTCCGCAGCATATCAGGATAATCTGCACGCCGGAACAGCGTCCGTGCTGGTCGAAGGCATCGGCAATTACACCGGCAGCGCAGAGCTTCCGTTCACGATTCTCCCCTATCAGTTCAAAGCCGCGGACAAGCTGACGATCGCCGGAACTTCATTTGCGTACACCGGCGAAGCAATCGAACCGGCTGTCAGCGTCACGGCAAACCGCCATGCGCTGGAACAGGATACCGATTTCACCGTATCCTATACTGAGAATCTGATGCCCGGCATCGCAGGCGTGACCGTCACGGGCAAGGGCGACTATGCAGGTACGCTCCTCGGCTCCTTCACGATCAATCCGATCCGGCTGAAAGCGGACATGGTGAAGCTGGATGCGGAAGAATATGCATACACCGGCAAGCAGATTACCCCGAAGGTGCAGGCTGTCGGGCAGCCCGGCCTGATCGAAGAGGAAACATTCTTTGCTGTATACGGCGAGAATACGGAATGCGGCGAGGGCAGCGTGCAGATCATCGGCAGCGGCATCTATCAGGGTACCGTCACGCTGAACTTTGCGATTGTTCCGGCCGATATCAGCAAGACCGCGAAGGTCACGACCGGCTATCAGACCGTCACCTATGACGGGCGCGCATCCTATGAGCCGGAAGTAATTGTTTTCAACGGAGATACGTTGATTCCGGCGGATTCCTATACCTATGAATATGAGAACAACACAGCAGCAGGCACCGCAGCGGTCAAAGTGACATTCAAGGGCAATTACACCGGAACGGCAGCGGGTTCGTTCACGATCCTGCCCGCCGATCTGAAGGGCATCAGGTCAGCAGCGCTCGCGGATGACGCCGATCCGGTCTATGACGGAACACCGCAGGAGCCGGAAATCACGGTCAAAATGAAAAACGGCATCACGCTGCGCCCCGAAGATTACACGGTCAGCTATACGGACAATGTCAATGCCGGTGAGGCGGCCGCCGTCATCAAGGGCAAGGGCAATTACACGGGCGAATATGAGATGACATTCCGCATCGCGCCGGCGCCGCTGAAACGCATTGCGCTTTTGCAGACCAGATTCACCGAAAGCGGTTCAGAGATTTGCCCGGATGTGCAGGCATATGCCGGGGATCCGGAGATCGCGCTGAAGCAGGATATTGATTATACGGTATCGTACAGCAACAACAAGGAACCGGGCGAAGCCGCCGCGTATGCAGCGGGCATCGGCAACTATACGGGCAGCCTCTCGGCGGCATTTGAGATCGAAGGCACGACCACAACCACGACTACTACCACTACTACAACCACTACTACCACAACCACCACGACTACTACTACAACAACCACTACCACAACAACTACTACAACCACCACTACTACCACAACCACCACTACTACCACAACCACCACTACTACTACAACCACCACTACCACCACCACGACTACTACTACAACTACTACAACCGCCACGACAACGACAGCCACAAGCACAACACCGTCCACGACGACTACCACGAGTACTACACCGTCTACGACGACTACTACAAGCACAACACCGTCTACGACGACGACTACAAGCACAACACCGTCTACGACGACGACTACGAGTACCACACCGACTACAACGACTACCACAAGCACTACCCCGTCAATGACGACTACTACAAGCACAACACCGTCCACGACGACTACTACGAGTACCACACCGTCCACGACGACAACCACAAGCACTGCTCCGTCCACGACGACAACCACAAGTACCACACCGTCTACGACGACTACTACAAGTACCACACCGACTACAACGACTACCACGAGTACTACACCGTCTACGATGACGACTACGAGTACCACACCGTCTACAACGACGACCACGAGTACAACACCGTCTACGACGACGACGACCACGAGTACCACGAGCACTACACCGTCCACGACGACGACCACAAGTACCACACCGACTACAACGACAACCACAAGCACAACACCGACGACAACGACGACTACAAGTACAACTTCTGAAGCCACCACAACAGAAACAATTACGACATCAAGCACTACAAGTGAAACGGTCACCACGCCGAGCACTACAAGCAAAACCGTGACCACGCCGAGTACTACGACTGAAACCGTGACCACACCAAGCACCACAAGCGAAACTGTCACCACACCGAGTACTACAAGCGAAACTGTGACCACACCAAGTACCACGAGTGAAACTGTCACAACACCGAGTACTACAAGCGAAACCGTGACCACAACGGAAACCACGCCGGAAACACCGGTCAAGGGCGACTACAACGGCGACGGCAAATGCTCAGTCGCGGATGTTGTTCTGCTGGCGCGGCTGCTCGCAGAGGATCCGGCGCTGACTGCCGATCAGGTGCAGGCGATTCTTCCGGCAGATCCGGACCTCAACGGCGATGCGGTCTTCGATCTGCGGGATATCCGCGAACTGCTCGGAAAGCTTCAGGCTGTATAACACCAAAAAGAGCTATCGGAATACCGGTAGCTCTTTTTCTGTAATCATCTTGACAAATTATCAGCCGGTACGTTATAATAAAAAAAGAATCATTTCGCCCCGCTTTCATATAAGGAGGACACCGCTATGAGAAAACATATCCAGAGAATTATCAGTATGATTTTAACAATCGCACTCATATTCGGCATTTTCCCGCCGGGACTTGATCTGATGCCGGAACCGCTGACGGTTTTTGCAAGTAGAACTCATGTGGGCGAAGATCACTCAATAACAATCGGTGAATTCGAGTGTATCCTGACAATTACAGACGTTGAATATGATGAAGACGGCATGGTAAGTGACGCTAGTATTTTTATGACTGCGGACTGTCCAAGCTGCGGCAATACATTTGAAGAAGAATTCAATGCTCAGGATGATTCAAGTGTTTTCGATACAGCTGAAGAACTTGTAGCACAGTGGTCAGCCGACTGCGGACATCACTGCATTGAATGCGTCGCGGAAGAGCATTGCCATTTCTGCGGCGGCTGTCTGGATGAAGATGTCATGCCCTGCGGAGAATGCTACTCCAAGCGCTGCCTCAGTTGCCACGAGGACGATTCCTGGTGCGATGTCTGCGAAAAATGCCTCTGTGATGATGACGGCGAAAACACCGGCACAGAGGTGCACATGGCAGACGGAGAAACCCTCTGGGTCTGTCAGGACTGCGCAGACGACAGCCTGCTCTGCGAAAACTGTGGCCAGTATATCTATGTCGGCGATTACTGCCCGGAAACCGTCTATTGTGAAAGCTGCGCGCTTTGTTCTCCGTGTCTGGAGGACGAAGATGTGCTGATTGCCTTCGGCCATTGCAAGCAATGCACAGTCTGCGGCAGCGATGAATATGTCTGCGATGAGTGCCACCTCTGCGACGACAATTCGATCGGAACCACGCATTGCCCGCTCTGTGAGCAATGCTTCGGCGAAGACTCGGAAGTCATCTGGTGCGAAGACGGCGGCGAACATTGCACGGACTGCTGCTACGACAACGACTGGCTCTGCCCGCAATGCAGTTCCTGTATGGAAGCGCTCGGCGAAGAGCTCTGCGAGGATTGCGGCCTCTGTCCGCAGTGCTGTCAGGATAACAGCGAGGCGGCCGGCTGTATTCACGGCTACTGTGTGGAATCCTCGGATTTTGAGGAGCACGCCTGTCCGGAATGCGGCAATTGTACACAGGATGAAGAATGTGAATACTGCGGTCTCTGCCCGGACTGTCAGGCGGATTACCATTGCGAGCACGGAATCTGCCCGGATGATCCCGACGAATGGGAGGCGCATCTCTGCGAAAGCTGCGGCGACTGCTTCGAGCCGGACGAGCTCTGCGAATGGTGCGGACTCTGCGAGATGTGCAATGAGCATTGTGAACACGGCATCTGCCCGGATGATCCGGATTATGAGGGGCATATCTGCCCGGACTGCGGCCTCTGCAATGACAATGGCGCATTCTGCCCGGACTGTCATAAATGTCTGGATTGCTGCAAGAATGCCACACTTCTCAAGAACTGCAAGCACGGCATCTGTGTCGGAAGTGAGGCTTTTCAGACACATTACTGCTTCATTCATCAGCGCTGTCTGGAATATTGCAATCACGCGGTAAATGAGGATACCGGCGCAGACTGCGAGCATGAAAACACCGGCAGCGAGTGGGAACATGACGGTTCTTCCCATTGGCATGTCTGCGCAGACTGCGGCAGCGCAGTTGACTGCGAGGCACACACGGTCGGAGAACCGGTTATCGTGAAAGAACCGAATGCCGCGACACGAACCCCCGGCATCGGCAGCCGGTACTGTTCCGTCTGCGGAGAGCTGGTTGACACCGTGAGCATCCCCTTCGTAGAAAAGGCGGTGAAGAGCGCGCCCTATATCATTTTGCAGCCTTCCG
The DNA here is from genome assembly GCA_946537515.1 of uncultured Ruminococcus sp. Lineage (GTDB taxonomy): Bacteria > Bacillota > Clostridia > Oscillospirales > Ruminococcaceae > Firm-04. Next base: position 3,770 of record CAMNFV010000034.1, on the reverse strand, counting down.
GCTGTACCAGGCGGCCGACTGACCTCGATCTGCACAAGAAGCCGCAGTATGCGACATTCACCGTATACGCAGGCGGCGAGGATCTGAAATATCAATGGTACTATAAAGAGTACAGCAGCGATAAGGAATCTCACCCGCTGAAGGATGAGCGCGGCAACGAAACGGCGTATGCACTCAGCGGAAAGGATGCCGTCAGCGGTGCAAATACGAGCAAGCTGACCGTTCTGGTGGATCCCTACGCCTGCTCAAAATCCTATTCCTACTGGTGTGTTGTTTCCAACAGCGAAGGTACCGCGGAAACCTACCACGCGCCGCTGCATATCGAACACACCTACTACCGCTATGAGGACAACCACGACGGCAAGACGCACCGGCGGATCTGCGCAGGCTGGCTCTGCGACCGCATGAAGGACGAGGAAAAGGACCGGAAAATCCCGCACCGCTTCGGCGACTGGAAGGTCATTACACCGGCAACATCGGCGGCGGAAGGCAAGATGCAGCGCGCCTGCATCGACTGCAATGCCAAGGATGAAAAAAGCATTCCGAAGGTTGCGCCGGATCATACGCATACCTACGATCAACTGGAATTCGATGAAGAATACCATTGGTACCGCTGCAAATGCGGTGTTCCGGAATATGCCGTTCCGGGACGCCGTCAGACCGGATCGCAGCTCCTGAAGCAGAAAAAGACGCTGCATACCTTCGGCGAGGAAACCGTCGTCCGCGAAGCAAGCGATAAGCATACCGGTCAGACCGCGCAGGCCTGCACCGTCTGCGGCTACACCAAATATCAGGAAATTCCGAAGCTCCCGCACACCCATGATTTTAAAACGCTGCGCAAGAGCAAGGTTGACCGCTACATGCTCCCGAACGGCTATATTACGCCGGATTATCATGTCAGCTACTGTGAAGGCTGCACGCAGGCCGTCAAAGAGCCGCATACATACGGCATGTATACGGTGAGCCGGATCCTCGATTATGATGCAAAGGGCAATGAGATTCCCGGCAGACTCCGCCATGCCTGTTCCAAATGCGGCCATATCGAATTTGTCGAATATCATGAGGGCTGGCCGATTCTGATTGATTACGTTTTAGACGATCAGATTCCCGCACCGAATCCCGGTGTTGTCATTGAAGGGCCTGCAACGGCAAGGCCGGGACAGAAGGTCACGCTGAAAGCAGTCATGAATGATGGGTATCTCATCAATAATTTCACGAATTCAAAAGGCTCTACTTACGGCGGCTGGGATTTCGGCGAGCTCACAGGCAATGAAACATTCAAAATGGATCACGACTGGTATGAGCCATACGCCAATTCCAAAATGGACTGGACAAAATTTGCATATTTCCCGAGCGAAAACACAATCACCTTTACGATGCCGGACGGGCCGCTTGCAATCCTGCTCTGGACAAAGACATGTGACCACAAAAGCGGACACGGACAGTACCGCGACCGCATCGAGCCGACCTGCACCGGATACGGCGGACAGGTCTGGCGCTGTGAGGACTGCCATGCCGTCATGAGCTATTCCGACCGGATCGACCCGATCGGACACGAATTTGAATATGATCCGGCAGGCGCGCACACCGACGGCGACTGCACGCATTATTCGACCTACGGCGTAAAGTGTAAGCGCTGCGGAACAACGATGCGCCGCAACGGTGAAATGGAGCACTACTGGGAAGATGCAGAGAACGAATCCCCCGCACTCTGCTTCACGAACGGCCACGAATCCGACCAGGTTTGTTCGCTCTGCGGCGCAGTAGACCCGGGCAAGGTCCTGAAGATGATCGGACATCACGAATGGGATGAAGAAACATGCATCCGCGAAGCAACGCCGACACGCAAGGGCCTCTATGAGCATACCTGCGCCCTCTGCGGAAAGAAAGAATCGTATCTCACAGATTTTTCCGGCCCTGATTACCGGCTTGAGGTTGACAAGGCGTTTGTCAGCTTCGATTTCACCTTCGGATCGGAGCCCGAACCGGTCACGATCACATATAAATCCGTCGGACGCGATCCTGTCACCAAACTGACCGGCACAGACTTCATCAATATCGGCGGCATCTACGAGGCGGAAATCATCGGCGATATGCAGGTGCAGATCAAGCCTGTCATGGACAAGATCATTTTTGAGGATGCACCTTATGAGGATGTAATGGAGATCACTTCCTCAGCGGAATCCGGCAAAGAGAAGCCGGTTTCGCCGGAAATCCATGTGGTATCCAATATCAAGCGCACGCAGAAGAAATACACGCTGACCGTAGAAGGCGGCACGGCCATTGATGTCAATGATCCGGTCGAGCAGCACCGCAGCAGTCAGATCAGCCTGCCCGCGGGTACCATGTGCAAGCTAGTGCCGGATAAAACGGAAGGCCTGGCCCGTTATGATATTTTGCAGGATGAGAGCGGACTGATCGCAAAGCAGCGGGAAGGCGGCTCCCCAGTCAATCCGTATTTCTTCATGCCGCAGAATGATGTTGTCATCCGCGCTGTGTACAACAACTTCACGGTTTCCGGACTGAAAAGCTCATCGCTCATAGACGAAACCTATGATGAACCGAAGAAACCGGAAAGCGGCATGACCTATTATCTCATGCCGGGCTGCCAGAATGTGCCGGACGGAAAATACGTCAGCGGATACAGCTCCGAACAGGTCAAGCTGCAGCCCTCTGACAAGCTGATCACGCTCGCTTCCTTCATCATGCCGAATAAAAATGTCGTTCTGAAGGAGACCTATTCGCCGCAGGTTCCGCTGCATATCTATCTCGGCAGCGGCACGTTCACGGTTCCGGCGGACTTCCTTACTGCACTGTATCAATGCGCAACGGTTTACCCCGATCAGTCTCTGAAATTTGACGGGAACAGTCTGGATCGCATTGACATTGACAAAGACGGTAAATTCGATGTGGAACTGAAGCATGACGGAAAAATTATTCAGATTCAGAAGCTGGAAGGCGCAAGCAAATTTGATCCGGTTTCATTGTCTCTGGACGGTTTGAAATATGCACCGATGATCTGGGATCTGAATGCTGTCGAGCCGGAGACCACAACGACTACCACCACAACTACCACCACAACTACTACGACAACGACCACCACAACGACGACGACAACCACTACAACCACGACCACAACAACGACTACTACAACCACCACTACGACCGCCAAACCGGAGCTCCCGCCGTTCCCGCAGGAGCATGTGACGCTGAAAGTCGGCGAAAAGATGTCGCTGGAACAGTATCAGCCGTATCATGTGACAATCAAGAGCAGCAATCCGGATGTCGCTGTCGTATCCACATCCGGCATCGTCACGGTCATCGGTGCGGGCACCGCTGTGATCTCGGTCATTGATCCGGACAACAATGTGCAGCAATTCACGCTTCATGCTGTCAATCCGCCGGAGCAGACAACGACTGCAACCACGACAACCACGTCCGCGACAAAAGCCACAACGACCACGTCTGCGACCAAGGCCACAACAACCACGTCCGCAACCAAGGCCACGACGACCACGTCCGCGACCAAGGCCACAACAACCACGTCCGCGACGAAGGCTACAACGACTACATCCGCGACGAAGGCCACGACAACCACGTCCGCGACCAAGGCCACGACGACCACATCCGCAACCAAGGCCACGACAACCACTTCTGCGACAAAGGCCACAACGACCACGTCCGCAACCAAGGCCACGACGACCACGTCCGCGACTAAGGCCACGACGACCACGTCCGCGACCGTGACGACCGAAACCGGAACCACCCCG
>CAMNFV010000033.1 GCA_946537515.1 uncultured Ruminococcus sp. | reverse complement strand
CGCGAAGGCCATTATAAATCATCGCGAAGCGATACCTTATTTCGTTGCCTTGATGATCTTCATGCGGGTGAACTCCTCGCGCTCCTTGTCTTCCAGTGCGTCGGAGATCGTCCGGATGATCTCGCTGTAACGCGGGATCAGGACATTTTTCAGCGCGTTTGCACGGCGCTGTGTCGCCTGAATCGCAGTTGCCAGACGGAACACGCCGCTGTCAACCTCTGCGAGTATGAGCGTCATATTGCGCACCTTGCAGAATGCCGCATAGGCTTCGTCCAGCTGCACATTTGTATCGAGAAATCCGTAGGGGACGCGCACATCCAGCTCATCCGGATGCGTGACCTTCGGGATCTCGACGCCCATGACAGTCCGCGTTTCGATCTCAATGCGGTCGTCGATCGGAACGGCATTTGCAAAGCGCTCCACGACGCCGAGCGTGATATTGGCATCCTGCAATTCGGCATATGCGGTTTCATAGGTTTTCTCAATGCTGCCGCGCAGCTCCTTGGCGCGGTCCACCAGCTGCATCAGCTCACGGATCAGCACATTTCGCTTGCGGTCCATGAGATCGTAGCCGAGCTTTGCGAGCACCAGAGAGCGCTTGGCTGCCATCAGATTACCTTTTGTCGGGAATACCTGATTTGCCACGTTAACCCTCCACCTTCCGGATCAGCGCTGCGGCGGCATCCGGATCGTAATGCGCATCGAGCACCTGGTCGTCTACACGGTCGAGCGCGGACTTCGGCAGCAGCGAGAGCAGCGTCCAGCCGAGATCCAGCGTTTCTTCCATGGAACGGTTTTCATCGAAGCCCTGCGAGAGGAAGCACTTTTCAAAGTATTTGCCGAAGGCGAGATATTGCTTATCCAGCGCGGAAAGCTCTTCCTCACCGATAACCGAAGCCAGCGAGCGCGCATCCTGCACCTGTGCATAGGAAGCGAAGAGCTGGTTTGCGACGGCAGAGTGATCGGCTCTGGTGTAGCCCTCGCCGATGCCGTCCTTCATCAGACGGGACAGCGACGGCAGAACCGAGATCGGCGGATAGACACCGCCCTGCTCCAGACCTCTGTCCAGAACGATCTGACCTTCGGTGATATAGCCCGTCAGGTCAGGGACAGGGTGGGTGATATCGTCATTCGGCATGGTCAGGATCGGGAGCTGCGTCACGCTGCCCTCAATGCCTTCAATGATGCCTGCACGCTCATAGAGCGATGCGAGGTCGGAATAGAGATAGCCCGGAAAGCCCTTTCTGCCCGGAATTTCGCCCTTCGAGGACGAGAACTCACGCAGCGCTTCTGCATATGCGGTCATATCGGTCATGACGACGAGGATATGCATATGCTTCTCGTATGCGAGATATTCCGCAGCAGTCAGCGCGCAGCGCGGCGTGATAATACGCTCAACGATCGGGTCATTTGCGAGGTTCAGGAACATGACGACATTCTGCAGAACGCCGCTCTCTGCGAAGCTGCGGCGGAAATAATCCGCAACGTCATTCTGAATGCCCATTGCCGCGAAGACAACCGCGAATTCTGCGCCGGAATCCTTTGCAATCCGCGCCTGCTGGACAATCTGGACTGCGAGCTTATTGTGCGAAAGACCTGTACCGGAGAAGATCGGCAGCTTCTGTCCGCGGATCAGCGTCATCAGGCAGTCGATCGAGGAGATACCGGTCTGGATGTAGTTTCTGGGGTACTGACGGGACACCGGATTGAGCGGTGCGCCGTTGATATCACCGAATTTCTCCGCCATGACCTCGCCGAGGCCGTCTGCCGGTCTGCCGGCGCCGGTGAAGACTCTGCCGAGCAGATCGCCGGAAAGCGGCATTTCCATCGGGCGGCCGGTGAACTGGGTGCGGGTATTGGTCAGCGAGAGGCCGTGGGTGCCCTCAAAGACCTGCAAAATCGCCTTATCGCCCTCAAGCATGGCGACTCTGCCGGTGCGCTCGGTGCCGTCATCCAGCACGATGCGCGCCATTTCATCGAACTTTGCGCCCTCTACGTGGTCAAGGACGACCAGCGAACCGCTGATGCTGTGAAGCCCGAAATATTGCAGACTCATGGGTTACAGCACCTCCTTTTTCTTTGTGCGCAGCGAATCAAGCATACCGTCGATCTGCTGCGTCAGCGCGTCAAAGCGCTCCAGCTGCCGGTTCGGAATATCGTATTTGACCTTGATGACCAGCTCCATGATGCCGCTCGATTTGATTGCTTCGAGATCGACATGCTCCGCGATCATCTTCTTGGTGCGGTGGTAGACATGGAGAATGAGCTCCATCATGCGGAACTGCTTATCAAGCGGGACATAGGTATCCTCTGCGTGATAGGCATTCTGCTGTAAGAATCCGACGCGGATCAGACGCGCGATCTCAATGATCAGCTTCTGATCGTCAGGCAGGACATCGGAGCCGATCAGCCGGACGATATCCATGAGCGACTGCTCCTCCTTCAGCAGCGCGCTGATCTCGGTGCGGTACTCATTGAACTTCGGATCGACCTCGGATTCATAGAAATGAGAGAGATCGTCGAGATATTCGCTGTAACTCATATTCCAGTTGATCGCCGGATAGTGACGCGCATAGGCGAGCGCTTTATCCAGTCCCCAGAAGCAGCGGACAAAGCGGCGTGTATTCTGGGTGACAGGCTCGGAGAAGTCGCTTCCCTGCGGCGAAACAGCACCGATAACGGTGACGCTGCCCTCTCTGCCGTTGAGTGTCTCATAGGCGCCGGTGCGCTCATAGAACTCGGAAAGACGCGAGGGGAGATATGCCGGATAGCCCTCTTCCGCAGGCATTTCTTCGAGTCGTCCGGAGATCTCACGGAGCGCCTCTGCCCAGCGGGATGTGGAATCGGCCATGATCGCGATGTGGTAGCCCATATCGCGGTAATATTCAGCGAGTGTGATGCCGGTATAGATCGAAGCTTCACGCGCCGCAACCGGCATATTCGATGTATTTGCGATCAGAACGGTACGCTCCATCAGGGATTTGCCCGTGCGCGGGTCCTTCAGAGCGGTGAATTCTTCAAGCACCTGCGTCATTTCGTTGCCGCGCTCGCCGCATCCGATATAGACGATGATATCCGCATCGCACCATTTTGCGATCTGGTGCTGCGTCATCGTTTTGCCTGTACCGAAGCCGCCCGGGATCGCAGCCGTACCGCCTCTTGCGATCGGGAAGAGCGTATCCAGGACACGCTGTCCGGTGATCATCGGGCGGGAAGGCGGCAGTCTTCTTGCGGCAGGTCTTGCGCGGCGGATCGGCCACTTCTGGCAGAGCGTCAGCGAATGGACTCTGCCGGCCGCATCCTCCAGACGAATGATTTCGTCGTTGATGCGATATTTTCCGTCCTTCGCGGCAAAGACGACCTTACCGGAAAGATTCGGCGGAACCAGGCAGAGATGCAGGATCGCAGAGGTCTCCGGGCAGGATGCATAGGCTTCGCCGCCCTGCATGATCGTACCGACCTTGACCTTGATCGAGACATCATATTCTTTTTCATTATCGAGGGTCGGCACAGCGAGACCGTCGCCGATGAACGCGCCGGAAGCATCCTCCAGCGCACGGAGCGGGCGCTCAATGCCGTCGAAGATATTGGTCAGGATACCGGGGCCGAGCGTGACCGACATCGGTGCGCCGGTCGGCTCAACAGGTTCTCCGGTCTGAAGGCCGGATGTGCTTTCATAAACCTGAATGGTCGTTTCCTCGTCCGTCAGACCGATTACCTCACCGATCAGACGGCGGTTGCCGACATAGACCATTTCCATCATGGAAAATACATTTGTATTACGGATTTTTACAACAGGGCCGTTGACGCTGTAAATCACAGGCTGCTGCATCATTCGTCACCCCCGCCGATTTTATGATTGCGATAGAAATTGCGAAGCTGCGAGGCATAGGCTTCATCGAGCGTATGATTATCGCAGCGCTTGCCGTCAGCGGAAAGGATCGAGAGTCCGCCCAGCAGGATCGCAGGATCGGCGCGGAAGCTGACCTCTGCTCCGGCGGCGGCTTTCAGCTCCGATTGCAGCTGCATATCCGCTTCACGCAGCAGGATCGACGCACCGGCTTCGGGCTGATGTTCGGTCAGCAGCTTTTTGAGCCAGGGGAGATAATCCGCCGAGGTCGTAAAGGCGTTGAGCTTTTCGCGCAGCTCCCCGAAGAGCTGCATCAGCAGCGTCTGGCGGCGGCTGAGAAATGCCGTCTTGCCCTGATAGCCGACCTGTGACATTTGCTTCTGATATTTTGCAGTAATTCTGGATTTTGCAGACGCGAGTGTGCGTTCATAATCGGCCTTGCAGCGTGCTTCGGCATCGAGCAGATATTGCTTTGCCTTCTGCTCTGCCTCACGCTCTGCGCGGGCGATCTCCGCATCGGTACTGCGGCTGACAGCATCCATGAACTGCTGTAGCTTCTGATTTGCTTCCATTTCAAAACTCCAGTCCGGTCATTTTTTATGGATTGGTATCTGCTGCAAGTCAGCAGAGAAACTGTTAGATTAAGGTATTGCATCGCGATGATTCAGATTGGACATTCGCATATCTCAAGAAACCCGCCAAAGGAATACGGGCACTTTGAAATCCCTTTGTCAGCAGAACGAAAGAAGATATATTCATTCTCTTTATTTTAAAATGGGATTCTAAAGTGCTTATTCATCGGAGATACCTTAGAAAATTCAGATATGGATACCGACGGTTTCTGCGAGATACCGCGAGATCGCGGCGGTCATATCCGAGGTGCCGTGCCGGTCGGGAATGACGACGAGCAGCGGCTGCGGGGTATGCATCTTGAGATCCTGCACCTCCGCGGGGCAGAGGGCAGCGAGCTTTTCCGTGATAAGGACAACCGCGACACCCTCCATATGCATCGCTTCGCTGAGTGCGGAGAGCACTTCCTCGCGTTCATGCACGATGACGCCCTCCACGCCGGCAAGGCGCATTCCCATTAAGGTATCGGTATTGTCGCTGATGAGCCGGCAGCGCATCAGACCTTGGAAAGGATCATGATCGCGATCAGCAGACCGTAGATCGCAACACCTTCGCCCAGTGCAACGAAGATCAGCGCCTTAGCAAAGGACTTCGGCTCTTCTGCGATTGCACCGATTGCAGCCGGAGCAGCGTGGCCGACGGCGATACCGCAGCCGATCGAACCGACGCCGACAGCGAGTGCTGCTGCGAGATAGCCAAGTCCTGCTGCGGAGCTTGCGGCAGCTTCCGCTGCATCAGCAGCAGAAACGAAACCGCCGAGCGGCAGCGCGATCGAGCAGAGCATGACAGCGCCGAATGCGCAGAGATTGGTCAGCATGGCGCGGCGCATGGATTTGCCGCTCTTCTTCTTGGTGATCGCGGCATAGACCGGCAGCGCGAGCAGCGCAACGATCAGCAGCGGCAGAAAGATCAGTTCGAGAATTTCATAAACAGACATGGGATTTACCTCCTGAATATTCATCAATAATGTTCCGGATCGGATCAGGCATTTGCCTGCTCCGGCTGTTTGAGATCGTTGATCTCATCAAATGTAACGGTGATCGGGGTGAACGGCTTGCCGTCGCCCTCGTAGCAGCGCGAGAAGATCTCGTAGAATTCCAGACGCAGCACCTGAATGCCGACGATCAGGCCTTCGAGACACATGACGAACAGGTTGCCGATGATGATCGTGATAATGGATTTGTGATCCTTGCCGATCATCTCGGAGAGGAGCATGACAACGCTCATCAGACCTGCGTGTGAGAAGACGAATCCGCCGATACGGATAAAGGAAAGCGTATTGGTCGCATAGCCGAGCAGAAATTCAAAGCACTCAAAGAAATTGGATGCGATGAAATCGCCGATGCCGGGCATTTCGTAATGCTTATGCGCCATCCAATGGCCGAGCGGCTCGCGGAAGAACATCAGCAGCAGCGGGACAACGAGCAGAATGATCGTAACCGGCTTGCTGATGAGCTGCTTTCCGGTGACAATGCCGAGGACAACCAGCAGCAGGCCGGAGAAGAAGACAAGGCCTGCAATGCCGTTGTTGCCGAAGACGGCTTCCTCATAATTATGCCGCCGCAGCTTGACGATGATGTTGACGAGGATCGAGATAATGACAAGCGCAGCGCCGATGCCGACGGCACCGAAGATGATGACATTCGTATTTTCCATTGCCTTGAGCGGCAGGAACGGGATGCCGAGCTTCTCCCAGAAGGGATCGAGCGCTTCCTCAAATCCGAAGACGGAGCCGTAGAGTGCGCCGAATACTGCACTTGAAACACCGATGCGCGCCATAATCGCGCCGAGCTCAAAGTTTTTCTTCTTATGCAGGAACATGCCGATCAGCGCGAGCAGGATGCCCTGTCCCAGATCGCCGAACATGATACCGAAGATCAGCGTATAGGTGATCGCAACGAAGGTCGTCGGATTGTAGCCGTTGTAATTCGGCAGACCGTACATCTCAACGAACATGGAGAACGGTTTGGTGAACCAGCCGTTTTTCAGGCGCACCGGCGGCTGGACTTTGGAATCCACCCACGGCGCTTCATAGGTCACGCTCAGATCCGGCACCTTGCCGATATGCTTTTTGAAGTTCTCCTTCTCGGAGACCGGAACATAGCCCATGAGGCTGAATTTATCCTGCGTGATGATGCATTGGCCGCGCAGCTTCCAGACCTCGCTCTGATATTTCGCAAAGCGGTACATTTTGCCGAGCTGTTCCGATTCGGTCTTATAGATCTCGGCTTGCTGCTTTTCGAGTTCTTCGAGCGCAGCCTTTTTCTCGGTCAGCTTGATCTGCATTTCCGCGAGCGCTTCCTCCGGCGTACCGGAGATATCCTCGGGCAGCTCATAGCGTTCAAAGAGCAGCCCCTTCATGATCGCATCGACAGAAGGGATACGCGCCTTTGTCGCGAAGTAGAAGCCCCAGACATAATCATGCGCGGTGTGATAGGCCTGGAAAATGAAGCCTGCATCGCTGTAGAAGTCGAGCTTCTGCACATTCTCCTCCGGCATTCTGCCGAAGCGGTAGAGGATATGCTTGCATTTGGTCAGCTCACCGAGATTCAGCTCCGAACCGGTGAGATTTTTCAGATGGATCGCAGCGCTTTCATAATCTGCGATCTGTTTGCGCGTTTTTGTCAGCCGTTCGCGGATCGTTTTGAGCTTGCCGGAGATCCGTTCCGTTTCGGAAAGGATCGCTTCCGGCGTGAATTCCGCCGGTGCAAGCTCGGTATCCTCACCGAGCGGAACCTGCCGCAGATCGAATTCCATCAGCGCCCGCAGCGGCTCTGCATAGGGATTCTGGTCGGCGTGGCTGCCGGAAGAATCCTCTGTGCTGCCGAGCAGCTTGGAAGCATTCTCAATATGGAAAACCTTGCTTTGCAGGCAGGCGACAATGGCATCGTTCAGACTTGGAACCGCGCCTGCAATACTGACGAGTTCCAGCTTTTCAATGGACAAGATAACACCTCCTGAAGGGAATCAGCTGCTGCCTGATACAGCCGCTCACTCCTCCGTGATTAAAAGGGATTGCAGATACGATACGGATTTGCCGTACCGGATACCTTCGATAATGGTAATGAGGTTGCTGACCTCGATGTGATAGAGCACATGCACCGCATAGAGACTGACGGCGGCATGACCGGAGAAATGCAGCGCAGATCTTGCGGTCTGCCAGCGCAGCGACTGGAATGCATGTTCCAGCTGTACGGATTCCGGTGCCTCGGTCGTGCTCCAGTTCATCATCCGGCCGTAGCGCGTGGTTTTGAGTACCTCAATAAACGCCGGGATATCCGGAGCGGCATAGAGCTGCTCGCAGATGCGCTTCGGGAGCCGTCCCTGGATCGGGAGCATCATCTCGCGGAGCGTATCCTCATCGGCATGGAAAACGCGCTTTAAGCGGTAGGCATTGATGAGATTGATCAGATCGACCTGCTCTCCGATAAGCTTACGCAGCGCATCGAGATCGGTGCCCTTGACGGTCTTTTCGGCCTCCTGCAAAATGCGTTCCAGATAGCAGGCGCGCAGGGCGATTTCCAGCGCGGTATAATTCTGCCCGCGGCCGTATTTTGCGATATGCTTTTTGATGACGGCGGCATAGGGCGTACCGGCGAGTGCTGCGATGAGCTCATCGCCTGTTTCGGCGCGTGCGACCTTTTCCTGTGAGAATCCGAGATACGGTCCGAGCCAGGCATCCATTGCGGAGATATAGGCCTGCGGGCCGCTCGGCATCAGCTGAATTTTCTTGACGAGCTCCGAGATTTCATAATCATAGATGAAAAAGCGGAAGAAGGGCGTATCCTGCAAATGCTCTAAGCTGCAAAACCGCAGGCATTGCGTGAACAGATTGCGCTTGAGCAGCATTTCAAGATAGCCGCGGTGCGTATAGGCCGGTTCAAGCCCCGCGAGCAGCTCGCGGTAGCCGTCGGTCTCCTTGAGATAGGAGACGATCTCCGCGACAGAATGCAGATTCATCAGATCGCGGTAATCCGGCGCACGCAGTCTGTGGCCGTAGGCGGTACGGATCGCGGCCGCCGTTGCATGATATTGATTCGGCATCGGTCTTACGCCTCCGCTTCACGCAGGGTCTCGGAAAAGAGCGCTTCGAGCAGGGTGTCGTGCTGCGCTTCAAACTGCTCTGCCATCTGCTCTGCACGACGGTCGAAGCTGCCGCGCAATTCCGCGATTTTCTGTTCACATTCAGAGCGTGTCTGCTCTTCAAGCTCGGTAATGCTGTCTCTGGTCTGATGCTTCTGCGCCTGCTTCATGGCAGCCGCCTGTTTGCGGGCATCCTCGACCTTTTTGCGGCATTGCAGCCGGGAGGCGCTGAGGCGTTCCTCGGTTGCGGCATCCAGCTCCAGAATTTTCCGGATTGTCTGATCCATTGATACCGCTCCTTTCTATGTCATGTGGATTTTTGTATAATATGACGAATTGTTTGCGGATATTTCACAAAAAATCACATGGAATCATGAAAACAGAAATCCGCTTTTGCGTGAATTTTGACGAAAAATTCGGGATTCTGCACAAACGCGAACTTCTGAAATACAGAAACATTATACTCCAATTCAAATGAAAAGTCAATAGCATCCGCGATTTTTCCACGGCTTGTGAAAGCACAATTTTTCAGGGAATTGCTGTGCTTTCTTGTATGATTCTTCCCCCGTGCTGCACCGGGTACTATATATATAAAAGCTGATCGGAGCGATCGCGGCCGCGGAGACAGAATTTTCGCAGACATTCATGCGCGAAGCAGCGCCGGATGCTGCAAAAACTGCACATCCCTTGTCTTGCGTTTTATTGTCTGATGTGCTATAATGAAGCCAGATGAAAAATGACTTTGCAAGGAGGAATTTGATATGCTGCATCTGATTCTCGGCGGCGCGGGCTGCGGAAAATCCGAATATCTGATCGGGCGGATCCGTGCGGCTGCGGCGGGGAATCCGGTCCGGACGCTCGTGCCGGAGCCGTTTACCTATTCCTATGACAAGCGGCTGTATGCGGCGCTCGGCGCAGTCGGCTTCAATGCACTGAAAACGGGCAGCTTCAAGATGCTGACGGAGGAGATCCTCTCGGAGATCGCGGCTGTCCCGCGGGACGCTGCGGATTCCGTTGCGAAGACAGTCATCCTGCACAGTCTGCTGCGGAAGCTTGCCAAGGGCAATGTACTGCGGTTTTACGGCGCACAGGCGGAGAAACCCTCGTTCCTACCGGAGATGCTCAATCAGCTGGATGAACTGATGCAGTCGGGCAGCGAGCCGGAGCATCTCTTTCAGGCTGCTGCGGATACCGAACAGAAAAACGGCATCCTCTCTGAAAAGCTCTATGATATTGCACGTATCTACGCGGATTATCTGTCGGAACTAGAAGCCCGCGGAATGCGGGATGCGCTGCGTGATCCGGTTCATGCGGCAGCTGCTGCGGACGGCAGCCGGTATCTGCGCGGGGTGCATATTTTCCTCGATGAATTTGAATCGTTTACCGGCGATCAGTATCTGATGCTGGATGTGATGCTGCGCGATGCGGCGGAGGTCTGGATCGCGCTGCGTTCGGATGATATTGATGCGCCGGATTTCACACGCTTTGACGCAGTCAATCAGACAGCGCGCAGACTGCGGAAAATGGCGAAGGAGCAAAATCTTGAAACAGAAACGATCCTGCTGACGGAGCAGCACCGGTTTCATGCGCCCTCGCTTGCGCATCTGAGCGAATATATCTATGCGCTGCATCAGAAGCCGTATCCGAAAGAGCCCGCCGTGACGGTCTGTGAGGCGCGGGACATGACGCTGGAGGCGGAGTATGTCGCGGCGCAGATCCGGCAGCTTCTGATGCACGGGGAGATGCGTGCTTCGGAGATTATGGTCGTGATGCATGATCTCGGCGGATACGGTTCGCTGCTCGAAGCGGCATTTGAGCGCTACGGGATTCCGTATTTCATGGATCTGCGCCGGAGCGTGCTGCATACGGCGGTGATGAAGCTGCCGGTCTGTCTGCTTTCGCTGATGCACCGCACTACAACCGAGCAGATTATGCTGCTGCTGAAAACAGGGCTCTGTCCGCTGGAATCGACCGAGGCGGCGAAGCTCTCGGATTTTGCATATATCTGGGATATCGAAGGCAGAGCCTGGGAGCAGCCGTTCCCGCCGGAAATGGATCCGGAACAGGCAATGGAGCAGCTTCGCCTGAAGATCATGCAGCCGATCCGGAAGATGCATTTTGCAAGTCTGCCGAAGGACGGGCAGCCCGTGACCGGTGCGCAGCTCTGCAATGCGCTCTATGCCTGCATGGAGGAGCTGGAGCTTCCGAAGGCAGTCGTCCGGACGGCGAAAGCGCTGCATGACTGCGGCGATGTGACCGGCGGCAGAGCGATGCGCCGGCTCTGGAAGGATATGATCGACATTCTCGATGCGCTGTATCTGGCGCTGGAGCATACCGAACTGACACCGCAGGAACTGCTGGATCTGCTGACGACCGTTCTGCGGAATAATCAGCTGCCGGTACCGCCGCAGACGCTCGATGCCGTGACGGTGCAGAGCGCCGCTTCTGCGCGGTATGATTCCCCGAAAGCGGTCTTTGTCATGGGCGTCAATGAGGGACAATTCCCCGCCGATATTCAGGACAGCGGCTTCTTTACGGAACAGGAGCGCGTATTGCTCGATACCTGCGGCGTGGAGCTGTCGCGTTCGGTGCGCGATCTCTGCGCGGATGAACGCCTGATCGTCTACAAGACCTTATCCGCTGCATCGGAACGGCTCTGGCTCAGCTATTCGCTCGCAACGGAGGACGGCAAGCATCTGATTCCGTCGCCGCTGCTGGAGGAGGTGCGCAGTCTGCTGCCGATGACCGCGCAGCCGCCATATTTTGTCTATGCGGCACAGATGGGTGCCGGATTCTTTGTCTCCACCAAAGCCGCAGCATATTACAGTTTTGTGGAGGATTATGATACAACGCAGACCGAGCGCGCATCTGTCCGGGCGATGCTTGAGGCGCTCCCGGAGGAGGCTGCCCGCATGGAACGTCTGCGCCGGAGAGCCGATCTCTCGCGTCTGCATGTGAAGGAGCCCGCACTGCTGAAAAAGCTCAGCGGCGAAAAACTCTATATGTCCGCGACACAGATCGAAAATAAGATGATGTGTCCGTTTATGAGCTTCTGCAAGGATAATCTCAAGCTCTATCGCCCGGAGAAAAAGGAATTGAGCGCGCTGAATGTCGGCAATATGGTGCATGACTGCATGGAGCGGCTGTTCCGTGAGCATCCGGACCGTGACGATTTTCTTGCGATGACGCCGGATGATCTGCGTGCCCATGCAAAGCGCTGCACCGATGATTTCCTGACACAGCAGCTCGGCGGCCGTGCGAACCGACCGGAGCGCTTCTTGCAGCAGTTTCAGCGTGTGACCGGCAGACTTTACCGTCTGCTCCGGCATACGCAGGATGAGATGCGGCAGTCGCAGTTCACGACCGATGCCTGTGAACTGACGATCGGACAGCTCGGGGATGAGGCCGGAACCGCGCCCTATACGCTGACGCTCCCCAACGGCGTCACCCTCTATCTGCACGGAAAAATCGACCGCGTGGATATCACCGGGGATGCGGCGTCCGGCGGACAGTATCTCCGTATCGTGGACTACAAGACCGGTCTGCATAAAAAGGAATTCAAGCTCGCGAATGTCTATTACGGGCTGAATCTGCAAATGCTGCTCTATCTGTTTGCGGTGCTCGATGATCCGGCCGTCTATCCGGATGCAAAGCCCGCCGGTGTGCTCTATATGCCTGCGAGTACGCCGGAGGCGCAGGACCGTGAAGGTATGAAGGATACCGAGACTTATCTGCGCGAATATTTCTGCATGAGCGGCACCGTGCTGCGCGATACGAATATCCTCACGAAAATGGAGGAGGCGCTTGCCGGTGTCTATATCCCGGCGAAGCTCGATGAGAAGGCGACGGAGGCTTCCGGAGAGCTGACGCTGACGAAGGATTCGCAGGTCTTTACGCCGGAGCAGCTCAGCCGTCTGCGGGAATATGTGGAAAAACTGGTCGCGGCATGTGCCGAGGCTTATCTTGAGGGCGATGTCGAACCGCGGCCGATGCAGGGCGGCGGCAACGGCTACTATGCAAATGCCTGCACCTATTGCAAATACCGCAGTATGTGCGGCATTACGGCGGATGATACCGACCGCATCCGGAAGCCGCAGCGGCAGGATACAGTCAAAAAGGAAATGCAGGCGATTCTTGATCCGTCAGCTGCGGCTGCGGAGGCAGAGAAAAAGCAGAAGGGAGGCAGACGGTCATGAGTCAATGGACAGCGGAGCAGGAAGGCGCGATCCTCGCACGCGGCGCATCAGTTGTTGTCAGTGCGGCAGCCGGCAGCGGCAAGACATCGGTACTGGTCGAGCGGCTGATCCGTCTGCTGGAGGACAGAGCATTTCCTGCGGAGAAAATGGTCGTTGTGACCTTTACGAATGATGCGGCGGGAGAGGTGCGCGCACGTCTGAACCGGGCGCTCTCACAGAAGATCCTTGCCGATCCGGATAATACATGGCTCCGGCAGCAGCAGATCATGCTGCAAAGCGCAAGCATTTCCACGATCCACAGCTTTTGTCTGCGGCTGCTGCGCGAGCATTTTGCACAGCTTGATCTTTCGGCGAATTTCCGTGTCATGGAGCAGAGCGAGGCGGATGAACTGCGCGCACAGGCGGCGGCTGATGTCATGGAATCGCTCAGCGCAAGGGCGGCTGCGGATGAGACCGTCCGCAGTCAGCAGAAGCTGCTCTATGATGCCTTCTGCGGGCAGGATGATACCCCGCTGGAGCGCCTGCTGATCGCGCTGCATCAGCTGACGGAGAATGAACCCTTCGGCCAGACGCTCCTTGCGGAATGCGCAAAGAAATACGCCTCGCAGGACGGCATCCGGCAGGAAGCATTTGCCATGATCGGCGAAACGCTCACCGAGATTCTCGGGTGCTATCCGCCGGCGATTGAACTTGCAGAGCAAATGGATTCGGAGAAATCCGTGACCGCGCTCCGTGCAGAGCAGGAGAATCTGAAGGAGATCGCAGCGGTGCTGAAAACAGGGGACTGTGCCGCACTCGGCAAAGCACTGCAAAGCAGCCCGTTCGGCACGCTGAATACGCTGCCGCGCAAGAAGGGCGAATTTGAAACCGAAAAGGCAACGGTCAAAGCCCTGCGCAATTATGCGAAAAAGCAATTTGAATCGCTTGCGAAGGCATGGGCGGTGCCGCTGCTGTTTGCAGAGCAGGATATCAGCCGTCATGCCGCGCTGCTGACGCTGCTTTCGGGACTCGTCGCGGAACTGGACGAAGCCTATACGCAGCGGAAACGCGAGCGCAACGGTGTGACATTCAATGATGCGATGACGCTGGCACTTTCGCTGCTCGCGGAGCGTCTGCCCGACGGCACGATCCGCAGAACACCGCTGGCGGAGCAGCTTTCCGAGCAATATGTCTGCATCATGATCGACGAATTTCAGGATGCGGATAATACGCAGGATCTGATCTTCCGGATGCTTTCCCGCGGCGGCAGCGCAGAGCGGTACGGCTCCAATCTGTTTGTCGTCGGTGACAGCAAGCAATGTATTTATCGCTTCCGCAATGCGAATCCGGAAAACTTTTACCGTGCAATGCAGGAGAGCGCGGAGTATGAATCCCCGGCGCTGACAGAGAATACCTGTATCCGCCTGAACCGCAATTTTCGCAGCGCGGAGGAGGTCGTGACGGTCGTCAATCATGTATTCGCGCAGCTGATGTCCGAGCAGGTCGGTGAGATCACGTATGACGAAAAGCAGGCGCTGATTCAGGGTGCAAGCTATTTTGAGCACCGCCGCACCGCCGAGGTCATGCTTCTGCCGCAGACCGGTGAAGAGTCGCATACCGAACCGGCAGCCGTTGCGGCACGCATTCAATGGCATCTGTCGCACGGGACTCCGGTCAAAGGGGCGGACGGCGAACCGCGTCCCTGTGAACCGCGGGATTTCCTGATCCTCATGCGGTATAAGACGAAAATGCCGGTTTATGCGGCGGCGCTGGAAGCGGCCGGGATCCCGGTATCCGGTGCCGAACGCGAGGATTATCTGCAATCGCCGGAGATTTTGCTGCTGATCGACCTGCTCCGTGCGATTGACAATCCGCTGCCGGAGGTTCCGGTTGCATCCGCAATGCTCTCGCCGCTCTTCGGATTTACGGTCGATGAATTGCTCCGGGTGCGCCTCTATGCACCGCGGATGCAGCTCTTTCAGACGATGCTGAAGATTCGTGCCGATGAGAATATGGCACAGACAGATCCTGTTCTGACGGAAAAATGCCGTGCGCTGACAGGCTTTCTCGACGCGATGCGGAATTTTGCCGCAATGGATACGCCGGAGCAGCTGATTCGCAGAATCTACCGGCAGACTGATTTTCTCGGCATGATGCAGATGTCTGCGGGCGGTGCGCAGAAAAAGGCAAATCTCCGTGCGCTGACATCCTATGCGAAAAACTTTGAGGAAAACCGCGGCGGGGGACTCTCCGCATTTCTGCGATATCTTGATGCGATTCTGGACAGAGGCGAGGATCTGACCGCAGGCAGCGTGCCGGCGGGGACGGAGAATGTCGTGCAGCTCAAGAGTGTCCATGCTTCAAAAGGTCTGGAAGCGCCGTTTGTCATTCTCGCGGACACCGATCACGGCTTCTCGTCAAAGGATGCAGCGGATACCGTGCAGTATCACGGCAAGACCGGCATCGGCTTCCAGCTGCATGATCCGGAAACAATCAGTAAGGGGCGTTCGCTGCCCTGGACGCTGATTTATCAGAAGAACCGGCGGGAAATGGTCAGCGAGGAGATGCGTCTGCTCTATGTTGCGCTGACGCGGGCGAGGGAGTATCTGATCCTGCCGCTGCCTTATACGAATAACCGCTGCGCGGAAGTCATTGCGCCGGAAGCCTATTTGCAGGCCTCACAGGGCGGGATATCCGCGGCGCGCGCCGGCAGAGCGGGCTGCTTTGCAGACTGGCTTTTTATGGCGCTGATCCGGAATACATCCTGCGAGCAGATGCGCCGTTCGCTGGCGATTGACTGCGGCGCGGACGGTCTGCCGCCGCTGCCTGTTGCAGTCTGGGAAGCATCACCGGAGACGATCGAACAGACAAAACTGGAATCCGAAGCCGCAGAGCAGGCGCTGCCCGATCCGGCGCTGACCGCGCAGCTGACGGCACAATGCGCCTGGGAATATGACAGCAGGCTCGCAGACCTGACCGCAAAATACGGCGTATCGGAGCTTGCCAAGAAAGAGGATTTCGACACGCCGCTCCAGAATCCGCAGTTCCGGAGCAGCGGCAGCCGGATGACCGGCTCGGAGCGCGGTACTGCGGTGCATACCTTTATGCAGTATGCGGATTTTGCCGCTGCGGCAGCCGATCTTCCGGCAGAGATCGCAAGATGCAGAGCCGCCGGCAGACTGTCCGCAAGACAGGCCGAGGCGGTCTCAGAGAGCAAAATCGCGGCATTTTTCACTTCAGAGCTGTATCAGCGGATGCAGAACGCGCTGCATATCTGGCGCGAGCAGAAATTCATGGTGCGTATCTGTGATCTGAAGCTGGAAGGACCGCTCAGACAGATCGGTGAGGATTATGCCGGGACAGACGGCATGGTCACGGGCATCATGGATCTCGTATTTGAAGAACAGGACGGCATTGTCCTTGTGGATTACAAAACCGATACCGGCAAAAATGAAACAGCGCTGCTCGAAGCCTATACCGAGCAGATCCGGCTCTATGCAGAGGCGCTCAGCCTGCTGATGAAGAAGCCGGTCTGCGGCTGCTGGCTCTATGCAGTCGCGCTGCGCAAATCCATTCCGGTCCTGCTTTGACCGGCAAACGCTGAAAGGAGTGTTCATCATGACAGCAACAATCGAAGACCTGCGGCAGGCAGTCGAACAGGCAAAGACAATCGTATTCTTCGGCGGGGCGGGCGTCTCCACGGAGAGCGGCATCCCGGATTTCCGGAGCGTGGACGGCCTCTATAATCAGAAATATGATTATCCGCCGGAAACCATTCTCAGCCATACCTTTTTCATGAAGCATACGGATGAATTTTACCGCTTCTACCGCGACAAGATGCTCTGCCTCGATGCAAAGCCGAATGCTGCACATAAAAAGCTTGCGGAATGGGAGCAGCAGGGTAAGCTCAATGCCGTCATCACGCAGAATATCGACGGGCTGCATCAGGCGGCGGGCAGCAAAAAGGTTCTGGAGCTGCACGGCAGCGTTCTGCGCAATACCTGTATGCAGTGCGGCAGACAGTATGATGTCAGCGTCATTACCGGCAGCAAGGGGATTCCTTGCTGCGAGCACTGCGGCGGCAGGATCAAGCCGGATGTCGTGCTTTATGAGGAAGCGCTCGATAACGATGTCATGGACGAAGCCGTGCGCTTCATCCAGGAAGCGGATATGATGATCATCGGCGGAACATCGCTGGCCGTCTATCCGGCAGCCGGACTGATTCATTATTTCAAGGGCAGCGTGCTGGCACTTGTCAACCGCGATGCAACGCCCTTCGATGCACATGCCGATCTGGTGCTGCATGAGAAGATTGGCGCGGTATTCTCGCAGCTCTGATTCAGACGACAGGTCTGTTATCAAACTGATACCGGAATGTCACAAGAATTTCACTTGACTTTTTGACAGTAAACGTGTATAATGATAAGCGAACGTGTAGTGTGTATTACACGGGAAATTTCGGAGAGAGATGTGTCCTGATACAGACAGTCTGAAAGGAGTTTAACATGAAGAATATGAATAAGCGCATTCTGGCTGCGCTGCTTGCAGCTGCAATGACGCTGCCGGCATTTGCCTGCGGAGAGAAG
Source organism: uncultured Ruminococcus sp. (assembly GCA_946537515.1). Lineage (GTDB taxonomy): Bacteria > Bacillota > Clostridia > Oscillospirales > Ruminococcaceae > Firm-04. Next base: position 3,758 of record CAMNFV010000033.1, on the reverse strand, counting down.
ATTGAAAAAGGCGATGATTCGACATCGCAGAGCAGCGATTCCGCAGAGGTAAACAGCGGCGACGAAAACAGCAGCGGCGAATCCGGTGCTGAAAACGGCGGCGAAAGCAAGGCAGAGAACGGCAACGCAAATAACGGCGGTGATGAGTCTTCCGACGACGGCGTTATCATCGGCGAGTACGGCGAGCAGAATCATAAGCTTGTCTTTGAGCAGCCGACGGTTGTTGATGAGGAGCCGGTCGTCTCGACGAAATACGCCGCAGACGGCAAGATCTATATCGCAAAGACCGATATCAACGGCGCTGCGGTCACAGAAGCAGGCGGCAGCGAGGTGACGGAACTGTATACCGGTGAGACCAATGCAGCATCCTATAAGCCGGGCTATACCCCGAGCATCAAGACCTATCAGGCATACTGGCTCGATATTTCCAAGCGGAAGGATTTCGTCTTCGACGGCAATCTGCTTGAATTTGAAGTCAAGGTCAAAGAGAATACGCCGGACGGTGTTTATCCGGTTGAGGTCTATTTTGCAGACCTTTCCAACTACAGCGCAAACACGGACGAGAATGCAGCAAAGCTGAGTGCAGTCAAGTTCATTCCGGGCTATGTCTGCGTTAATTCCGATCAGCCGGAACAGCCGAAAGTCGGTTCGGATATGACGCTCACGCCGGAGACCGTATCTGCAAAGCCGGGCGAGACTGTCAGAATGAATATCCGCGTGGATAATAACCCCGGTATCGTTGCATTTGTCATCCGTCTGCACTACGATGAGAATGCAATCAGTATTGAGAATGCAGGTGCCGGCAGTGATCTCGGCGGCCGCGCAACGCTGACTGCTCGTACGCTGGACGAGTAATTCAGATTTTAGAAGCAGAGCGGGCATCCCCGCACAGGGACAAGCGATGCTGATTCAGATGAAAGACGCCATAGTGCTGTTGATGCGGCGGTACTATGGCGTTTTTTTGTATCACGGATCAAAGCGGGATGCCGGCTGTGACGGAAAGGGAAACGCATATGGGCAAAGAGGACAGGAATTATACGATAGAGCAGATCATAGGATATCTGGAAGGCCGGAATCTTGAGTATTTTGATATCACAGAGGATTTCGGATTTGCGGGGATATCGGAACAGGATCAAAAGATTTCCCTGATCATCGAATCAGAGCATCAGGTGTTCACGGACGAAGTATGCAGCTTTGCCGCGGAAGTTCTGAAAAATCTGGATCAGGCTGTCAAAGCTGCGCAGGGCTGGCTTGCGCATTTCAATCTGAAGGGGGATCGCTGGTATCCCGATGCTCTGGATGCCGGTTACGAGATCAGCGGCATTTACATCGGCAGCTATGAAGACGGCAGCGCAGAGGCACCGAAATCTGTGACGTACGGCTTTAAAATCACATTTACGCCGCGGAACTGTTATCCGTGCAGCTTTACTGTGAAATATCACCGGAATATGGTTCCGTTTGCAGTAGAAGAATTTGTCGAGTGAATTACAATCTTTGTCACAACGCCCTGAAGTGATCGCAAAAAGCGCTTCAGGGCTGAATTTATAACCGGTTATCAGACGCGGGCGCCGGATATTGTGCAATCATCCAAAAAGAAACACCTAGTTATCCGATAGGATTGTTATTGTATACGAAATGCGGGAAATCTGCCGTTTTGCCTTGACAAATGCCGCAGGCTATGCTATAATAGCATCAACCCAGTAAACCTACTATACGAGTAGATATACAAGGAGAAATGCTATGAGTATTCTGTTTCCGCTCCTCGACCGGAAAAATTACCGGAACGGACGAATGTACCTCTGCTGTTGATTCTGCAATGAGAAACAGCCGCGCAGTATGAAGCGTGCATCAGAAATCAGCGGCAAAACCGCCGCAAATACGATGAAATGAGGTATATGGAAATGAGCAATTATAAATTTGAGACTTTACAGCTTCACGTCGGGCAGGAGCAGCCCGATCCCGCATCGGACGCAAGAGCCGTCCCGATTTACGCAACCACATCTTATGTATTCAAGAACTCCGCACATGCGGCCGCACGCTTCGGCCTTGCGGATGCAGGCAATATCTACGGCAGACTGACAAACTCCACGCAGGGTGTCTTTGAAGAGCGCATTGCGGCGCTGGAAGGCGGTGTCGCTGCTCTCGCGCTGGCATCCGGCGCAGCTGCGATCACCTATACGATCCAGGCACTCGCACAGGCAGGGGAGCACATCGTCGCACAGAAGACGATCTACGGCGGCAGCTACAATCTCCTTGCACATACGCTCCCGCAGTACGGCATCGAGACAACCTTTGTTGATGCGCACAATCTCGCAGAGATCGAGGGCGCGATCCGTGAGAATACGAAGGCGATCTATCTCGAAACGCTCGGCAATCCGAATTCCGATATTCCGGATATTGACGCAGTTGCGGAGATTGCGCATAAGCACGGCCTGCCGCTTGTCATTGATAATACATTCGGTACGCCGTTCCTGATTCGTCCGATCGAGCACGGTGCGGATATCGTTGTGCATTCCGCAACAAAGTTCATCGGCGGACACGGCACAACGCTCGGCGGCGTGATCGTGGATTCCGGCAAGTTTGACTGGAAGGCCAGCGGCAAATATGCACCGATCGCAGCGCCGAATCCGAGCTATCACGGCATTTCCTTTGCGGATGCTGTCGGCCCGGCTGCATTTGTGACCTATATCCGTGCGATTCTGCTGCGCGATGAGGGCGCTGCAATTTCGCCGTTTGCGGCATTCCTGCTGCTCCAGGGTACGGAAACGCTCTCGCTGCGTCTGGAGCGTCATGCAGAGAATACGAAGAAGGTTGTCGAATACCTGAAGAATCATCCGAAGGTCGCAAAGGTCAATCATCCGTCGCTGCCGGAGCATCCGGATCATGCACTTTATGAGAAATATTTCCCGAACGGCGGCGGCAGCATCTTCACCTTTGAGATCAAGGGCGGCCAGAAGGAAGCTCACGCGTTCATTGATCATCTTGAGATCTTCTCGCTGCTGGCAAATGTCGCGGATGTCAAGTCGCTGGTGATTCATCCGGCAACGACAACGCATTCGCAGCTGACCGATGAGGAGCTTGCAGAGGCCGGCATCACGCAGGCCACGATCCGCCTCTCGATCGGTACAGAGCATATCGACGATATCATAGCAGACCTTGAAAAGGGCTTTGCCGCAGTCTGAAGCCCGGCAGAATCCCCGCTTCTGTATGAATAGAACAAAGCCGCTCCGATTCGTGAAGATCGGGGCGGCTTTTGTTATCGGGCTGAATGATAAAACGCATTACGCTGAAACGGGCTTCAGCATAACGGCGGTCGGCCCTGCTAATATGGGAAATCCCGCAGCCGGAAAATGCGAAACGGCTGCGGGATTATGGGGGAGGAAATCATTGCTTATTGTAGGTAACCCACTCGTAATAGGCGGTCAGCGGCTTTTTGCCGTTGTAAGCCTTGAGCCAGTCATCTACGGTCTTGCCGGGCCATGCGTTCATCATGATCTTGCTCGGGGTGACCGGAACATCGCCGGACATGGAGTAGACTTCTTTGCCGTCCACATACCAGGTGATCTTGCCGGGCTGCCAGTTGAAGCCGTATCTATGGAACGCCTGCGAGGAATCAAAGCCGAGGTCGATCATCTTCTCGTGACCGCCCTGACCGTTGCGGTAGTAATTGAGCTGAACCTTTGTGGTGTCCTTGCCGAGGATCTCGATGTCGATCTCATCCCACGGATTCTCCTTGCCGTTGACGACATCGGAAGGAC
>CAMNFV010000032.1 GCA_946537515.1 uncultured Ruminococcus sp. | reverse complement strand
AAAGGCGACCACGACTTCCACCACGCCAACTACAACAAAGGCGACCACGACTTCCGCCAAGCCGACGACGACAATTACCACGAGTTCGTCTGCGGCACCCACGACAACTTCTGCATCCGTTTCGTCGTCCTCGCAGACAACAACTTCCGATTCAAAGGAAACAACAGTCTCGACCAGCGGCGTTACAACAACCCGCGTAACCTATACGCGCATCACCACCACGACAATCCAAACCGAAACAGCCCCGCGCTATAACGGCATCGAATACCGCATTGCCTACGAGAAAACCGATACGGCGCATGAGCATCCGCAGATTCATTTCCACAAGGCTACGGATGATATGCCCTATGATGTTGCCATTCCGTCCGAGATCGACGGGATGCCTGTCGTCGGGATTGACACAAGTACATTCCGCGACAATAAGCGGCTCCGCTCGATCAGCATTCCGGAAGGCGTAACCGTACCGGGTGAAGCGTTCTATGAGTGCACGCACCTGGAAACGGTTCAGCTGCCTGCTGATCTGAAATCTATCGAAGGATTCACATTCTATCATTGTGCAACGCTGCGCAATATCACCATTCCGGATTCCGTCACGAAAATTGAAACAGACGCATTCAACGGCTGCGCTGCGCTGACACATATCACATTGCCCGCATCTCTGAAATCGCTGGATGATTTTGTATTCTACCGCTGCCCGGCTCTGGAACCGATTGATCTGCCGGATTGGTATAAAGACAGTCCTATCTACTGCGGCAGAGAAAATGTTGAGGCATTCACCTATTCCTACAGCACAACGATCGGCGCCTCGGATTCTTTCAATCAGCTCCGGAAACTAACAGACCTCACCTTTGCCGATAAAGTCACATCCCTCGATACCAGATCATTCTATCAATGTGAAGCGCTCAAGCGCGTCACGATCCTGAATCCGGATTGTACGATCAAATGGTCTTACGGCGATGCCCCGAAGGATGTCATCATCTGCGGCCTTGCCGGTTCAACAGCAGAGGCCTATGCAAATGAAACCGGTCATACCTTCGTTGCAGTCACCGCCGACAATCTGCCGGCACCGCTGCATTATGAGGAACCGGATCACTCAGACTGTTACTATTACCTGAAGCGGGATGACTGCGTCGTCATTACGAAATTTGAGGATCACAAGCCCTATCCGGATAAGCTTGTCATTCCGGAAACAATCGACGGCCTGCCGGTCAAGGAGATTCTGCCGGATATCGATACAGGTAACATGTATAAAATCCTCAGCATTCCGAAGACCGTTGAAAATATTGATCTCCCCGGCTTCCGTTTTTCGGATTCGCTCGAAGCATTTGAAGTGGATCCGGAGAATCCGTATTACAGCGCCGTGGACGGTGTCCTTTTCAATAAGGATCAGACCGCGCTGCTGATGTACCCGCCGGCCAGAAAAGCCGCCACCTATCAGATTCCCGCGACTGTCAAGCGCGTCGCGAAAAATGCATTCTCCAATAATCAGTATCTCGCATTTCTCACCGCGCCGGAAGGCATGGAAAAGGCAGACTGGGGCGCATTCTACTCGTGCGAATCGCTGATTATGGCAGATTTCTCGCGCTGCAAAACCTTCTACTTTGACGCAAGCTGCTTCTCCGAATGCAAGAATCTGGAACAGCTCCTGCTGCCGAAAACGATCACCGAAATCCCCTATAGTTTCTGCTATGCATGCTCAAATCTCCGCGGCATTGAAATCCCGGATACCGTCACCAGCATTCACAGCAAGGCGTTTGAGTATTGCTACAAGCTCAATACAGTCCGGATGAGCAATCAGCTGCAAACGCTTGACACAGACGCCTTTGTCTCCTGCGACGCACTGGAAGAAATCATGCTGCCGGAGACACTCAAATCAATCAGCAAGGATGCGTTCCACGGCATCGAAAATCTGAAATCCATTACGATTCTGAATCCGTATACGACCGTTTATCCGGATCCGGGCACGATCAGTAATTGCAGAGTCAAGGATCCTGTTGAGAAAAAGAATGTCGATGTATTTGACGGTGTCATCCGCGGCTATACGAATTCTCCCTCGGAAGAATACGCGAACAAATACGGCTATCGCTTTGAGTCGATCGGCGTACTCCCGGTCGAAACATCGGCCGTAACGACCACCGCAACGACTTCGGAGACCACTACTACAACGTCTGCTGCGGCTACAACAGTCTCAACCACGAAGCCGACCACGACTTCCACCACAACGACTACCACAACCACTTCGACGACGAAGCCGACCACGACTTCCACCACGACCACGACCACTACCACTTCGACGACGAAGCCGACCACGACTTCCACTTCGACGACTACCACCTCAACAACCATGCCGACGACCACATCGACAACGACAACAACCCAGACTACAACCGAATCCACAACATCTTCAACGACCACGACCGAAACAACCACAACGACTACGACAACCACCACAGAGCCGCCCGTCAGCGTGCTTCGCGGAGATGTCAATCTGGACGGTGTCGTGAACGTTGAGGATGCACAGCTCGCGCTGAATGCATATGCCGCAAAAATGGCAGACCTTGACACCGGCCTGAACGACAAACAGATGCGCGCAGCCGATGTCAACAACAACGGCGAGCTCTCGATTGACGATGCACAGCATATTCTGCTTTACTACGTCGAAAACGATATCAGCGGCAACCCGACTACCTGGGAAGAAATTCTCAAATAAGCAAAAAGAGACAGAGCTTTTGACGGCTCTGTCTCTTCTTTTTTCACCCAAAAAATAGTTCTCCTGCGCGCAGAGAGGTACGCGCATGGAGAACTGTTCCGATTGACCGGCAAACCCGGCACTGAGAAAGGATGTAACCCAACATCTTTGCATGTGCATCTGCAAAGATGTCCTGTACCTTATTTAATATAGCACATCTGTGAAGTAAAATCTAGTTCAATATTGCGAAGTTGTATATATGGCCGCTTTCATTTTTGTGAAAAACAGACATTTGAAAATCAGAAGATGCAAAGCCCAAAATCGGCGTAATCACGCGGATTTTACCAAACTTCACATTGCATTCATAAACGGTTAATATATTACAATTCGCAATGTTTGAGCAAATTATTACATGTTGAATAAAAGCAAGATAATCGGGTTTATTTATTTTGGCACTCCATAACAGAATTCGGTTTCAGCCGGAACATATAGCATAACGAAACCGACCCGTCTGACGCAGCATTCAGACGGGCCGGCAACATGGAAATGAAGTAGAGAGGGGGGAAACTTACCAGATATTCTGGTATAGAAGGAATAGGGATTATTCCTTAACACCGCCGAGGGCAACACCCGCGATGATGTACTTCGAGAGAAGGAAGTAAATCACGAAGATCGGGAGAACCGTCAGCAGAAGTCCGAGGTAAACAGCGCCATACTCGGTCTTGTACATATCGCCTGCGAGCTGGCTGACCATCATCGGCATGGTCCACTTATTCTTATCAGTAAGCAGGATCATCGGGATAAACAGGTTGTTCCACTGGGAAACGAAAATGAAGATAGCCTGTGTTGCCATACCCGGCTTACAAAGCGGAAGCACGATCTGGTTGAAGATGCGGAATTCACCTGCACCGTCAATTCGGGCGGACTGCACGATTTCCATCGGCAGCGCGGGGATCATGTATTGTCGCATGAAGAATACCGTTGCCGGAGCAGCGATCGGCGGCAGGATCAGCGCGGCAAAATTATTTGTCATGCCGATCTTATACATGAACTGGTAGAAACCGATCGAAGTAACGGTCGGCGGGATCATCATGATCGCCATGATAATCGCGAAGAAAGGCTTCTTGAATTTCCAGTCGTAAGCAACGATCGAATAAGCAGTCAGCGTGGAGAAATACACGCAGAGGACGGTCGCGCCGATGGAAATGATCGCGGAGTTGCGGAATGCGATCAGCGGGTGGAAGGTCTTGCTCGTCAGAACGGCAAGGTTCGATTTGATGTAATGCGAGGGAATCAGCGAGAGCGCATGTGCCTGAATCTGCGCAGAGCTTCTTGTCGCATTGACGATCATAACAATGAACGGGAACAAGCTGAGGATCGCCAGAATGATACAAACAACATACTGGAAAATCTTGTAGGCGAGATTACCGTTTCTGCTGGAGGCTTTGTGGCTCATATGACAGAAGCCCCCTTTCTTCTTGCTTTCATATCTGCCTTCTTCATCTTCTCTGCTGCAATCGCATCCTTATCACGCATGATATAGAAGAGGATCGCGGAGCAGACAGCGATAATCAGGAACATAATGATACTTGCAGCAGCAGCCTGACCAAAGAGCTGCTTGCCGGTAAATGCCTTGGAATAGATAAAGACAACAGCCGTACCGGTCGCATTATCCGGGCCGCCCTGCAGGAAGAGCTGCGGGACGTCGAACATATTCAGACCGCCGATGAGGCTGGTAACGAGCGTGTAGAGCAGAACGGTCTTCAGATTCGGGATTGTGATCTGGAAGAAGATCTGCGAACCGTTTGCGCCGTCAATATCAGCCGCCTCATAGATATCAGGGCTGATACCGAGAACACCGGAAATCAGGACGATCATCGTATTGCCGTACCAGATCCAGAACTGGATGAACGCAACAATCAGACGCGCCGCTGTTTTGCTGGTGAAGAAGTTATAGGAGCTGTCGCGGAGACCGATCGTTGTGATGATCTCGTTGATCGGGCCGTTCGGATAACCGAACAGCGCATGGAACAGAAGTGCGATCGTTGCCGCCGTGATGATATTCGGCATATAGAACAGGATCTTGAAGAAGCCTTGTCCCTTAATGGTCACACGGCGCGCAGTAAACCACGCAGTCAGCACCATTGCGAGTGTGATCTGCGGGATAAAATTCAAAATCCAAAGAAGAACAGTGTTCTTCATGCTGTTGATAAATGTCTTATTAGACAATATCTTGCTGAAATTAGCGAAAGGTTCCTCAAGGAACTTAATTTCGTTTCCGACACCGTGCGCATCTGTAAATGCGAGCACAAACGTGTAAACGGTGGGGTAAAGCGTGAATATCAGGAAAACGATAATAAAGGGAAGCGCGAATAAATAGCCATACCTGGCGTAAGACATTCCTTTGAGATGCTTCTGGCTGCCAGTCAAAGTAAATGCCTCCTTTCGGAAGCCGCATACCGGAGCGGAGTGCCATTAGGGTGACACTCCGCACCGATCTTGCAGCAAATTTATGCTAAGGTTTCAGTTTCAAACGTGCAATTTACAGATTTCTGTGAATTACTCGGTTTCGAGATCGAACTTATCAGCAACAGCCTGCTTGAAGTCTGCAATAGCAGTTTCGCGATCCTTGTTGCCGGCGGTGTACTGACGAACCTGGTCACGCCACAGAGAGTTGATACCCTCATCATACGGAGTGAGGTTCTTACCGTTTGCATTTGCGTTTGCCGGAACAAAGACATCAAACATGTTCTGACCGCCGAGGATATCGACCTCGCCGTTGGACTTCTTCATAACAACACCGGAAGCGACGCAGTCCTTGGTCGGCTTATCCGGATAGAAGGTGCCGTTTGCCCACATGTACTGGAGACCGTCTTCATCAGTATTGAGGGTGATCCACTCGATGATCTTACCGACAGCTTCCTTCTTGTCGCTGTCCTTGCAGCCGATAACCCATGTGCCGCCCCAGAAGAAGCCGACAGGCGGTTCGCAGACTGCCCAGTCACCGAATGTATCGTGGACATTGTCCTTCATGGTGTAGTTGATCAGCCATGCCGGGCCGAAGAAGCCGAGGATGCCCTTCTTGCCGGTACCGGCCATATCTGCATACCAGTCATCGGTCCAGTCCTGGGTATCATTGTGATAATCGTTATCCATGAGCTTCTTGGAGAGATCGAGGAAGTTCTCGCGCTTCTGATCAATGACGAGCTTATCATCGACAACCCAGCCGCTGTCAGAGCTGTTCTCAACTGCGTGCCAGATGTCGCCGTCACCGGAAACGATGCCGTAGCCCTTTGCCTTCAGCTTCTCAGCAGCCTCAAAGAACTTATCCCAGCCCGGTCCGATTTCCTTCTGAACGGTAGCCGGATCATCGGTGCCGAAGACGTCCTTTGCGATGGAACGACGATAGATGAATGCACCGCCGGTTGCCTGATAGCCGAGGCCGACGAGCTTGCCGTCCGGATTGGTACCGATATCGACCGTGTACGGTGCGATTTCAGCGGTCTCAACCTGGCTGACGTCGATGCCGAGATCCTCATACGGAGCAGCATACTTGGAGCCTTCGCCCTGGGTATACTTCAGAACGAATGCAGCCTCTGCAGCGAACATATCAACGCCGCCGTCTGCCAGAGCAGCATCCAGAGCCGGCTGATACTCACCGTTCGTGGTCGGGATCTGGGTGTCGTTCATCTCATACTTTGCAGCGAAATCCGGGTGGGTATCAATGTACTTCTGAACCATGTCCGGAACTTCGTTCGTGAACGAATAAACGTTGATCTTCTCCTTGGTGCCGTCAGAAGGCGTTTCAGCCTCAGACTCGGACTCGGACTCGGACTCCTTGACCTCTTCAGAAGAAGTGTTTGCGTCAGCGGTGCTGCCGTCTGTGCCTGCGTTGCCAGAATCACCGCAAGCGGTAAAGCTGAGCATGAGGCTCAGAGCTGCCAACAGGGAAAGTGCCTTTTTCATAATTCATCCTCCTAGTGCTATTATAGCGTTTCTGTTCGGGATTTCCGCCGGTCAGGACAGCGGAATATTTTGCACAGCCTGTCTGATTACAGACTGAACAATACGTTATTTACGATGGATTCGAGAAGTTCCTGTCTGCCGCTGGAGAGGGAATCCGTGACCTCACCCTTCTTGATTGCATAATCGCTGAGTGCCTTCAGATCGACCTTGCCGTCGATGATGTCCTTACCGATGCCGGTGTTCCAGCTTGCATAACGGTCAGCGACGAACTTGTCGAGTCTGCCGTCTGCGATGAGTGCGCGTGCTGCCTTGAAGCCAAGTGCAAATGCATCCATACCTGCGATGTAGGAGAGGAAGATATCTTCCGGCGTGAAGCTGCCGCGGCGAGCCTTTGCGTCGAAGTTCAGACCGCCGTTGGTGAAGCCGCCTGCCTTGATGACCTCATACATGCAGAGTGTGGTGTCATAGACGTTGGTCGGGAACTGGTCGGTATCCCAGCCGAGGAGCGGATCGCCCTGGTTTGCGTCGATCGAGCCAAAGAAACCGTTGACTCTTGCGACATCCAGCTCATGCTGGAAGGTGTGCTGTGCAAGCGTTGCGTGGTTTGCCTCAATGTTCATCTTGAAATCCTTATCAAGACCGTACTTTCTGAGGAAGCCCAGAACGGTTGCAGTATCGAAATCATACTGATGCTTGGTCGGCTCCTTCGGCTTCGGCTCGATGTAGAAGTCGCCGTCGAAACCGATGCTTCTGCCGTAATCAACAGCCAGGTGCATCAGGCGAGCCATATTGTCGAGCTCCAGACCCATATCGGTATTGAGAAGTGTCTCATAGCCTTCGCGGCCGCCCCAGAAGACGTAGCCCTTACCGCCGAGCTGAACGGTTGCGTCGATCGCAGCCTTGATCTGAGCAGCAGCATAAGCAAAAACATCTGCGGAAGGAGAAGTGCCTGCGCCGTGCATGTAGCGCGGATGATCGAAGCACTTTGCGGTACCCCACAGGAGCTTCTTGCCGGTTTCCTTCTGCTTCTTTTCGAGGTAATCAACGATGACCTTCAGCTTCTCATTGGACTCGCCGAGGTTTGCGTACTCCGGAGAGAGATCGCGGTCGTGGAAGCAGTAGTAGTCAATGGAGAGCTTATCCATGATCTCGAATGCTGCATCGACCTTTGCCTTTGCGCGTGCTTCGGGATCGGTCTCGCCCCATGTCTTGTCAGCAGTTCCGACGCCGAACATATCGGTGCCGTCGCCGCCCATGGTGTGCCACCAGCTCAGCGCAAACTTCAGATGCTCACGCATCGGCTTTCCGTCGATGATCTCATCGGGGTTGTAGTACTTGAATGCAAGGTCGTTCTTGGAATCCTTGCCCTCATAGGGGATCTTGCCGATATTGGGGAAAAATTCGCTCATAGTATGGTTCCTCCGTTCAAAATATATAAATTAAAGGGTAATGGTTTGGCTCAGCACTTTCGTTCCGGTGAGCTTTTCGCTCAGCGGATCGGGCTGACATGTTCCGGCATAGAGCACATAGTTTGTGCCGCGGACTGCACGCACACCGTTTTCATCAACGGATGTAAATGCAATTTCCGGAATCTCTGTCTCGACGGTCTTTGTCTCACCGGCTTTGAGATGCACGCGGACGAATCCGCAGAGTGCCGGATACTTTGCCGAACAAGCGCTGTCGTCCTTCAGATAGAACTGCACAACGTCGTCCGTATCGGTCTTGCCGGTGTTCGTGATCTTCACAGCAGCCTTTTTGCCGCTGACTGTCAGATCGCTGCATTCCGTCTTTGAATAAGTCAGTCCGTATCCGAACGGATACAGAATATTATCTCTTGTATAGCGGTATGTGCGGTTTGCCATGCTGTAATCATCGAATGCCGGAAGCTGATCTGCATCCGCATAGAATGTGACCGGCAGCTTACCGGAAGGAGAAACCTTTCCGAACAGGATATCAGCGAGCGCCTTGCCGCCGCTCTGTCCCGGATACCAGGTGTGGATCACCGCATCGCAGTCTGCTTCGACATTGATCGCGCTGCCGACTGCCGCAACGATGATGACCGGTTTGCCTTTCTCCATGACCTTTTCCACGAGCAGCCGCTGGGATTCCGGCAGCCGCAGGTCAATCTTGTCGCCGGAAGCAAACTCATTGCCCGCGTCGCCCTCTTCACCTTCAATATAGGGATCGAGGCCGAGGCAGAGAATGACGAGATCCGATTGCTCTGCAACGGTCTCCGCTTCTGCGAGGCGGTCATTTGCTCTTGCAAGGCCGCTGACGCGGTCTTTATAGAGATGGCAGCCCTCTGCGCAGAGGACTCTGCCGTCAAAGGCATCCTGAATGCCTTCGAGGAATGTGATGTAGCGGTCAGCCGTACCGCAGTAATTGCCTTCGAGCGCTGCGCGGCTGTTTGCATTCGGTCCGATAACGCCGATTGTCTGATACCTGGACATATCCAGCGGGAGAATGCCGTTATTCTTCAGAAGCACCATGGATTTGCGCGCATAATCAAGTGCAAGATCCTTATGCTCCTTGCAGGCAACGACCGAATACGGAATATCGTCAAATGCCGTATGTTCATCGAGCATTCCTAGGCGGATTCTCGACCGCATGACATTGACGCAGGCCTTGCGGATATCCTCTTTGGTCACGAGACCGGCTGCCAGCGCATCCATGAGCTTATCATAGACCCGGCCGGCATTGAGGTCGCAGCCGTTCTTGATTGCGGATGCTGCGGTTTCCTCCGCCGAAGCGGTCAGACCGTGATTTGTATGGAAATCTTCCAGCGCACCGAAGTCCGAAACGAAGTGACCGTCAAAGCCCCATTCTTTCAGCTTCTCCTGCAGGAAGGTGCTTGCGCAGGCGCCCTCGCCGTTGACGCGGTTATATGCGCCCATGACGCTCTCGACCTTTGCATCCTGCACAAGTGCGCGGAACGCAGGCAGGTAGGTGTCTTCCATATCATGTGCGCTTGCTTTTGCATCAAAGGAATGTCTGGTTGCTTCCGGACCGCTGTGTACTGCAAAATGCTTTGCGCAGGCAGATGTCCGGAGATGCTCCTTGTCATCGCCCTGCAGGCCCTTTACAAAAGCCTTGCCGAGCTCGGCCGTCAGGAACGGATCTTCACCGTAGGTTTCCTGGCCTCTGCCCCAGCGCGGATCGCGGAAAATATTGATATTCGGTGACCAGATCGAAAGACCTTTGTAGATATCGCGGTCACCGTGCTTTGCAAATTCATTGTGCTTTGCACGCTGCTCAGTCGATACGACCTCGCCGGCGCGTCTGACAGCCTCGCTGTCGAACATCGCCGCAAGTGCGATCGCCTGCGGGAACATGGTCGCCACACCGGCACGCGCCGCACCGTGCAGCCCCTCATTCCACCAGTTATATGCCGGAATGCCGAGCCGCTCGATTGCAGGTGCATCATAGATAAGCTGTGCAGCCTGTTCCTCGGTGGTCAGACGGTCAACCAGGTCCTCCGCACGTTCCTGTGCAGACAGCGTAACATCACGGAATTTTTCCAATATAGAATACCTCCGTTTCATCCGGAACACCGCTTCCGATGCGCCGGAGAACTATATTATACGTCAGAACGAATCAACGTCCTTCCGTCAGGGATGCGATGACCTGTTCCGGGGTCTGATTGGTTTCACGGATTTCCCATGTTTCCTCAATGACTGCCGATTCGCCGGGCTGATATTCACGCAGCGCGCCGAGGATCTCGCATTCCAGAAAATGCTTATTTGTATAGGTCTCAAAATTGCAGGCAAAATCCGGATACTGCACAGTCTCGTCATACTCATCGAAACTCTGCCGGAAGATCTGATTGCCGGCGCAGTATACGATATAGCCCTCTGTTACATTAAAGCCTGCCTTGAAGGGCTTTTCCGCAGCTTTGTCATGCAGCAGCGTCGCATAGGAATCTGTCAGCTGAAAGCGCGGGTCGCGGATATCGGAGTAGCTCCAGAGCGCCATTGTCCGGTTCGGAAGAAATCCGGTCTGTGCGTTGCTCAGCGGAATGAATTCCGTACCGCCGGAAGCAAGCCCCGTGACGGACCAAGGTGCGAATTTCGCAGGTTCATCCGAAATATTGCGGATCTCATTGCGGATCCAGACCTTGTTGCCCTCTGACATCTTCACCGTCAGAATGAACTGCTTGCCGAAGGGCGTGGCCTTCGGGGTCAGCGTGAGAACATCGTCAGTAAAATTCCATTCCACACGGCTGTTATCCGGATAGTAGGTTTCCGGCATGACTTCCGGTGCCGACCAGAGCCGGTGACCGCCGTAGGCATACCATGTACCGTAGCCCTTTGTCAGCTCACAGAAGTCTCTGCGCACATCCTCAAACAGGATGTTGCTGTTTCCTCTGGTCGCAAAATAAATGATGCGAGGGCCGACATCGAGTGTCGCGATGAGCCTGATGACGCCGTTTTCCAGGCAGATGCATCTGCCGAAATTCTGGTAGGAAATCTCATTGCATTGAATCGTCATATATTGCTCCTTTCCGCTTTATCTGTATTATAGCCTATGTGTATGAAATAGGCTAATCAAAAATTGCGAAATTCTCCCTGATTTTTGCGCACTCGCCACAAAATCGCGGAAACTTCTTTACAAAATTGTTACTTTGCGCTATAATATAAAGGAAGGTAATCGCAGACGGACTGTCTGCAACCGCAAATTATGAATGATTTTTCTGGAAAGGAGAGCCGATATGATCAAGAATCTTTCCGGTGATTACGAAACCGTCGAATACGAAAACAAACGGTTTGTCATGCTTTATGACAACAACGAAACCGAATTCTATCCGATGCACTGGCATAACGCCGTAGAGATCATCATGCCGATTGAAAACCCGTTTACCGTCAAGACCGGCGACTCGGAATACATCCTGCAAGAGCGGGATATCATCATCATACCGCCCGGTGAGCTGCATACGCTTCCGCCGCAGGCAGGCAGACGCATCATCTTCCAATGCGACAACAGCGTCATCAGCAGCGTCTCCGCCCTGGAAGCGATCCTCCCGGTATTCCAGAACACGTTGCTCATCACGCCGGAGACCAACCGCGATCTCTATCTGCTTGCAAAGAAGCAGATCCTGGATATCTACTCCGAATATTACGCAAATACGGAGATTTCCGATGTCCGAATCTATATGAATCTCATCAATCTGCTCGTTGCGGTGCGGGAGCATCAGATCGAAATGAGCCGTCAGTCGCTCGCATGTGCGAAGGAAAAAATCCTGCAATACAGCGAGAAATTCAAGCTCGTGATGAAGTACATTGACCAGAATTATATGTATGACATCTCGCTCGATAAGCTCGCGGATATTGCCGGATACAGCAAATTCCATTTCTCGCGCATCTTCAAGCAATACAATTCGATGTCCTATATTCAGTACATCAACATGCGCCGGACGCGCGCCGCGGAGATGCTTCTGCTTGATCCCTCGATCCCGATTACAGAAGTTGCGATGCGTGCAGGCTTCTCAAGCCTCTCAACATTCAACCGCATTTTTAAGGAATTCAAGCATTGCACCCCCTCCAGTTACCAAAGATTTTACTGCTCCACAGGCGAATTGCCGATCTCGGAGTAAGCCCGTTTTGTACAAAATGATAGAATATCTATCATGCCTTTTGTAGAAACCGCGCAAACTGCGTACTGTGCAAAAATTGCGGCGCAATTTTTAGAGAAATCGGCTGTTTTCCGCATCATTTTCCGGGGATGTGCATTTTTCTTCGCATAAAATGACAAGCCGCGGACAGATTCGGATTTCAGCGCGAATCATCAGACCGAATCGAAAAATATGACAAAATGCAACAGCCCTAAGATACAAAAATAACCGCGGAATGCAAGCGTGAAAGCCTGCATCCCGCGGTTTTTCATGTTATGCGATCAGAGCGGCCTTGGTCGCAGGACCGCAGATGCCGTCTACCGCGAGCCGGTGCTCAAACTGGAAGGCCAGCAGCGCTCCGAGCGTGATCCGGCCGAAATAGCCGTCGATCTCCGCGCTGCGCAGATAGCCGTGAATGCAGAGTTTCTCCTGCATCCAGCGGACGCCGTTTCCGGAATCGCCCTTCTTGATCAGCCCTGCCGGTACGCTGTCCGGCAGATAAATGAAGCCAAGAAACCGGTATTGTGTCCCGGCGCCCCAGTTGCCGTTCAGATTCTCGCGGTATGCGGTCCAGAACGGTGTCGCAGAGCCGTAGCCGCTTTCCGAGGTCACAATGCTGCCGTCATTGTTGATCTGCTCAACAACGGCAACATGCCCCGCGCCGTCCGCAGAGGTCCATGTCTTGCCCTTTGCCCAGCAGATCACGGCGCCGAGCCGCGGCGACCGCCCGACCTCAAGCCCCTGCGAGACCGCCGTATCATAGAAATCCTCGGCATTCGGCGGATAATTGAAATAGACAAATCTCCCCTGCCCGATGATCTCATTGAACCGCCCCGCCGCATAGCCGACGCAGTTTGCAAGGACATTGCAGCCCGGATCGCGCGGACTCCCGACGATCGCAGTTGAGCAGCCGCCGTTCGCAATGGTATTATAATAGATGTTACCCGCTTCGGGTTTCGTCAGTCTCGGTTTGAACATTCTGCTCATCCTTTCCCGCAATGGAGCGCAGCCGCAGGGTGTTCCCGCTGACCCGTGCGGGATACGCTCCGCTATACAATATGCATCGCCCGCGCAAAATGTGAATGCGGCTGATCTGCATATTCACCGGATGAACAGAGATGCCGGATTATTCCTGATCGCGCAGTACCGCATTTCCGACGGCAAACCAGCGCGTCCCGTGCATATGAAAGCTGCGCGGCAGCATATTGCCGTCCCAGACGGCCGCATAGAACGCATCCGGCGTATAGGAATTGATTCCGAATACCGCATGTGTCACATAGGGCATCAGCGCATACTGATGATCTGTCAGCGGCTGCAATACTCTGTCCTGCAGCGGTGCCGCATCGCCCCATGCAACCGCATTCCAGCTGCGATTGCTCACATTCAGCAAAATCATTGCCGGTTCTCCGGTATTGGTTTTGGTCAGCACGTAAATCCGATGCATATTTGAATCATAATACTTCGTCAGAATCACGCCGCCGCTGCAAAGATATGCATGTGTCAAAGAGCCCAGAGAAGCACTCGGAATTCCGTGGTTTGCATCCGCATAAAACGTAATCTCATTGACGCCGTTTGCCCGGAGCACCGCATGGCCGGCTCTGTCATAGCAGACAGTCACCGCACCGGATGCTGTGCGCTCCACGTTTGCAAACAGCTGACTGTCCGCGAGTACCTGATACAACGCTTCTGCGCTGTCGATGATTCTTGTTTCTGCCATCAGACCGCCTCCTCATTTATGATTTTCCCGCTGATTCCGACTGCACCGTCAAGCTTATACCGGACAGCGCCTGCATAGGTCTGCTCCGTTTGCAGCCGGTTCATGAGTGCAAGCAGCTGCGCGTATACATCCGCATCCGGCTGCGGGTGGATATCCTGCCGCTTTGTTCCGGCC
The DNA here is from genome assembly GCA_946537515.1 of uncultured Ruminococcus sp. Lineage (GTDB taxonomy): Bacteria > Bacillota > Clostridia > Oscillospirales > Ruminococcaceae > Firm-04. The sequence continues at coordinate 7,127 of CAMNFV010000032.1, read as the reverse complement.
GAACAGCAGGGAATCCGCACCGGCGTTGATGTCCGGATGTCGCCGGCATAAACACCGAGCAGAATCTGCGCCGTTCTGTAAACCGGCGGAATCACGGCGCGGTTTCCCTCAAAGAGCACATCTGTACAGAGATACTTCTCCGAATCCATATCCTTCCGGACGATGCGCATGGTTTTCACCGGATATGCGTCCCATTCCGCATCAAAATCAAATACAGCAATGTAGTCGCTGTTGCCGCAGACAATCTCCGTTTCACCGCTGATTTCTGCAACTCTGCCGCAGACCTTAATATTCACTTCATGCATCTGCATCCTCCGTTTCCGCCTGCACCGCAGCAGCGCGTACTCCGCCGGATTGCAGCGCAAGAATCATCTGATAGAGCTCCGGCATGGTCGGGCAATACGGCACATAATCATGTGAGATTGCCCAGTCGGCGCTGCTGCAAATCATCGGCTTAAAAACTACATTCTCAACCGTCGCTCCTGCATAGATCATCATGATAATATTGATGTTTCCGGATAACGCGGCAGGCGTGAGAGAAACGGATTGACCGTAGTCATATCGTGCGTAATCTCCTGCCGCTGCATACAAAGCGTATGTGGATCTGCTGCCGCCTTCAGGGCAGCCCGATAACCGGTATGTCCCGTCGAAAAGGCCGCCGTCCGGCGGGATTGCGGCTAATTGGATATATGCATTCGCGGTTGCAGTACCGGAAGCAGTCACCGTTCCGTCATCACCGACCGTAAATGTGATCCCGTTATGTGTCCGGCTGACCGCGGTCAGTTTCAGCCGGTTTTTTGCGCCGCTGTTGATTTGATGCATTTCAGCCGTCCGCATGGCATCACATGTGATATCCAGCTGACTGACTGCATTCTCCAGCGAATCATCATGCTGACTGCGCGTTTCCGCTTCCGCTGCAATCAGCGCCTGAATCTGTGCATCGGTCAGATCATGCAGCGCACGGTAAAATGCCGTGTGTACCTCGGCTTCCGTTAAGCCGGTATTGATTTTTCTGTCCGCCATAGCTTCACTCCTTTGTCATCAGATAATCGCCTGCATCTGTCGCAAGGAAATCGCCGTCCCTGCTGACAAGATACCGCCCGTTGCAGATTCCCTGCGCAGGCTGATGCATCAGCTCCGCAAGCAGCATATTGTAGAGATCAGGCTGCTCCTGCGCTTCTTCCGCAGGAATATCGGTGATACATGCTGCATAGGGAATCCGCGCTGCCGTTGTGGTGCGGATATCCCCCGCTTCCACGCCGACCGCAAGAACCGCTGTCTGCCGGATTGCCGGCAGGACGCAGCTGTCCCCTTGAAACGGAATTTCGGTCTCGCTGCGCGCCGCGCCGGAGCCAATGATAATCCGCGCAGTTTTATCCGGATATGCGTCCCATTCCGCATCAAAATCAAACCGGATCGTATCCCCGCTGTTGCCGCAGACACCGAACAATCCGGCTTCTGCAAGCTCAGCATGATGTGCCCGGACTCTGACCGGTATTTCCATAGCATCCTCCTTTCATCGCCGTAAGACAAGGTTCCGCTCCCTCTGCGGTATTGACCGCCGGTCCCCTGCCGATCCCGGCTGCTCCCTGTAAACGTCCGCAAAAACAAAAAAAGTTGCACGTTTCCGTACAACTTTTCATATATATAATTTTGTTTTAACAGCTTATCAGCAATTTTCTGCACATCAGGCCCCGCTGACAGCGATTTCCGCGGCATCGCTGACCGCGTCTGTTTCGGATTCCGGCTCGATCAATTCCAGCAGAATCCGCTGAATCCGCTGATCCTGCATCTGCAAAACGGTCATGCGGAACCATTCGCCGCTGACGGATTCGCCCTCTTCCGCAATATGTCCGGCAAGTTCAGTCAGCCAGCCGCCGACCGAGGTGCATTCGGTGATGATTCTGCTTTCGGGGAGTTCCAGCGCATCGCAGAGATCCGCGATTGAAAGCTCGCCGGAGACCTCATAGCTGTTGTCGCTGCATTTTGTCAGCATCGGCACGACCTCATCCGCTTCGTCATAGATTTCACCGACAAGCTCCTCGATGATATCTTCCAGCGTGACAATGCCCTTTGTGCCGCCGTACTGATCGACGACAATCGCGATATGGGATTTTGCGCGCTGCATCTGCTTCATCGCCTCGCTGATGCGGGCAAATTCCGGCAGCCGCAGCACATTCTTGATAATCGGTGCAATCTCATTACCGCCGCTTTCCAGCAGCCCGAAGAAATCCTTTTCGGTGATAAAGCCGATGATATCGTCGATCGAATCCGCATAGACCGGGAGTCTGGAATACCGCTCCGCGAGAAAAATCTGCTTGATCTCCGGAATCGGCGTATCCTTTGCGATTGCGGTCACGCGCACGCGCGGCACGAGCACCTCATCGACAGAGATTTCATCGAATTCAAGCGCAGAACGCACAAGATCGCTCTCCTGCTCTTCCAGAACGCCTTCTTCTTCGATCTGATCGACAATGACCTTCAGCTCATCCTCTGTGACAGAGGGCTCCGCGCCTTTTTTCGTCACGAGCTTTGCGATCTGATTAAACAGGAAGATCAGCGGCGTCAGGATTATAATCAGCGCACGCAGCGGCGCCGCAAAAAACAGCGCCATTTTCTCCGCATGGTTCTTCGCGTAATTTTTCGGCAGAATCTCACCGAAGATCAGAACCAGCACGGTCATCGCCATGGTCGAAATGCCGACGCCGCCCTCTCCGAACCACTTGGTAAAGATGATCGTACCGAGCGATGCCGAGAGAATGTTCACGAGATTGTTTCCGATCAGGATTGCAGTCAGGGCGCGGTCAAAGGATTCCGCAAGCACGAGCGCTTTCGCAGCCCGCTGATTTCCCTGCATGGCATCCGATTTGAGGCGAATCTTATTGACGCTGGAGAATGCAGTCTCGCAGGCAGAAAACAATGCCGAGCAGACCAGCAGCGCCAGAATCGCTATGAGATAAATCATGTATATATCCTTTCTGATGACAAAACCCAATTATGACTATTATAATATAAAACGAAAAAAATTGCAAGTCCGATTTTTCGCCGCGCCGCGTCAGAATCGGCTGTTTTCGGGGGATTGAAGCCGTTCCGGCGGGGATTTGCTCGGCTGTGCTTTGGTTTATGCGTCCGCAGCTGCGATTTGACAAATTCGCCTGCATGTGATATACTGAACACATCTATTATTATACTCTTGGAGATGATTGATATGAACAAACTGACAAAAAGCTTTCTCTCGCTGCTGAGCTGCATGGCCGCAGCCGCGCCGTGTGCGCTGAATGCACAGGCAGCAGAGCAATCCGAAACGGACGGCAATACAGTCTATATTGAGACAGTCTGCCCGGATTTCAAGCCGCTCGGCGAAGATGCATTCGTATTCAGCGGTCTCTACAATAACAATGTGAATATTGAGATCGTGCAGCATTCGCCGGAGCGTGAAAATCTTGAACTCTATAACACCACACTGGAATCTGACAAGACAAAGCTCTATGTCTTCCGCGCAGAACCCGGCGATTACACCGTAACGATCAGCACCGCAAGCGTATTCGGCGGAAGCCCGGACTGCACCTATACGCAGGATGTCAAAATCGAAAATCCGGATTACGCCACCGGCGAGGACGCCTTCTCTGCTACACGCTATGCCTTCTTCGGCAAGTATCTCTCGACAGCGGATTCAGAAAAAGCAGCGGCACAGAAGCTGTATGAAGAACCGGTTCTCCGCTCCAATTCCGAGACGAAAAAAGGCGTGATGTGCGCAGTCGGATTCAGCCGGTATAACCGTCTCCGCGGCGATTTCAACGGCGACGGCTCGATTGATTCCGCCGACGCACAGCTCACGCTGATCGCATACGCCGATGCGCTCGCAGGCAAGACCGACACCACACAGCCTGCCGCACACCACGCCTGTGATATCAACGGGGACGGTGCACTCGACAGCGCCGATGCGCAGAATATCCTGATCTATTATGTTGAGGAGACCACGGGAAATACCCCAAAATGGCCGGACAGTTCCACCGCTGCCAAATATGATCAGGGATATGCCGATCATTCAGCGGTCTATCCGGGCGAAAGCTATCCGGTGCAGATGAAACTCGTGCCGTATTTCTCCGATGAGGTACCGGCTGCCGAGGCAGACCGCAAGGCACAGATCGCTTCCGCTGAAGCACTCCTCAAACTGGATGTCGTCATGACGCTCAATGTTTCCGAGCCGGACGATGCATTCCTTTATAACGGCGAAAAGCGGAAGGAGCTCAAGCTGCAGTTTGCGCCGCAGCTTGGCCGATTCGTCAATTTCAATCTGTTCAATTCCTGTAAATTATATCCGGAATTGACCGAGCTGGGAATTCCTGTCGGCGTGAAAACAGAGGGCCTCGGCGCCCAGACGACCGACTCTTCCCTTCGGCTCAAAACATTCCGCTTCGACAAAGATACCGATCCGGCATACTTCACAGGCGCATATGCCGAGTACAATGTCAACACCGGCAAGTGGAAGGTCTGGTACAGCACCGCAGCCGAAGCACTCCCCGCCTTCAATGTTTCCTACAACTGATCCCTGATACAAAGCCGCTGAAACCTGCATTTACGCACATTTCAGCGGCTTTCTTCCATATTTTTCATCATCCTGTAACGAATCCGCATCTCATGCAACTAATATACAGAAAGGGGGCGAGGGAATGTCCGCGGACATCGAAGCCTATTACCGTGAATACGGCAAAAAGGTCTATCTGTATCTGATGACGCTCTGCAATGAGCCAGATACCGCCGAAGAACTGACGCAGGAGACTTTCTATCAGGCGATCCGGCATCTGAACCGCTACCGGGGCGAATCAACCGTCTACGCATGGCTCTGCGGCATCGCAAAGAATCTCTGGAAATCCGAGCTGCGGCGCAGAAAATCGCATCCCCCCGCCGCCGAGATCCCGGATGAACCCGATCCGGCTGCGCCGCCCGATGAGGCCGCAGAATCCCGCGAGATATCGGTCACGCTGCTGCGGAAGCTGCACGGTCTGCCGGAGCAGGATAAGGAGCTGATTCTGCTGCGTGCGGCGGCCGGGCTCTCATTCCGCACGATCGGAGAGATCTTCGGAAAAACTGAAAACTGGGCGCGTGTCAGCTTCTACCGCGCCAAACAAAAGCTGAAGGAGGATGAGGACATATGAAATGCCATGTTGCAGGCGATCTGCTGCCGCTTTATTTTGAACATCTGCTCTCAGAGGAAACTGCCGCAGAGCTTGAAGCGCATCTCACGGAATGCCCCGCCTGTGCCGAACGCTTTGCGCGATTGCAGGAGCAGGGGCCGGAGCCGGTTGCAGTCCCCGAGGATATTCAGCCGCTCAAAGCCGTCAAATCCCGCAGCAGACGCAATCTCCTGATTGCCGCAGCAGCGGCGGTGCTCTTTGCATATCTGTTTCATGTGTTCTGCGGCAGGGGCTTTCTGCTGCGCTCCGATCAGATCGAAATGGAAATCAGCACCTACTGGGATCTTTACAATTATGACGAGCCGCACCCAAGCAAAGGCCTGGATCGCTTCTGGACCTATGAAGATGCACAGGCAGCAATCAAAGACGGCGTTCAGGGCACGCTCTATGAAATGGTCAGCGTAGAGCTCAACGGCAAATGCATCTCAATGCGTGTCGAAAACCACGGCGCGAATATGTCCGAGGATTCAGATACAAAGGCGCAATATAAACCGCATGTTGCAGATTTCTCGCTGTACTCTGTTTACCTGCCGCCGCTGGTGCTGGATTTGCACATGCTCCGGCATGTATCCTTATGGTCAAAGACAAGCGCACACGCCGCAGCCGAGGCAGGCAGTTCCATTCTCATCCATTGCAAGGACGGCAATTTTGCATATGATCTGCGTGCGCTTGCTGCCCTTGCGGATGCATCCCCGGACGGCACCGCACATCTGACCGTAGGGCAGACTGTCCCTCCGGCTGATGACCGGAAGCCCGCCGAAAAAACTGAATAAAGCAAAGCACCGCGAACCGATTTTGGCTCGCGGTGCTTTTTTGCATATCTTATTTCGGATAATCCTCCGGGAGAATCGAGTAATCAAAGACGAACGGCGAATCCATTCCAAAATCATATTCGACCTTGAAATCCGGATAGAACTTCATATCCGTGATGATCCAGTCGCCGACTGCATAGTTCGGTTTCTCCTCCATATTATAATGGATTTCGAGGAAACCGTCTTTGAGCAGAAGCTCCTGCGTAAAGCCGTCTTTGACAGGATGCAGGCTGCTCGTTGCCATTGCGCGGAATGCCCAATGCTCTGTAACCGGCTCCAGCGCTGCGACCTTCTGGCTCGTATCACCGATGTGAATATCATCAAAATCGCTGTAGGAGAGCGCTTTCGACATCCATGCCGTATGCGTCATTGCCATATTATCATAGAAGGTATAGAGCAGTCCGCCCTGCTGCATTTTCTGAATGCCGTACATGCGGTGATCGTCGATTTTGCGCAGCAGCTCGATCGGATGCCGTTCATTCCACGAAAGCACCGTTTCGGTATTGGACATATTCGGATTCCAGCGGTACCCGAAATAATAGAGATCGGCGATCTCCTCGTGCAGCACCTCGTCATACGGTTTGTCGGTGATCGCTGCTTTGAGGATCTCGGTATACTTCGCCTGCTGCCGCTCCTCATAGGTCATGCCGTCATTGGTGGTTGCAGCAGCCTTTGTCGTCGCTGTCCGGGGTGTTGTTTTGCAGTTTGTTCTATCCGTTGTCTTTGCGGTCGTCTGCGTTGTATTGCTCTTCGTCTGCCCCTTTGCAGTTGTCCCGCCGGATGCCGGATCATTCGGATTGATCGTTGTACCGTCGGGATAATCCTCGGGATTGGATTCCCAGAAAGCTTCTTCATTGATGCATGTCATACCGGTAAGGTCAATCTGCTTGACAGGTGCCGCATCGTCTTCAAACTGCATATTTTCCGCGATGACGAAATCCGTGAGATTTCCGTTTTCATCATAGCCGAAATAGCGCATCAGGATGCCGGTTTTCTCATCGACATAGAAGACGAAATCCTGCACATGGAGGCCTTTGCCGTAGGTACCGGTCAGTTTTCCGGTGATCTCCGTGCAGACTCTGCCGTTGATCTGATCCTTGCCGGTGATCTCCCAGTT
>CAMNFV010000031.1 GCA_946537515.1 uncultured Ruminococcus sp. | reverse complement strand
TCGATATCGCAGTCGAGGACGACGCCGTTGACAAAATCAGCACCGTCGGCGATGCGGTTGAATTTATCGAAGCCTATATCAACGAGTAAAACAAAATCCGGATCTCAAAGCGGGATCCGGATTTTTTGTTATTCTGCTTTCTCACACAAAACAAAATCCGCCGCTCTCATTCCGAAAGCGGCGGTTTGTTTCCATTCAAGATCCGATAAGATCAGACAGCCTTGTTCAGGAGTCTCATCAGCTGAGACTTCTTTCTTGCTGCGTTGTTCTTATGCAGGATGCCCTTTGCACATGCCTGATCAACGCGCTTGATCGCATAGCGGATCACGGTCTCACGATCCTTACCGCCGACATATGCCTTCTTCAGTACAGTCTTGAGTGCAGACTTGGTAGCCTTGTTGCGTGCTGCACGAACCTTGTTGGTCTTATCTCTCTTTTCAGGTGTGGGGCGCTTCTTGGGCGCGGTGTTCTTTGCTGCTGCCATAGCTAGGTACTCCTTTTCTTTTCTGCCGAAATGCAGATTTTCAAAAATTCATTTCGGAAAGACGGCATACAGTAATAACAGAATGATTATGGCGGGATCATCCTGCCGTGGTGCGGGTGGGGACCGCATACTTGTTACATGCTGCCAAACCAAGTATTATTATACCAGTTTCGCGAAAAAATTGCAATAGGGCAAAATGCGGAATTTTGCGGCCTGCCCGCAGATTTTTTCAGCATCCTGCACAGTTTCGGCGTTCAATCCGTCCGCAGCGACTCACCGCGGAGAATTGTATCCCAGTCAGATTCCCGCGAAGTGCTGTCCGATGCGGGCATATCCGGATTGAGCAGATTGCACTCTGTGTAGTAAATCAGAATGTACTGCGCATCGCTGATATCGACATCGCCGTCCAGATCAACATCACAGGTATCCTTTTGCAGCGCATTCAGCTTCGCGTCATTGCCCGCAAGCATTTCGGAATAGGCAATGAGAACATTCTGCGCATCCTCGGTACCGATGAGATCATCGCCGTTAAAGTCGCCGCGCTCGGTCGGCTTCAGCGGATTGAGCACAACCTCGGTGCCCGTCACGGCAAACTCGCGGCCGAATTCCTTTGCATAGGCCTCGGCAGTCGAACCCTCCGCGCCGAAGATCACACCGTAATAACGGCAGCCTCCGCCATTTGATTTCTGAATAAACCGGCTGCTGATCGTGTTGCTTTTCCCTGCGATCTCGCATTTCGGATTTTTGATCGTGATACTTCTCAGATCTTTACAATCGCTGAACGCCCCTTCCTCAATGCACGTAACGGTTTCCGGTACAATAAAGCTCTTGATCAATGAACTGTCAAACGCTGCTGATCCGATTTTCGTTACGCTCTTCGGAATACTCAGGCTGTCGGGTTCACCCAGCATTCCGGCAAATGCACTACCGCCGATACTGGTGATTCCCTCTTCGATCACGACCTTTTTCGGTGAAAACCACCGCCCGCTTTCATTCACTTCAACAAGATCTTCTCCGTCACTATAACGGATTTGATCATACATATCTCCGCTTCCGGAAAACGTCAGCGTATGTGTATCGACATCATATTTCCATGTCACATTTTCGCCGGCCTTTCCCTTCGTCGGAAACGGCATCAAATGCGCAGAAGCCGTCAGCGGCGCAGACATCACAGCCAGCGTTCCGGTCACGGTCAGGCAGGCTGCACAGATCAGGCTTGTCATTTTTTTCATAGTCGGATACTCCTTTCGTCACATACAGTTAAAAAATAACAAAAACGTCGCTGCTGCGGGCTTTACAGCAATTACATCTTAGCACATTTTCAGCGAATTGTCAAGTGGTGAAACGAAGCAGCTGCTCCCAGGTTGTCGGATTGCCCGCAATGGAATTCTCCACATAATAAATCAGGATAAACTGCGCATCCGTTGCATCGACCGCACCGTCATTGTTGACGTCTGCGGCTTTTTTCTGCGCATCTGTGAGCTTCGGATCATTGTCTGCAACGATTTCCGCATAGACATTCAGAACATCCTGCGCATCCTCTGCCCCGACAGTTCCGTTGCCGTCAAAGTCGCCGGTTGCAGCAGGCTTCTCCGGTGCAGTACCGATCGCTGCAAACTGATACTTTTTCTTTTCTGCATAGGCCTCTGCCGTGGAACCGCTCTGGCCATAGATCGTTGCTTCCTTCGGGAAGCCGCTGTAACCATCCGGGAATTTGCAGTCCGGATTTTGGATTGTCACGCTTTCAAGCGTCCTGACATTATAGAACGAATTCTCCTCAAATTCAACAACATTTTCCGGGAAAACAACATTCGACACCTTCGATTTATAGAACGCCCAGTTGCCGATCTTTCTGACATTCTCCGGAACGGTCACATCGCCTTCGCAGTTTTCCGCATTGACAAGTGTACCGTTCACAACAACAAAGGGGCTTTCCGCCTGTCTGTCCTCAAGCCACTTTGTCGTATTCAGCGCATAGGTGTCAATCCGCTCAAGGCCCGCCGGGAATGTGATATCTGCAAGTGCCATGCTGCCCTCCAGCGCAAGGTAGCCGATTATCTTTACACTCTCCGGAATCACATAAGCGGTATCCTCACGGGCAGCGGGATATTTCAGCAGCTCGGTCTGATCCTTATTGAACAGCACGCCGTTTACGGAGCAGTAATTGGGATTGGCCGCATCGACATTGATGCTTTCGATGCCGCGGCAATAGGCAAATACGCCTCTGCCCAGGCTCGTGACATTTTTGGAGAGCGAAACATTTGCGAGCTTATAGCAGAAGATAAACGCTGTATCTCCGATCGTTGTGACGGCATCCGGAATTTTGATCTCCGCAAGATTCATACAGCTGGAAAACGCATCGCTGCCGATCGCCGTGACCGTCTCCGGAATGGAAATCTCCTCCATAAACGAAAAGCCGTTGAAGAGATTGCCGCCGATATTGGTGATGCCTTCCCCGATCACGGCTTTCTTTGCCGTTTTGATCTGATCCGTCCAGGGCAGCTCGGATGTGTAGCACTCTTTGATCTCGCCCGTACCCGAGATGGTCAGCACGCCGTCTGCATCAAACGACCATGTCTGACCGCCCTGCAATGTACCGCTTGTCGGCGCCGTTTCTGCTGCGTATACTGCAATTTCTGCCGGCATTGCCGCAGCCGCACCGCTCAGGAGCAGGCAGGCTGCACACAATAAGTTCATCATTTTCTTCATCGTATAAATCCCCTTTCGTCAGACAGAATCAATCAGTCCTTTTTACCGATAATCTGTTCCCATGTGGTCGGGTTGCCGGAAACGGAATTCTCAACATAGAACATCAGTATGAACTGCGCATCGGTGACATCAACCGCACCGTCCTTGTTGACATCCGCAGCGTTTTTCTGTGCATCAGTCAGCTTCGGGTCATTGCCTGCGACCGCTTCCGCATAGGCATTGAGCACCTTCTGCGCATCCTCGGTACTGATCTCGCCGTCGCCGTCGAAATCGCCGGACAGAATATCCTTCGCAGGATTCTGCGAAACAGTTGTCGTAACGGTCGTTTCTGATGCAGAGGTCTCGGTTGTTGCCGTCTTTGCGGAAGAAGTTGTCTGTGACGCTGCGGTTGTGGTGCTGTTTGCTGTCGTGGTTACTGCGGCAGTTGTCGTGCTGACAGTTGTGATCGTTGTCGATGCAGCAGTCGTAGTCTGTGCAGTAGTGCTTGCGGTTGTCTCGGAGCTCGTCTGCACCGGCGCAGAACCGATCGCCTCAAACGCAATCTTCTTTGCTTCTGCAAATTTCTCTGTCGTAGAACCGCTCAGACCGCGGAGCACCGCTTCCTTCGGGAAGGGAGAAGAAGACGGGAATTTGCAGTCCGGATTCATCACCGTAAACGTCTTGACCGAATTGCTCGCGTGCAGTGCATTCTTCAGAAGCTCGGTGACCGTCTCCGGCAGTACAACATTGACAGCCTTTGACTTATAGAATGCTCTGTCGCCGATCGTTTTCACATTTGCCGGAACGGTCACATCGCCTTCGCATTTTTCCGCATTGACCAGAATGCCGTTGACAACAACAAACGGGTTTTCTGCCTGTTGGTTCTCGAGCCACTTTGAACCGTCCATGGCAAAGGCATCAAACAGCTCAACGCTTGCCGGAAACGTGATCTCGGCAAGATTACCGGCGTTCCGGAATGCTACATAGCCGATTGTCCTGACACTGTCCGGAATCGCATACGAAGTTTCAGGCTTCGCTGCCGGATATTTGAGCAGTTCGGACTTATCCTTCGTAAACAGAACACCGTCCGCAGCACAGTAATTCGGGTTATCCGCATCCACGGTCACTTCTTCCAGTTTCAGGCAGTAACCGATTGCGCCTCTGCCGAGGCTCGTGACATTCTTTGAAAGCGAGAACTTTTTCAGCTCATCGCAAAAGTTGAACGCTCCGTCTCCGATCGTTTTGACAGATTCCGGAATGGTGATCTCCGAAAGTCTCGCGCAGAAATAAAACGCCCTGCTGCCGATCGTCTCCAGACCTTCCGGCAGAGAAACCGAGGTCAGATTCGTCATGTCGATGAATGCACTACTGCCGATAACTGTGATACCCTTTTCCACAACAACCTTTTTCACGGCTCCTCTTTGTCCATCCCACGGATAATTGCTGTCTGTCATTTCACCGCTTCCGGAGATCGTCAGCGTGCCCTCATCATCGAGTTTCCACGTCTGACCGCCCTGCAGCGTACCGCTTGTCGGCGCCGTTTCTTCTGCATATACTGCAATTTCTGCCGGCATTGCCGCAGCCGTACCGCTCAGGGTCAGGCAGGCCGCGCACAATAAATTCATCATTTTCTTCATCGTATAAAACTCCTTTCGTCAGCGCGCATAATCAGCGCCGTATGATACATAATTATATCAGAAGAACAACTGCTTGTCAATAAAATGAGGTGCATATGATGCAGACCAGAACAGACTTAGCGCTCGAACGCGCCGCCGGATTTCCTTCGCAGGACGGCATTTTTCTGCGGCATCGCGGCGAGGCATTCCGAATCACGGAGATTGAGATTGATACGGATGAACACGGTGCCGCGATCGGCAAAACAAGGGGCCGTTATCTGACATTGGAGGCCGCACATCTGCATCATTCAGCGCCGCAGCTCCGCCGTCAGGCCACAGAGCTCGCGGACGAGCTGCACCGCTTCATCCCCGAGGGCGCCGTTCTGGTCGCAGGGCTCGGCAATTCCGACATCACGCCGGATGCACTCGGCCCTCTGACGGCAGGGCGCATTCTCGCGACGCGGCATCTGCGGAAAGAGCTCGCTGAAAATGATCCCGATACCGATTTTCTGCGGGCGCTGCGCCCTGTGAGCGTCCTTGCAAACGGCGTACTCGGACAGACAGGCATTGAAACTGCGGAGCTGATTGCCGCACTCCGCGACCGCATCAAGCCCGCATGTGTCATCGCCGTAGATGCGCTGGCCTGTTCCGATCTGCATCGCCTCGGGACAACCGTCCAGATCTCCGATGCCGGTATTTCACCGGGCAGCGGTGTCCGGAACAGCCGCGCAGAGCTCAGCGCACAAACGCTCGGCGTACCGGTGATAGCAGTCGGAATCCCGACGGTCGTCGATCTGCATACGATCGTGCGGCAGGCAGGAACAGCGCCGCCGCAGGATATGCCGAATCTCATGGTCACGCCGCGCGATATCGACCGGCTGCTGCATCATGCGGCAAGGCTTCTCGCGCTCAGTATCAACCTTGCGCTGCACCCGCAGCTTTCCTATGAGGATGCGGAAGCGCTTTGATCGCAGTCAGGAGTGCATAGCGAGGAGATGAAGTATTAATGTTTGTCAGTTTTTTGCGTGTACTGATTTTGTATCCGATTGTTGTATTCGGCGTGCGGCTCATGGGCAAACGGCAGATCGGAGAATTACAGCCGGCAGAGCTTGTCGTGACGATCCTGATCTCCAATATCGCGACGCTCCCGCTGGAGGATCAGAATCTGCCGCTGCTCATGGGCATTGCCCCGATGCTGCTGCTCATCTGCTTTGAGGTGCTGCTCGCATTTCTCGGCCTGAAAAGCCGGAAGATCCGGCATCTGCTGGCAGGCGGTCCGCAGGTGATTATCCGCGGCGGCGTGATCGACCAACGCATTATGGCAGAGCTGCGCTTCACGCTCGATGACCTCATGACCGCGCTCCGCAGCAACGGCATCTTCGATATCCGGGATGTCCAGCTGGCAGTTGTTGAGACAAACGGCACAGTCTCCGCGTGTCAGAAAGCAGCCGTACAGCCGCTCACGCCGGAGGATCTGCATATGCATCCGGAAGCGGCCGATCCGCCGGAGGTCATTATCGCGGACGGCGCTGTCAGCAATGAGGGACTTGCTGCCTGCGGCATGGAACTGCCGGAGCTTCTGCATCAGCTGAAGCGGAAGCATCTGAAGCCGGAGCAGATCTTTCTGCTGACCGCCGACCGCACCGGCCTCTGTACGCTCATTAAAAAGGAGGGAGATGCATGAAAAATCTGCGTGTGCGCATTGCCGCGCTGATTCTCAGTCTGCTTTTGCTGCTGACGGCCGGCTCTGCTGCTGCCGTCCGGAAGAGCTGCACGATCCTGATCCGGCAGGCCGAGGCCGTCCTCGCAGCGCATGAGCCCGCAGAAGAAATTGAAGCGCTTGCGGATGAATGGAGAAGACAAAGCGTCCTGCTGCATTTCTTTGTCCCGAATCAGCCGCTGACAGAGCTGAATACCGCGATCCTGCGGCTGGATGCACTCTGTGCGGAGCAAAGCGATGAGCTGCCCGCCGAGCTGCACGGCATTCTCGCATCCCTTGAATGGATCCGCGGCAGGGAACTGACGGCGTTTTGAATCGCAGACTGACCGCGCTTTTTTGTCATATCGCTTGCATATTTTACGTTTTTGTGGTATACTGATTATGGGATAGCCTGTGCGCACCGTGCAGGCGCCCGCAGAAATGTGATCATACTGTTGCAGAAATGAGGTTGATACATAGATGAAACTGATCTTTGCAGTCGTAAACGGTGATGACAGCGCCGCTGTCTCCAAAGCACTTGCCAAAAACGGCTTCCGTGCAACGAAACTCGCATCCTCGGGCAGCTTTCTCAGCTCGGGCAACACGACCTTTCTGATCTGCGTGGAAGAATCCGAAGTGGAAACCGTCATCGGCGTCGTTCAGCAGAAATGCCACCACAGAAAACAGTTTATCCCTTCCGCACCGGCCTATGGTCCGGCAACCGGACAGGTTCCCTCGATGCCGCTCGAAGTTCCCGTCGGCGGCGCGACCGTCTTTGTCACCAACATCGAACGGTTTGAGAAGCTGTGAACACGCCTGAAATGCCGGTGATCGCCGGTAATGCACAGCTGCGCGCCGACTTACAGCTCATGCGCAGGCAGCATCATCTGCCCCATGCGCTGCTGCTGCACGGCGAACGCGGCTGCGGTAAAAAAACACTTGCAAAATGGTTTTCGATGCTCGTACTCTGTGAGGATGCGGAACATGCACCCTGCGGCTGCTGCAAAAACTGCCGCCTGATCCTGGAGGACGCGCATCCCGATGTCATGACGGCGGAGCATTCCGGCAAGCGGCTGGGATTTTCCGTTGAAACCGTCCGTGCGATCCGCCGGGAAGCCGGGATTCTGCCGAATAACGGCGATATGCGGATCTTTCTGTTTACCGATGCAGACGGCATGAGCATTCAGGCGCAGAATGCGCTGCTCAAATCCGTTGAGGAACCGCCGGCACATGCCTGTTTTGTATTTACTGCGGAGACAATCGGCGCGCTGCTGCCGACGCTGCTCTCCCGTATGACCGCAAAGGCGGTGTTTCCTGTCTCCGAAAGCGAATGCATTGCTGCGCTGACGCAGCTTTCCTATTCCGCAGAGGAGATTCAGGCAGCAGTCTCGCGCTTCGGCGGCAATATCGGAAAATGCATCGGATATCTGAGCGATGATATGCAGCGGCAGGCAGCCGAAACAGCTGCCGGACTGACCGCGGCACTCGCACAGACCAATGAATATATGCTGCTGCAATTACTGACGGCGGCAGCATCGGATAAGGATCTGCTGCGCCGGACGCTGGAGCTGTTTGATATGCAGATCCGGGATGCGGCCGTTCATTCGCTGGACGGATCATTCCGGCAGCTCGGCTGTGACCGCGCCGCTTCGGAAGCGCTTGCAGGCAGACTTTCCCCGCGGCGTGCGATGCGGATGCACGGCGCAATCGCAGAGGCATTTGCCGATCTTGAGAGCAATGTCGGCGCGGTATTGACCGTCACGGCGCTCTGTGCGTCGCTCTGCGAAGCATAACCCCATACATCAACCGGTACAAGCTGCATTGCGGTACCGGAGACAGATAGGAATTAGATATGATTGAAGTAATCGGAGTGAAATTCAAAAGCGGCGGCAAGATGTATTATTTTGCGCCGGGTGATTTAAATCCCGCAGAAGGCAGCTATGTTGTCGTCGAGACAGCCAGAGGGCCGGAATGCGGCGAGGTCGCGGCAAGACGCCATGCCGTTGCGGATGACAGCATCACCGCACCGCTCAAGCCGATCCTGCGGCTTGCGACAGAAGAGGATATGGCGATCCTGGAGAAGAACCGCGTCTATATGGCGGATGCCATGCGCATCTGTCAGGAGCGCATTGACGCAAGAGGCCTTCCGATGCGCCTTGTGGATGTCGAATGCGGCTTCGACAGCAATAAGCTGATTTTCTATTTTACGGCGGAATCCCGCGTGGATTTCCGTGAACTCGTCAAGGATCTGGCGCTGGCATTCCATGTCCGCATTGAGCTGCGGCAGATCGGTGACAGAGATGAGGCAAAGCTGCTCGGCGGCCTCGGAATCTGCGGCAGAGAATTCTGCTGCAAGGGCTATCTCAACAGCTTCCAGCCGATCTCGATTAAAATGGCAAAGGAGCAGGGGCTCGCGCTGAATCCGACAAAGATCTCCGGCGCCTGCGGCAGACTGATGTGCTGCCTGCGCTATGAAAGCCCTGTTTATGAGGAGCTGATCAAGCTGACGCCGAAGGTCGGCTCAACGGTCATTCTGCCGCCGGAAGTCACCGGAACGATCCCGGTCCGCGCCTATGTCATGGAAGCGAATCTCGTGACGGGCAATCTGCGCGTCAAGCCGGAGAATTCCGATGTCCCGATCACGGTCAGCCGTGATAAGGTCGAGCGCCTGCAGGATGCAAGCCGCCGCATGACGAAGGAAGACCTGCGCGATAAGCGCAATCAGCCGGAAAAAAATGATGCATCGCAGAAAAAGGATGCATCCGCGCAGAAGTCCGAAAAGCCGCAGAAGCAGGAGCGGCCGCATCCGCAGAAACCGCAGAAGCCGCAGCAGAAGCCCGCAGAGGATAAGCCGCAGCAGCAGGAAAAATCTGCACCGGAAAAGCCGGCTCAGGAAAAGGCTGCACCGCGTCCCGCAGCTTCCGCAGCGCTGCATCCGGAATTCGGCGAGAACCGTCAGCAGAAAGCAGCACCCGCGCAGCCGAAGCCCGTTCCGCACAGCGCACCGTCCCTCGATGACATGGATTTCACCGAGCACCGCGCCGTCGTGGAGCATCCGGAGCGTGCCGCAGAGCATCCGCAGCAGCAGCGGCAGAATCAGCAGAAGCAGGGCGATCAGAACCGCCGCTTCCGCAGACCGAATAATAACAATAACCGCCGCAATCCGAATCACCGCGGACATAATCCGCACCGTCCGCAGAATGACGGAAAGCCGCAGAGCGAAGGCTGATCGGCCTATCGCCGCAAGTTCTGATCTGGAAATTTTACGCCATAGTATTTCTGATATCCGGTCAGAAGTACTATGGCGTTTCTATTGACATTGCAGTAATATCGTGCTATAATGATTCCTAACATAAACTGGTATTTGTCGGCAGGGCTGACAGCCGTTATTCTAAAGATTTCCGGCAGCGTTTCAGAGCGCACAATATTCTGTTTGTTTCTTCAGCTGTAATAAGAGAAATCGAAATATAATATGACAGGTAGTGATCACGATAAAAACCTTTGAATTACAGCCTTTGCGAATTCCGGCAGGTTGGTTCGTAAGTTATAATATGTTCTCTGAATATGACCCTGATACTGATAGTGAAGAATATTGTTTTGAATTATGTGAAGATATGTTGCAGTTGAAGAATAAAAATTTATTGATAGACTTAGGGTGGTATCCAGAGGGAGATATGAAAGGAAATTATAGACTTTTCCTTGTTGATACAACGAAAGAGTTTCCTTTTGAAACACCTCTTAAAGTTTTTAGTTCCAGCTCAAAAAAGGAAATAATACAAATGATTGAAAATTGGACAAACCATGGGTTCTTTTCAAAGTACCTACGCTAGATGCTGATTTGTCTCAGCAAACGTGTAAAATACAATGCCCCGAAGCACTTTGGAATGCTTCGGGGCAAAACTTCTATATGGGTATCTGTAACTTCTCATTTCTAACGCCTAAATTTCTCATTTCTAATTTATCATTTCCCTTCTCCTTGCGCTTTCAGAGAAAATGTGCTATAAGCGGGCAGCGCCCGGTCGGCAGAGCCGCACGTTTCGCAAAGCGAAACTGCGCAGTTTGCCTCTGGCAAACATGCGACAGCCGTTGATCTAAAGGCGGGCAGCGCCCGGTCGGCAGGGCCGACAGCCGTTGATCTAAAGCCCGCCGCGAGGTCAACCGCGGCAGAAGCATTGATTCTCTCATTCAACTATTATATAATCATGCGCGAAGCGCACACCGCAACTCCTCACTCCTACCTCCTCACTCCTACCTCCTTACTCCTAACTTCCCCCTGACTCCTATCTTTTAAAATCGTCCGCGCAGCGGACACCGCAATTTCTCATTTCTAATTTCTCATTTCTAATTTTCTCGTTTCCCTGAAGCGAAAAGATTTCTTCTCTCCGGTTGCTTTTTGAGTCGGAATGTGCTATAATAAAACAGCCTGTGCTTCGGCGCACAGGCTGCGGATTTTTGATTCAGATGCAGTAATCGTTGCCGGCCTCGGCAGAATGGTCGATGATATCCTGCACGGTCACGCTGTTGAGATAATCATTGACCGCTTTTTCGAGCCCCTGCCAGACATAGAGCGTTGCGCAGATATCCGCACGCGGGCAGTCATTCTGCTCATATTCCAGGCAGGAGACAGGCGCTAAACTGCCTTCCGTTGCGCGCAATACTTCACCGACGGTGCATTCATTCGCCGGCTTTGCGAGCATATAGCCGCCCTTGTTTCCGCGGTTTGTCCGGAGAATGCCGCTCTTATTGAGCATCGGGACGATCTGTTCCAGATATTTTTTGGAGATACCCTGTCGCTCGGAGATATCCTTCAGAGAGACAAAGCCTTCTTCCTGATGGGTTGCAAGCTCGATCAGCATACGCAGCGCGTATCTGCCTTTTGTTGAGATTTTCATATGCAGCTCCTTTCGCATAGAATTCGTATCTGTATACTATTATATCATAACTGATTTTGGATTTCAAGCGGTTTCGGCATGGCAATCTCACGTTTTTTCGCCAAAAAATGCAGTTTGCTTCTTGCAAAACATACAAAATCGCTATGCAAACAGGGGAAATCCAAGAAAACCGCTTGACAATTTTGTCCGGATATGATAATATAAACATACTATACCTACGCATGATATAGGATATATAACAGAGGAGGGGCTTTCATGCCGACACTTTCATCCAGAACCGCCGGATTTACCGATTCCGTCATCCGGCGTATGACACGTATTTCCAATCAGTTCGGGGCTGTGAATCTTTCGCAGGGCTTCCCGGATTTCGATCCGCCGAAAGCGATCCTTGACAGACTTGCCGAGGTCACGCGGGAGGATTTTCATCAGTATTCGATTACATGGGGCGCACAGAATTTCCGCGAAGCGCTCGCAGCAAAATATGAGCATTTCGCCGGCAGAGCGATTGATCCGAACGGCGAAATCGTCGTGACCTGCGGCAGCACCGAGGCCATGATGGCTGCAATGATGAGCGTCACCAATCCCGGCGACAAGGTGATCGTATTCTCGCCGTTTTATGAGAATTACGGCGCAGATACGATTCTTTCGGGCGCAGAGCCGATCTATGTCCCGCTGATTCCGCCGGCATTTACATTTGATGCAGATGTGCTGGAGGACGCCTTCAGACAGCATCCGAAGGCGCTGATTCTCTGCAATCCCTCGAATCCCTGCGGCAAGGTCTTTACGCGGCAGGAGCTTGAGATCATCGCAGATCTTGCGAAGAAATATGACACCTTCGTCATCACCGATGAGGTCTATGAGCACATTCTCTATCAGCCGCATCAGCACACCTATCTCGCAACGCTGCCGGGCATGTGGGAGCGCACGATTCAGTGCAGCTCGCTCAGCAAGACCTATTCGATCACGGGCTGGCGTCTGGGATATGTCATTGCGGCGCCGGAGATCATCGACACCGTCAAGAAGGTGCATGATTTCCTGACCGTCGGAGCAGCGGCGCCTTTGCAGGAGGCAGCCGTAACCGGTCTGCGCTTCGGCGACGATTATTATGCAGCGCTGCAGCAGGAATATACCGAAAAGCGCGATCTCTTCCTGCGCGGACTGGATGAGATCGGCATTGCACATACCGTACCGGAGGGTGCTTATTACATCCTGCTCGATGTATCGGAATACGGCTTTGAAAGCGATCTGGAATTCTGCGAGCTGCTGGCGGAAAAGGTCGGCGTCGGCGCGGTGCCGGGTTCAAGCTTCTTCAAGGAGCCGGAAAACCGCTTCATCCGCCTGCATTTTGCAAAGAAGCAGGCAACGCTTGAGGAAGCACTCACGCGTCTCTCCGCAATCCGCACCAAGATGCCTGTGAGAAAATAATCGTCTCTCTCCGGCAGCCTGCCTGCCGGTCATAACGGCGGGAAATATCCTCTTGTTTCTGAAAATATACTTTCCCTATTGACAAGGTAGGTGAAACATGATATAATGTGCTTACTGACGCGATATGCCGCGGATCCGGCGGCGTATCCCGGCAGAAATCACACAGAAACAGGAGGCTTATGTCCATGATATATGCAGATAACGCTGCAACAACGAAGGTCAGCAAGGCCGCGCTTGCAGCGATGCTCCCCTGCTTTGAGCAGATTTACGGCAATCCTTCCAGTCTCTATGCCTTCGGGCAGGATGCCAAGGAAGCGCTGGAGGATGCCCGCGCACGCATTGCCCGATGTCTGAATGCCGATCCGAAAGAGATCACCTTCACTTCCGGCGGCAGCGAAGCGGACAACCAGGCCTTGCGCACCGCTGCGGCACTCGGCGCGAAAAAAGGCAAAAAGCATATCATCTCAACGGCGTTTGAGCATCATGCAATTTTGCATACGCTCGATGCGCTGAAAAAAGAGGGCTTCGAGATCACGCTGCTCGACGTCCACGAAAACGGCCTTGTCACGGCACAGCAGGTTGCAGAGGCGATCCGCCCCGATACCGCGCTCGTGACGGTCATGTACGCAAATAATGAGATCGGCACGATTCAGCCGATCGCTGAAATCGGCGCAGTCTGCCGCGAAAAAGGCGTGCTCTTCCACACGGACGCGGTGCAGGCGGCCGGGCATCTCCCGATTGATGTCAAGGCGCAGAACATCGACATGCTCTCAATCTCCGGACACAAATTTCACGGTCCGAAGGGCATCGGCGTGCTCTATGCGAAAAAAGGCATCCGGCTCGAAAACCTGATCTACGGCGGCGCACAGGAACGCAATAAGCGCGCAGGTACGGAGAATCTCCCCGCAATCGCCGGTATGGCGGCCGCGCTTGAGGAAAGCCTTGCACATCTCGATGAAACGACTGCAAAGCTCATCCGGCAGCGCGATCAGCTCATCAAAGGTCTCGCCGAAATCCCGCACAGCATTCTGAACGGCGATGCGGAACACCGTCTGCCGTCCAATGTCAACTTCTGCTTTGAGGCGATCGAAGGCGAATCGCTGCTGCTTCTGCTCGATGACAAAGGCATCTGCGCTTCCTCGGGCAGCGCGTGCACATCCGGCTCGCTCGATCCGAGTCATGTACTGCTGGCAATCGGCCGGCCGCATGAGGTCGCGCACGGTTCGCTGCGGCTTTCGCTCGGTGAGGATATCACGGATGCGGAAATCCGCTATATCATTGATGCGGTCAAAGAAGTCGTGGATTATCTGCGGAATATGTCGCCGGTCTGGCGCAGTCTGAATGAGGGCAGACAGCAGTTCGTGCTGCCGTAACTAGATTTGAGAGGAGATGCGTTTATATGGCACTTTATAGTGAAAAAGTCATGGATCATTTCCGCAATCCGCGGAATGTCGGCGTGATCGAGGATGCTGACGGCATCGGCGAGGTCGGCAACGCAAAATGCGGCGATATCATGAAGATTTATCTGAAAATCAGCGGAGAGCAGGGCAGCGAGGTCATCGACGATGTGAAATTCGAGACCTTCGGCTGCGGCAGCGCGATTGCTTCGAGCTCCATGGCTACGGAGCTGATCGCAGGCAAGCCGCTCGCAGAAGCCCTGACGCTGACAAATAAGGCTGTCACAGAGGCGCTGGACGGGCTTCCGGCACATAAGCTGCATTGCTCAGTGCTCGCGGAAGAGGCGATCAAGGCGGCAGTCAAGGATTACTACGACAAAAACGGCATCGCCTATGATCCAGAACAATTCCGCGAGGGCGATGAACCGCATTGCTGTAGCTTATAATGTAAAATCGGAGAAAGGACAAAATGGCAAAGGCATTGATCGCAATGAGCGGCGGCGTGGATTCCAGCGTCGCCGCGCACCTGACTATTCAGGCAGGCTACGACTGTCTCGGCTGCACGATGCGGCTTTATGACAATGAGGATGCGGCAGTCTCCGGCGAGAGCACATGCTGCTCGCTCGATGATGTCGAGGATGCACGCGCTGTTGCATTCCGGCTCGGTATGCCGCATTATGTTTTCAATTTCACAGATGAATTCCGGGAGCAGGTCATCGGCAAGTTTATCCGCTGCTATCAATGCGGCAAGACGCCGAATCCCTGCATTGAATGCAACCGGCATCTGAAATTTGAAAAGCTGCTGGAACGTGCGCAGGTGCTGGGCTGCGAGAAGATCGTCACGGGGCACTATGCGCAGGTCGTTGAGACAGAAAACGGCTTTCAGCTCCGCCGCGGTGCCGATGCCGCAAAGGATCAGAGCTATGTACTCTATATGCTGACGCAGCAGCAGCTTCAGCATATTCTGCTGCCGCTGGGCGGCATGACAAAACCGGAAGTCCGCCGGATCGCAGAGGAGCAGGGCTTCATCAATGCCCGCAAGCACGATTCACAGGATATCTGCTTTGTACCGGACGGCGACTATGCCCGCGTGATTCAGGCACATACCGGCGAGATACCGGAGCCCGGCGATTTTGTCGATTTGCAGGGCAATGTAATCGGACGGCACCAGGGACTGATTCATTATACGGTCGGACAGCGGCGCGGTCTCGGTATTGCGCTCGGCAAGCCGGCCTATGTCTGCGGTCTGGATGTCCCGCATAACCGCGTGATCATCGGCACAAACGATGACCTCTTCACAGATACATGCACCGTCGAAGCCGTCAACTGGATTCCCGGCGCACCGCCGCAGGAGCCTGTGAGATGTCAGGCAAAAATCCGCTACCGTCATCCGGCACAGCCCGCGACCGTCACCTTCACGGACGACCGCACCGCGATCCTGAAATTTGATGCGCCGCAGCGTGCGATTACCGCAGGACAGGCGGCCGTATTCTATGACGGCGAAATCGTCCTCGGCGGCGGCGAGATTGTGTAAGCGGTATCGCTGCGCGATGAATTTTAATGGGGCGCTGCCCCAAGCCCTGCCAAAGGGACTTGTCCCTTTGGAATCCCATGTTTATGTATGGATAGAATAAAGCCGCTGAAACGAGCGTGATGCTTGCTTCAGCGGCTTTTCGCACTTCCAATCAAAAAGGGGACATCTCAGCGATGTCCCCTTGCTGTTATCTTCTAATCAGCGGATCAGTCCGTGGTCGGCTCCAGCAGCGCGTAGTTATCATCCACGCGGCGATATACGATATTGATCGAACCGTTTTCTGCATTCTGGAAGATGAAGAAGGAGTGACCCAGCATGTTCATCTGCAAAATCGCTTCCTCGACGCTCATCGGCTGTACGCGGAACGACTTCTTGCGGATGAGATTGTATTCTGCCTGCTCCTCAACTGTATCCGTGAAGGCCTCCGGCGTAAGCGCACTCTGCTTGATGCGCTTGCCAAGCTTGGTCTTATTGCGGCGGATCTTGCGGATGATCTTGTCAATCGCAGAATCCAGCGCGTCATTTTTATCAGCAGCACTCTGCTCTGCACGATAGATCATGCTGCCTGCACGGACGGTCAGTTCGCAGACGATCTGACCGCGGAGTTCATTCAAAGTAATCTTTGCTTCCGCTTCATCTTCAAAGAATTTGTCGAGCTTCTGATTCAGTTTCTTTTCTGCGTATTCCGAAAAGCTCGGACCGATCTGGATTTTCTTTGCCATAATGTTCAGCTTCATATGTTCAGTTCCTCCTTTTGTCCGGCGATATATATCTGCCGGTTCATGCTTATATTATAGCATATCTGCACAAAATTTGTCAAGTGTATTTTCGTGTTTTTAGAAAAGTTCAGATTTTTGTCATATTTTATCACGATATAGTCACAAGACAAAAGCATTCAGATTCAAAAAATTCAGATTCATTTTAGGTTTTCGGCGTATAATCAGATTAAAGATCAGGAACGCCCGCCATAATGAACCGGAAAGAAAGTGTGAACAACATGGAAATCCTGCTGATTGAATCGAATGAAGCTCTGCGGGCAGCAGTTTCGGCGCGGCTCACCGCAGACGGCTATTCCCCCATTTCCGTCGGAACCGGAACTGATGCGCTGCGGCTTCTGGATTCACCGCGCTTTGAATCCGTGCTGCTGGACTGGCAGCTTTCAGATATGGCCGGCGTATCGGTTCTGCGCGAGATGCGCACCCGTTCGCTGGATACCCCTGTGATGATTCTAAGCAGCCGCGGCTCCGTTGCGGACCGTGTGCTCGCGCTCGACAGCGGTGCCGATGATTATCTCCTGAAACCGTTTCATATGGATGAGTGCATGGCGCGCGTCAGACGCATGGTACGTACTTACCGGCGCAAAACGCCGCCCTCATCCGGCAGCGGTATGCATTGTATCGCGGATCTGACCGTCGATACGAACCGTCATGTCGCAACAAGAGGCGGCAAGCGGCTGCTGCTCTCCGAAAAGGAATGCGCAATCTTAGAACTCTTCGCCGCGCACGCAGGCAATACAGTCTCCCGCGAGGAAATCGAACGGTTTGTCGCGCCGGACGGCTCTGACAGCGCTGTCGTGCCGGTCTATATCCACTATCTGCGCAAGAAACTCGATGACGGATTTCCCGTCAAGCTGCTGCGGACCGTCCGCAAACAGGGCTATGTCCTGACGGCAGCACAGTAACACTTTGTCCATTCAAACCTCTCAAGTTTTCATCCTGCCGCTTATACGGGTACGGCAGGATTCTTTTTTGTCAATAAAAAGCCGCTGAAAGCAAGCATTTACGCTCGTTTCAGCGGTCTCTTTTTATTTGTGATATTTTTGCAGGAAGCGCTCGATACGGTTTGCAGCCTCGGTCAGGTGCTTGAGCGAATAAGCATACGAGATGCGGATATTATTCTTGCCGCTCTCGCCGAATGCAGAGCCCGGAACAACTGCAACCTTTTCCTCCTGAAGCAGCCGCTCGCAGAATTCCTCGCTGCTCAGGCCGCTCGATTCAATGCTCGGGAAGAGATAAAACGCGCCCTGTGCAGGGAAACATCGCAGCCCCATTTGAGAGAAGCGTTCCAGCAGGAAGCGGCGTCTGTGATCGTATTCCTCGATCATATGTGCGCAGTCCGCATCGCAATGCTTGAGCGCTTCAATCGCCGCACGCTGGCTGACCATCGGCGCGCACATAATTGCATACTGATGAATCTTGCGTGCCTGCGCGATAATCTCCGGCGGTGCAGCCATCCAGCCGAGACGCCAGCCGGTCATGGCAAAGGTCTTGGAGAAGCCGTTGACAACGACCGTCCGTTCGCGCATACCGTCCAGCTCCGCGATCGAAACATGCTTGGAGCCGTAAGTCATCTCGGAGTAAATTTCATCTGAGAGCACCATGATATCCGTGCCGCGCAGCACCTCTGCGATCGCTTCATAATCCTCGCGCCGCATAATCGCGCCGGTCGGGTTATTCGGATAAGAGAGCATCAGCAGCTTGGTTTTCGGGGTGATTTTGGCTTTCAGTTCCTCAGCGGTCAGGCGGAATTCATTTTCCTCCTTGGTCGGCAGCGAAACCGGAACACCGTCCGCCATGGAAACCAGCGGCGCATAGCAGACAAAGCACGGCTCCGTAATCAGCACCTCATCGCCGGGATTGAGCAGCGTGCGGAAGGTCAGGTCTACTGCCTCCGAGCCGCCGATTGTCACGAGCAGCTCATTTTCCGGACAGTAATTCAGCTTATATTTCCGCTGCATAAAATGGGAAATTTCCTCACGAAGCTGCAGCAGACCGGAATTCGCGCCGTAGAAGATCGCCTGCCGCTCCAGCGTTGAGATCGCAGCGGAACGAATCGTCCACGGGGTACGGAAATCCGGCTCGCCGACGCCCAGCGAGATAACGCCCTCCATATTCTCCGCCATATCGAAGAAGCGGCGGATCGGAGAGGGCTGGATCGCCTGTGCGCGCTCCGAGAGAATGGAATCATAATTCACAGGTAAACACCTCTTTCATCGCCCGGCTCATCCTGGATCAGGATGCCCTTTTCCTTATAGCGCTTGAGGACAAAATGCGTCCGGGTAGAGAGCACGCCGCTGAGCGTTGCAAGGCGCTGCGAGACAAAGCCCGCAATATCGCGCAGGCCGGAGCCGGTCAGCGTGATGCCGAGATCATAGCCGCCGGACATCAGCGTCACGGATTCGACCTCTTCAAATCCAGAGATGATGCGTGCAATTTCATCGAAGCCGCAATCGGGCTGCGGTGTGATTTTCAGTTCAATATAAGCGGAGACCTCGTCGCGGTCTGCAAGCTCCTCATCGACGATGACGCTGTAACCGCGGATCACGCCGGATTCCTCCAGCTCCTTGATCTGCTTGGTGACGGTCGCCTCATCTCTGCCGAGCATGGCAGCAAGCTCCGCATTCGAAAGTCTTGCATTCTGTTTCAGAAGCTGTAACAGCTCTTTCATGGTAAATCGCTCCTTTATGGTTGGATATTTATTTATCGAGTTTATCGAGCTTGTCGATCAGGAAATCGCAGACCATACGCTCTGCTTTCTTTTTGCGTCCGGCAGAGGTTGTCGGGATGCCTGTGACCTTGGCGATCTTGCGCTTGAGCTTTTCCGTCGGGGTCTGGCGGCGCTTGCGTCTGCGGCGGCGGGGCTCAAAGGGCGGCGGAAAGATTCCGGGCGGCGGGGGCGGCAGTTTTCTTGCCGGCATAAAAATCATCCTTTCTGTTTGGAATATTCAAAGTATCAGCAGATTCTTGTATTTTCCCTAAATATCCCTGATACCAATTTGTTTCCATTGTCTCAGCCTTTTTCGGAAATACGTTCAGCTTCATACCGCACAACGCCGCCGGTAATGGTCGTCAGCACCTTGCCGGTGAACGTCATGCCCTTGAATACGGTATTATGCGATCTGGAATGCAGCTTTTCCGGATCGACTGTCCACTTGCGGTTCAGATCGACCAAAATCAGATCGGCAGGCTGCCCTTCTTCGAGCGTGCGCGCCGGGAGATGCAGCAGTCTGCGCGGGTTGTCGCTCATCAGCCGGACAATATCCTGCAAGGTGAGCAATCCCGTATGATAGAAGGCAGTCAGCGTCGCAGCAAGCGAGGTTTCCAGTCCGACAACACCGTTCGGCGCCTTTTCAAAGTCCGCCTTTTCGGCTGCGGTATGCGGCGCGTGGTCGGTAATGATGCAGTCGATCGTGCCGTCGAGGATGCCCTCTTTGATCGCCGCAACATCATCGGGTGTGCGCAGCGGCGGATTCATCCGGTAATCGGCATCGCGCTTCAGAAGCAGCTCATCGGTCAGCAGGAAGTAATGCGGGGCGGTCTCGCAGGAAACATTGCCGCCGGCCGCCTTCGCCTTCCGGACAGCATCCGTGCTGCCGCGTGTCGAGACATGGCAGATATGAAGCTGTGCACCGGTTTCCAGCGCCATTTGCAGATCGCGCTCCGTGATTGAATCCTCGGAAAGACGATCCATGCCCTTGACGCCGAGTGCCTCGGAAACCGCGCCTTTATTGATAATTCCGCCGTTGATGATCGCCAGATCCTCGCAATGGGAAACGACCGGAAGGCCGGCTTCCTTTGCTTTTGCGAGCGCGGCTTTCATCATCTCTGCGGTCGGGACAGGTCTGCCGTCATCAGAGAGCGCCGTAACGCCGGCGGCTTTGAGTGCTTCATAATCCGCGAGCTGTTCGCCTTTCAGCCCGACGGTCAGCGTACCGGTCTGGTGGACATCGACGCCGGTTGTCTTTGCACGCGAGAGAAATTCACGTACCTGCTCCGGATTATCCATCGGCGGCGTGGTATTCGGCATACAGAGTACGCCCGTGACACCGCCTGCAAGCGCTGCCGCCGTTCCGGTATAGACGTCCTCTTTATGCGTCTGACCGGGATCGCGGAAATGCACATGCATATCAAACAGTCCCGGCAGCGCGGCAAGTCCCGTGCCGTCGATGACGCGGTCCGTCTCTGCTTCGATATGCGCCCCGATTGCGGCGATTTTGCCGTCTTTCAGGAGCATATCGCAAACTGCGTCCCGCAGGCTGTCAGCAGCGCGGACATTGCGGATGAGTATGGTTTCCAAAGGATCCAGCCTCCTTCTTTCAGTTTTATGGGGTGCAGTCAGATGCCGTCGCAGCTGATCTCGTTTTCCTCGTCAATCTCAATATGGACGCGGTGTCCGGCGAAATAATCCGGATCGCAGCCAAGCTCGAGATATGCCGCGCAGATCCCGGTGCTCTCACTGAACTCAAATCCCAGCGCAACAGGATAAAGGCTCGCAATGAAGCGTTCCGGCGTCACCTTCACCGGAATTTTGCTGCCGTCCTCAAGCTCGACCTCGGTGTCATCCTCATGTTCCAGCAGTTCGGAAAGCCAATCCTCCGCGAGTTCATCCAGATGCGCATCTTCAACGGAAGCCCGCTTGACGGCATCCATATTTTCTTCGATGAAGGAAAGCTTGCTGTTAATCGCGGGCAGCGCCTCTGCAAGTGTATCTTCGGTCTTGCCGAGTTTCTCTTCAAAGGAGATATCCAGCTTGAGCGGTTCTCCCCAGAGTTTGCTGTCCGTAATATAATCGGTATAGCGGTCGTCGCCGTGCTTGAAATCGGTTGTATTCAGCATGATTTCATTTCTCCTTACTCCATTCTTTCTGTATATTCCCGCAAAACGCGGCGATCTCCTCCTGCCGCGATGCGACCTGCGGTTTATATTCGATG